>CAYMAP010000093.1:0-10165 GCA_964388425.1 uncultured Planctomycetaceae bacterium
CCTGCCCGGGCAGGGCCTTGCGGACGTTGGCCAGTGCGGCGCGGAGTCGTTTTTCGTCGCGTACGTCGGCGGTGAGCAGGGCGCTGAGGAGAGGTCCGCCGTGGCTGGGTGCGGTGAACAGGCGGAACGTCGGACCCAACGAGGCCAGCAGGTCCTTGCGGAGGTCGCAGCCGAGGTTCTCCCGGAATTCGGGCAGAAATTCCGTTTCCAGTTCGTCGGCCAGGGGCGGGGCCGTGCTCCGAAGGACGTCAAGGAGATCGTCGAAGAGTTTGTGGGGGTCGTTCTTGATCGCCACGATGAAGTTCGCATCGGCGGGCAGTTCGGCGAGATCCTTGTCGGTCAGGGATGTCGGACCGGCCAGGGGCGCGAGCAGTCCGGCATGCGGCGCCGGAACGTTCAAACGGAGGGTCGTAAGCATGCCTTTCTCGACGGTGCGGACCGTGCCTGCGAAGGACTGGATCTCGCCCAGCCCGAGGTCGTTGAGCGGGGCGCGGGGCGATCCGGGTTGGGTCTGGCCGTTCGTGGTCTGCGGGCCGGCCAGGCCGGTAATCAGCCCGTCGAGGTCGGCGTAGCAGGCGAATTGAACGCCCTTGCCGGAGACCTGCTTCATCGCGTTGAGGAACCGCTGGTTGCCCGCCAGCCCTCGGCCGGGTTTACCGTCGAGGTCGAGGCGGTTGAGCCCGTCCCCGACGGCGAGGACCAGCAGGTTCCCCGCCAGGCCGACGTAGGTCGGCGGGGCGTCCTGAAGGACGGCGAGGCTGTGCTTGCCGAGCTGGGTTTTCTGGAGGGGTTTGCCGGCCTGTTTGGCGAATTGGCCCAGCAGCCCGTCGAGATGTCTGGCGAAGTCGGCCCGGTCCTTGCCGAGGTCGACCAGGAGGAGGAGCGAGGGCTTGGACCGCGGGCTGACGCCGCTGACGGCCACGGCCATCGGGTGCTGCCAGCCGATCGCAAGCATGTTCCAGAGTCGCTCGATCTTCGCCCGCCGATCGGCCGGTACGTCCGTCAGAAGCTGGTCGCGGATGTTCCGGGTCAGGTGCCGAAGGCGTCCCTGCTGGATCATCTGCCCGACCATGGACCCGTCGAAGGTGAGGCTTCGACCGGCCCAGTAGGCGTAGAGCTGGGTGTCGGCGGGGAGGCGTTGCTGCAGAGGAAGCTGGTCGGGGCGTGCCGGCCCGGCCGATAGCAGCACAAGCCCCAACAGGATCTCTACGGTTCGTCGTGTGGCGTTCATGCTCATCCTCCCGGTATCGGGGCCGATTGTCGGCAGGGGTGGTTCCGGTGTGAAATCCTACCTCGCATTGCCCCGGTGTTGCCAGCTATAATTTCAGGTATGGTTCCCCCCCGAAAGCTATCCCGATGCGTGCTGGTGCTGGCCCCGGCGGTGCTGGTCGCCTGCGGCGGGCCGACTGTTCCGTCTCCCCCGGGCGCGGGTCTGTCGGTTCCCAGCACGTCCAGGCCCTGGTCGACGGGATACGCGGAGGGCAAGGCCATCACGACCACCCACTACCACATCTACACGACCCTGCTGGACCCCGATCGGCAGGAGCTCCTGCCCGGTTTCCTGGAAGCCTCCCACGCCAACACGCTGCGTCTGACCGGGCTGGAGAACGCCCCGGGCGAGCGGATGACGGTCTACATGCTGGGCACGAGGCGGGAGTGGGCAGCGCTGACGGACAGCCGATTCGGACGGCATTCGGCTCCTTCGCTGATGATCGAAAACGGGGCCTACACCGTCGAGGGCGTCATAGTCTGCTGGGACATCGGGCGGACGGCGACGTTCGCGGTGGCCTCCCACGAGGGCATGCACCAGGTGCTGCACCATCAACTGGAAGCTCCGCTGCCGCTCTGGGCGGAGGAGGGCCTGGCCACTACCGCCGAGGCCTTCGTGGTCCAGAACCGCCGCGTCCGGTTCACGCCCGAGAAAAACATCGCCCGCCTGAACGATCTGCGGGAGGGCATCATCCACGGGCACTGGCTGGATATGCCGACGCTGCTCTCGGCAACTACCCTCGACCTCGCCCGGAAAGGCCAGCGGGCGACCCTGAGCTATTACGGTCAGCTCTACGCCCTGATGCACTTCCTGCGAAACAGCCCGGCGTACCGCTCGAAATGGCGGACACTCTTCGGCGACGCCCGCTCAGGGAGACTCGCCGAGCGCGTGCCGGAGAAGGCAAAAGGACTCCGAGGGATGCGATGGCACCGTGCGGTGGGCAAGCCGATCTTCCGCAACTACATCCACGACGACCTGGCGGCGTTCGAGAACGACTTCCGAGCCTACGCCCGGCGACTGGTTAGGCTGGACGGCTGAGCTACACGGCCTGGAGGGTGGGTGCTTGCACCCACGCTGACCTCTCAGCCGAGGCGGCTGAGCGAGACGCCCTCAGCTACACGTCGTTTCGCAAGCGGTAGGGGTGGGATTCGAACCCACGGTACCCTTGCGGGCACGCCGGTTTTCAAGACCGGTTCCTTCAACCACTCGGACACCCTACCGGGCCGACGGGTCGGCTGTTTTCGAGTCTACGGCAGCGTGCCCGAACGGTCAAGGCGTGCCGTGCCTGGCAGACCGCAAAGCGAAACGCGGCCGGGGTTGCCCGACCGCGCTGGGGGGTGCGTGAAACGAAGAATCAGCCCTGCTGGGAGGTCTGGGTCCGCTTGCTGACGTCCAGTTCCAGCTCGCCGAACTGCTGCTCATGCCGGCGGATGAGCTGACTGAGGGTAATGGCCATCCGTTTGGCGGTGTAGTAGTTCATAATGATCCGGTTGTTGATCTTGAAGAGGATCTGCGGAGTCTGGTCCTGACCTTCGGTCTGCTGTTGCCCCTGCTGGGCGGGCAGCATCTGGTTGAAGCCGAAGTCCAGCATGACTTCCTCAGCCGTCCCGTTGGTGCGGAAGGCATTGGCGTAGGAGGTGGTCAGGTCGCGTTCGTCGATGCGAAGCTGCACGCGCTGCTGGCCGGTCTGTTCGCGGGCCTGGTCTTCGGGCATGTTCGGCATCTCGGGGGTCTGTTCAGCCATGGTGAATACTCCTTGGTCATGGGTAGGGGGACCGTTTTGCGAATCAAAGAGCGGAGCATGACCATACCAGCTTACGCGGTCGGTTGCGATGGGTTATTGGAGATTTAACCAGATCTTGACAATTCCCCCGTCGCCCACCAAGAAAACGCCCCGAGCCAACGACCCGGGGCGTCAAGGTGGATCTCTACGGCCGGACATCATTTCCGACGCTCTCGGGCCTTCTTCCGGTAGTATTCGTGAAGATTCGTTCCGCAGTGCGGACAGACCGTCTCGTTCATCTGGGCGGGATCCATCATGGGCCCCATGATCGGACCTTCCGGATTTTGTTTGTAGGCTTCCTTGACGTACTCGGGCACGTAATACTTCTCGCAGTTCGGGCAGCGGGTCATCGCATAGCCGGTCTTTTTGTCCGTGTAGGGCGACTTGACAAGCCCCATCATCGGATCGACCATCATCATTTCGTCGGTCATGTCCTCTGGATCGAGGGTGAATTCCTTGCCCGTCTCCAGGCAGTAATACTTGTTTTCCCGAGGCCCCTGGTTTTGCGGGCCGCTGTCCGTCGCGGAGACAATCACGGAAATCAGCGAAATGGCGATAATCAGTACCAACGCCCCCGCCAGCAGATACTGCATCTTGTCCCCGCTCTGAAACGAATCGATCTTGTCGCGAACCGTATCCATGAATCCCATGATGCCACTCCTTTCATCAAACGGCCGGGCGTATTGGAGGATCGGTGATGCTAATACAATCGTAACAGACCCGTCCTGTCGGGAGCAAGAGGAAAACAGGGGCAGACAATCCGGGGAACCACGCCAAGAATCCCAGTTCAGACAATCCCGGGCATACCATGCAACGGGAGATCACAACATGCATGACACTCTGGTCCATCTGACAACTTCGGACGATATGCAACGCTACACGGGCCGGGGACTGGCCCTGGTGAAGTTCTACGCCCCCTGGTGCGGGCACTGCAGACAGTTCGCGCCGACGTTCGAGAACCTCGCCGACGACTACGAAGGCGACGTATCCTTCCTGGCCGTCAACGTCGACGACGCCCGGCAACTGGCCACGTCCTGGAACGCACAGACAATCCCCACCGTCGTGCTGTTCGAGAACGGACACGAACTCCAGCGCTGGGTCAACGAACAGGACGAACAGCCCTACCGCAGCGCGCTGGACAAAGCCCTCGCCGCCCATAACTGACCTCGCCGTTGCAGGGCACGGGATCGGCACACCAGCAAAAAAGCGGTGCCGGGCTGTTACGCCCGACACCGCCCGGTGATCACTCGACGGTAGAGGCCAAGTTTACTTCTTCGCCCGCTTGCGGGTCGACTTCTTCTTCGAAGACTTCGTCGCCGCCTTTTTCGGGTGGTTCAGGGCGGCCTGGGCGGCGGCGAGGCGCGCGATCGGCACGCGGTACGGGCTGCAGGAAACGTAGTCCAGCCCGACCATGTGGCAGAACTCCACGCTCGACGGGTCCCCGCCGTGCTCCCCGCAGATACCCAGCTTGATGTCCGGGCGGGCCTCGCGGCCCTTCTCGACGGCGATGCGGACGAGCTCGCCCACGCCGTCGCGGTCCAGCACCTGGAACGGGTCGTTCTCGTAGATGCCCATCTCGACGTACTGACTGAGGAACTTGCCCGCGTCGTCCCGGCTGAAGCCGCAGCCCATCTGCGTCAGGTCATTCGTGCCAAAGCTGAAGAACTCCGCTTCCTCGGCGACCTCGTCGGCCGTCAGGGCGCCGCGGGGTACCTCGATCATCGTCCCGATCTTCAGGTAGCTCAGCGGACGTTTCTTCTTCTTTTTCACGTCTTCGTAGACCTGCTCGACCAGGGCCTTCTGGTGGGCCAGTTCCTTGACGTTCCCGACCAGCGGGATCATGATTTCCGGCTTGGCGCCGGAGACTTCGTAGGCCGCCTCGATCACCGCCTGGGCCTGCATTTCCGTAATCGCCGGATAGTAAATCCCCAGCCGGCAGCCGCGGTGCCCGAGCATCGGGTTGAACTCGTGGAGGCTTTCGACCTTGTCCTTGATCGTCTTGGGGCTGACGCCCATGGCCTTGGCCATCGCGGCCTGGCCGGCGGAGTCGTGCGGGACGAACTCGTGCAGCGGCGGGTCGAGGAAGCGGATCGTCGCGGGGCGACCCTTCAGGGCCTTGAAGATGCCCTTGAAATCCTTCTTCTGCAGCGGCAGGAGTTCCTTGAGGGCCTTGCGTCGGCCTTCCTCGTCCTCGGCGAGGATCATCTTCCGCATCGAGACGATGCGGTCGCCCTCGAAGAACATGTGCTCGGTCCGCGTCAGGCCGATGCCCTCGGCCCCGAACTTCACAGCCACCTCGGTGTCGTGGGGCGTGTCGGCGTTGGTGCGGACGCCGAGGGTGCGGTGCTTGTCGGCGAGTGTCATGATCGTCCCGAACGGGCCGGTCAGGGCCGGGTCGATCGTGTCGATCTTGCCGGCGTAGACCACGCCGGTCGAACCGTTGAGGCTGATCCAGTCGCCCTGCTTGAGGGTCGTGCCGTTGACGGACATTTTCTTGGCTTTGTAGTCGATCACGGCATCGCCGCAGCCGGCCACACAGCAGGTGCCCATCCCGCGGGCGACCACCGCCGCGTGGGAGGTCATCCCGCCCCGGCTGGTGAGGATACCCTTAGCCACGTGCATCCCGCCGATGTCTTCCGGGCTGGTCTCGATACGGCAGAGGATCACGTCCTTGCCCTCGGCGGCCCATTCCTCGGCGAGGTCGGCGTTGAAGACGACCTGACCCGTCGCCGCGCCGGGCGAGGCGTTCAGGCCCTTGGCGACCTGCTTGGCCTTGGACTCCGAGGCCGAGTCGAAGACCGGGTGGAGGAGCTGGTCGAGCTGGCCCGGCTCGACGCGACAGACGGCGGTTTTCTCGTCGATGAGTTTTTCCTTCATCATGTCCACCGCGATCTTCACCGCGGCTGCGGCCGTCCGCTTGCCCGTCCGCGTCTGCAGCATGTACAGCTTGCCGTCCTCAATCGTGAACTCCACGTCCTGCATGTCCTTGTAATGCTTCTCGAGCTTCACGCGGATCGCGTCGAGTTCCTTGAAGGCCTTGGGCATACGCTCCTGCAGCGAGGGAAACTTATCCTTGCGGGTGGCCTCATCGATATCGGCAGCCTTGGCCCACTCCTTCGAGCCGGCCGTGGTCAGTTGCTGTGGCGTGCGGATGCCCGCCACGACGTCCTCGCCCTGGGCGTTGACGAGGTACTCGCCGTAGAAATACTTGTGCTCGCCGGTCGACGGGTCACGCGTGAAGGCCACGCCCGTCGCGCTGTCGTTGCCCATGTTGCCGAAGACCATCGTCTGAACATTGACGGCCGTGCCGAGCAACCCGCGAATGTCGTTGATCTGCCGGTACTTGATCGCGCGCGGGTTGTTCCAGCTACCGAACACCGCGTCGATCGACGCCTGGAGCTGCTTGCGGGCGTCCTGTGGGAAGGTCTTGTTGTTCCTCTTGTAGACTTTCTTGTACGCCTCGACGACCTGCTTGAGACCGTCGATGTCCAGGTCGGTGTCGAGGTCGGCCTGATTCTTCTTTTTGACCGCTTCGAGCGCTTCTTCGAAATCATGATGCTCGATGCCCAGCACCACGTCCCCGAACATCTGCATGAACCGGCGGTAGGAGTCCCAGACGAACCGCTCGTTGCCCGTCAGGTCGATCATCGCCTGCAGCGTCTGGTCGTTGAGGCCGAGGTTCAGCACCGTGTCCATCATGCCCGGCATGGAAACCGCCGCCCCGGAACGGACGGAAACCAGCAGCGGGTTCGATCCTTTCCCGAACGTCTTGCCCGTGGCCTTTTCGACCTTCTTGATGTTGTCGGTGATCTGCTTGTCCAGCCCCGCCGGGTACTTTCGGCCGAGTTTGTAGAACAGGTCGCAGACCTCGGTCGTGATCGTAAAGCCCGGCGGGACGGGCAGGCCCAGGCTGGACATCTCGGCGAGGTTCGCGCCCTTGCCGCCCAGCAGTTCTTTCATGGAGGCTTTGCCTTCGCTCTTGCCGCCGCCGAAGAAATAGACAAACTTGCTTTTCTCAGCCATGGAATCATACTCCGTCGTTGTAGGGGGTGTGGTGGAAGCTGTTTTCACGTCCCGCCTCATGCGGCCGACGGTCCTGTCGTTCCCGAACCATGATGCGGGAGGGTCAGTGTAAAATCCCGCGCCGGTCATGTCAACGACCAACTTGTGTCGAGGCGGGCGTGTCCCCAAATCGCTAATCGCTGGACCCTCAAAAAAAACCGCTTTACTTGCCGATACACCCTGTATAGAATACCGGGCTTCGAAACAGGCGAATACTGGGTTCGCAGAAAAACCTACAGGAGAACTTCATGCCGAATATTGCCGCCGTTCTACGCGAAGAAATCGCCCGCGTCTGCCGACGCGAGATGCGCAAGGAAATGAACAAATTACGCAAAGATGTCGTCTGGTTGAAGAAAAACAACGCTGACCTCAAGAAGCGGGTCGGCGACCTCGAGCGCGAAAATCGGCTGGTGAAAACCCAGGTCAAACGCCAGACCGACGTCAGCATCCCCAGCCGGGAAGATCTCCAGAAAATGCGCGTCACGGGCAACATGGTCCGCAAACTACGAGAAAAACTGGACCTGACCCAGCAGCAACTCGGCATGCTCATGGGCGTTTCCGGGCAGAGCGTCTATCAGATGGAACGGCGCGAAGGGTCGCTCCGTCTGCGGGACAAGACGCGTGCGGCGTTGCAGCGCGTCCGACAGATGGGCAAGCGCGAAGCGGCCCGACAGGTCGAGGAACTCATGGCCGCGAAATAAACCTTTTGCCCGACCCACCCCGACCCACTATGAAACACGCAATCGGCCGGCGAGGGTATCGCGGCAGGCCGGTCCGTGCGGTTCGGTCACTCTCCGCGAGGCGCACGTGCATGTTCGATCACCGATCCTGCGGATCCTGTGGGCCTGGGCAGTGCTGGTCTGCCTCTGCCTGCCTGTCGCTGCCGACGGACCCGAACGGTCGTGGGGCCCTGCCCGGGCGGGGCTGCAACTGTCGGCCGACCTGGCCGGCCCGGTCGTCGCGCGACGCTCGTGTCGCATCCGCGCGGCCTTGCGCAACATCGGCAGCGCCCCGGTCGAGCGGACCGGCGGCGAAGAACCCTTTGCCTTCGCAATCGTCCAGCAGGGGCCGAAGCAATTTTTCACGCAGCGGCTGACCGTCGCCGGCGAAACCGGCCCCTTGCCCGATCGCATGCCCGCTGGAGCGACCTTCCCCCTGGCCCGGTTCGATCTCGGGAACGTCACGCTCTATCGCAAAGAGCGCTCGACGACGTTTCTCGACGCTTATCGACAGGGGCAACAGCCGGATCAACAGCCCGCCGGGACGCTGCGCGACGTTTTCCAGCCCGGACCGGTCGCGCTGATGCTCTGCGTCGTCCTCGAAGCCGGCGGACGCCCCACGCTGCTCAAGAGCAATCTGCTGACCACAACGGTTGCCCCGCCGGATTTCGCGACGCTCTCGGGCGAGCAGCGTGAGACGTTCACGAAGCAACTGCTGGAACAATTCAACCGGTCGGCCTTCGCCGCCCGCGACGCCCACCGCACGGCCGTGACAATCGGCAAACCCATTCTGCCGGCGCTCATCGAGGCCGGCTCGCAGAAGAACCGACCCCCCTTCGCGCGGGCCTGGCTGACCGTCGTCGTCGCCGACCTCCGTGACCCCCGCGCCGCAACCGCCTTGGAAAAACTGCTCGACGACCCAGCCGTACGCGTCTACGTCGCCTATCACGGCCCGAAGCAGCGGGACGACGCCCTGGACCGCGCGATTCTCGAACGGGCAAAACAACTCGACCAGCCCCGCTTTACCAGCTACGCACTGCTGGGATACCTGGCGTTCCGTCGATCGGCGTCGGAGGATCTGCTGACACTCGGGCTGGGTAGCGACGACCCGCGCGTCCGCGCGACGTCGGCGGAGCAGCTCGCCCGCGTCGCCGGTGCGACCGGCAGCATCGAAACGCTGGTGAAGCGGCTGGGCGACCCCGACCCTCGCGTCCGCGCCATTGCCGCCCGGGTGCTGGGTTGCGTACAGTTCGAGGCCCTCCCCAAGCCTGTGCTGGAGGCGCTGGTCCAGGCACTGGACCACGCTGACGACCTGACCCGCCGACGGGTCTGCGGGGCGTTATGCAACCTCACCGGGCGGGACGGACGATACGACCTCGAGGCCGGCGCGAAGCAGAAGCAGGTCGTCGTCGAAGGCTGGCGGGAATGGTGGCGCGGACGACGGAACGAAAAAACGGCTGCCGGCGGCCGTTGAACTGAATGCGGGTGGTGCTTCCTCCACCCGGTATCCGCTGCGTGCCAGAAAACAGAGCCCCGGGCATGTCCGGGGCGAAGCATGGGTATGATTTCCGCCAAGGCCGGAAGGGGGGCTGCCGCACTAAGCTGACATCGCGAAGACTCTCTCGAACTGCCGGACGAAGATCGGCTTGACGTCCTCGACGGGGACGTCCCGGCCCAGCAGTTCGCCCAGGCTCGTGGCCGATCCCGCACCCAGCCCGCAGGGGTTGATCAGGTCGAAGGCGGACAGGTCCGCACAGACGTTCAGCGCCACACCGTGGTAACTGACCCACCGATGCACGGCGACCCCGACGGCGGCGACCTTCCTCGGCTGCGGGTTCGCTCCGGGGCTGTCCACCCAGACGCCGATCAGCCCCTCGCGCCGACGCCCGGCGATGCCGAACTCGCCCAGCACCCCCAGGACGGTCTGTTCGAGGTTGGCCACATGCCCGCGGACGTCCCGGCCCCGTCGGCCGAGGGGGACGATCGGGTAGGCCACCAGTTGCCCCGGGCCGTGCCACGTCACCAGCCCGCCGCGGGAGGATTCGTGGATCTCGATGCCACGCCGGGCGAGTTCCGCGTCGCCGGCGAGGATGTCGCTCCGCTGTCCCCGCCGTCCGAGCGTGATGACCGCCGGGTCGTGCTCGACCAGCAGCAGGTGGGCTTCCTCCGGACGGTCCTTGACCTGCTCGACAAGCCGGCGCTGCAATGCCAGCGTCTGCCCGTACCCCGCTCGTCCGAGATCGTGAATCGTCAGTGCGGTCATGTCGAAATCGCCTGCAGCCTTCGTCTGAAACGTGGGACTCAGCCGTTCACGACTCGAAGAGCGTTTTG
>CAYMAP010000094.1:0-10101 GCA_964388425.1 uncultured Planctomycetaceae bacterium
TTCGATCCACTCGTCGTCGACCCGGTGATAGATCGCCAGTTCATGCTCGTCGACGCCCGTGCCCAGCAGGTCTTCGTCATACACGAACGTTAGGGTATACATCCCGTCTTGGTCCGGGTCGCCCACATAGTCGACATCCCACATCATCCACCATTCCTCCAGGGCTGCGGTCTGGAAGGTCATATCATCGCCGGTGAGGCCGAAGTTACCCAGTTCCTCGTGAAACAACAGTGAGAAGTCGTTCGTCAAGGTTCCCGAGCCATTGAGTTCATCAATGTACAGAGCCACGCTCCCCGCCGCTCCGCTGCCGGCCGCCAGCGTGGCAGCTCCACTCGTATTGACCGATATCTCCTGCGGCATGCGGGTGACCGACTCCAGCCGGACGAAGTCCTCATTCGTGACGGCCCGAGTATTGTCGAAGGCATCGCTCAGCGGAACCCAGCCGAACCAATCCTGATCGAACTGCCAAGGCTGGAGATTCCAGATATTCATCAGGTTCGCACGCCCCTCGACGACTTTGCCGAAGACCGTATACCCGTCCGATTGGGCCGAGGGATCGAACGCCGAGGAGTTATCTCCGATGTTGAAATACCACTGGCTCGTCGCGCTGTCCGGATCACTCGTCCTGGCGGCTCCGAGCGTCATGTGGACGTTCGATCCGCCCTGGTCCGCTTCCAGTGGCACGGTTCCGAAGTCTTCGGGAAGTTGGGCAAAATAGTAGTCGGGTTTTGGTGACAGAACAAAGCCGCCGCCCTGTATCACGCCCCTGTCGTCCGCCCAGTGCTCCCGGCGGTGGATGATCGTCCCGTTGTACAGACTGGTATCAACAAATTTGAGGATGTTGTCCCGATGAAGAGGGGTGTTGTTGTCCAGTTCGACGATGACATCGCCGTAATCGATGAAGGAGAATTTGATTCTCTCCTGGCTGTCGAATGTAATGTCCGCCCAAGCCAGCGAAGCCAGAACCAGCAGTGACAGAATCAGTGTGCAATGAGCGCGTTGCATGATGGGTCTCCTCTCGTCCCGTGAGCCCGGGACGTCCCGCCGGACCGAATCGACCTCGCCCCTCGCTGGGGACGGCGCGCGGACAGACCGATCAGGCGGACAGTTGTTCGTCAGATTGAGCAGTAGATCAGTACCAACCGGGTGAGCATCCCGGCCCGGCGGCACACACCGCCGACAAGCACACGCGATTCTAACCGGGATATTTCCGCGGTCAACCCCTTCCGTGACATCTTAACGAACCTTTCATAGATGCGCCCCTCAAAAGTCGACGGAACGAAAAAGCAGGGCGATTCGTCAACGCAAAGAATAGAGTTACGTCCCCAAAATGGTCCTCCCAGCGTGTTCTTGGCAGTTCTGAGGGAGGCGTCTTCATAAAGACCCGCGCCGCTACTCGTCCACCCAGCCCAAAGCCCTGCCAGAGAGGGAACACCGGCTTGCTTTTGCAGGATTTTGCAGTAGCCTGTGCTTCGGCGACACCCGTTTGTCAGTCAGAAAGGACGCAAGGATGGACGCATTCATGCAGGCGGCGATCGACGAGGCCCGGGACGGTCAGACTGAGGGCGGGATCCCCATCGGCTCGGTGCTGGTCCGCGGCGGGGAGGTCATCGGCCGGGGCCATAACCGACGGGTCCAGCAGGGCTGCCCCGTGACGCACGCGGAGATCGACTGCCTCAAAAACGCCGGGCGGGTCGGACGGTACGGCCAGACCGTCCTGTACTCCACCCTCATGCCCTGCTACCTCTGCGCCGGAGCCGTCGTCCAGTTCGGCATCCCCAAAGTCGTCGCCGGCGAGTCGCGGACCTTTCCCGGAGCCAAAGCGTTCATGGAATCCCACGGCGTAGAGGTCGTCGACCTCGATCTGCCCGAATGCGTCGAGATGATGGAGCGGTTCATCCGGGAGAACCCCGACCTGTGGAACGAGGACATCGGCGAACTGGACGGCGAGGCATGACCGATCCGGAAACCCGCATCACCCGCCTGGAAGAAAAGCTCGCCTTCCAGGAGCAGACCCTCGCGGACCTCAACGAGGTCGTTCTCGACCTTCGCCGACGCATCGAGGGCATGTCTGCCCGGCTCGAGGGGCTGGGCGATCACGTCTCCCGTCTCGCCGGGCAGGACGAAGCGGACGAATCGGATCGGCCCGAGCGCCCGCCGCACTACGGCGGGTATTTCTCGTAGCCGCTTCAGGACGGTTCCCGCGCCTGCTCCGCGATCGGTTTCTCCCCGAGCCTCCTGAGGTGTACGTCGCGGACCAGCCCGAGCAGCACGATGGCGGCGAGCATTACCAGCCCCGCCAGGCAAAGCAGCAGTTGGAAGAGGTCCAGCGTCGCGCCCCCGACACCGAACGACCAGTCAGCCGGTACGACGTCCAGCAGCAGCCCGACCAGCAGTGGCGAGAGGCTGCGGACGCTCAGCGTCATGATGTTGGCCAGGCTGAGGTAGAACGCTCGCCCGTGGTCGGGGATCAGGAAGAACAACTGGGCCGTACACGCCAGCGACGAGGAAGCGAACGTCGCCCCGCTGAGCACCAGCGCGACGGGCATGAGCCAGCGGGCCTGCTCGAACGGCAGCCAGCCCACCCCGACGACCGCGAAGCACAACCCGCAGATCAGCACATGCGACGCCAGAAACACCCGCTTGGTCCCGATCCGGTCGACCAGCGATCCGCAGGCCAGGAACGTCAGGATCATGCCCAGCATCTTGCAGTTGAACACCAGGATATTGTCGTCCGTCGGAAACCCGCGACGCTCCATGTACAGCACGAGGGGTTGTTCGAGGAACCCGAAGCAGAATCCCAGCACCGCGTAGTAGCCCATGAACAGGATCAGCTCAGGCTGGCGGAACAGGCCGCGGACGTACTGCTTCCAGTCGCCGAACTCCCGCTCGCCCTGGAAGGTCCTGCCCGCGGGCATTCGCCCGATCAGCCAGCGACCGACCAGCAGCATGACCGCACCGAAACACAGGACGACCTGATACTGCCACACCGCCGGGTCGCGTCCGAAAAACCAGCCCGCCGCGAGGATGACAAGAAAGCTGACGGTACTCCAGCTCGCGCGGAGCTTTCCGAAGAACCGCCCCCGCCGGTCCGGGGGAACGAAGTCGTGCAGCATGGACATCCAGAACGACCCGCCGGAGAGGTGCAGCAGCCCGCCGAGGAACACCAGCCCCAGCACCACCCACGCCGAACCGGGACCATCCGGCAGCACGGCCGGGACGAGAAACGCCGCCCCCAGCACCAGCCCCGCCAGCAGCATCAGCCGGAGCATGTAGGGCTTGGCCCGGCGGGGGGGAACGTGCAGCGACGTGGGAATCTGAATCCACCGGACGAGCTGGATCATCGAGCCGATGAGCATCGCCTGGAAATCCGTCCCGCCGATGGCCTTGATGAACAGCGCGCCGATGGCCGCCCCCTGCAGCAGCATGACGTAGACCATCAGCGATGACGCGGCCGCGTAGGTGTACCGCATGCCGCGCTGCTGCTGGCCGCGGGTCAGGCCGGTTCGTTCGTGTTCCGGGGTCGGCTGGGACATGGTCCGGGCTCATTCGCCCTCGGGTTGTTTCCGCCGGGATGTAGCAAAAGCGTGGAGGCAAGCACCCACCATCCACTGTTACATCATTCTCAGCCGGGGCGGTTCGACTAGCTCACCGCTGAACGGCTGAGCTACACGCCGCGTGAAGTGAAGCCCGGGCGCCGTGCCTGCTCCGGCAGGCAGGCCGCTACTGCTTCAGAAAATTACGCAACAGCGTGAAGCCCACATCCGTCAGAAAACTCTCGGGGTGGAACTGCACGCCTTCGGTCGGGTGGGTTTTGCTTCGCAGGCCCATCAATTCGTTCCGGTCAGTCGTCCAGGCGGTCTCGATGAAGTCTTCGTCCAGACCCTGCGGGTCGACGACCAGACTGTGGTAGCGGGTGGCGGTGAACGGGTCGGGCACGTCGGCCAGCAGGCCCTGTCCGTCGTGGCGGATATCGCTGGTCTTGCCGTGCATCAGTCGGCCCGCGCGGACGACCGTCCCGCCGAAGACCTGCCCGATGCACTGGTGCCCGAGGCAGACGCCGAGAATCGGAATCGTCCCGTGAAAGTGGCGGATGAAGTCGCAGCTCAAGCCCGCATCGTCCGGCGTGCCGGGACCGGGCGAGATGATCAGGTGCGTGGGCTTGTCCTCCGTCTCGACGGCCTGGGGGGCCTTGGCGTCGTTGCGGTGGACGCGTATCTGCTCGAAGGGCACGATCCCCAGCTCCCCGATCCGCTGGACGAGGTTGTAGGTGAACGAGTCGTAGTTGTCGACGAGGACGATCATGGTCGCCCCATCCTACCCGATGGGCCGGGGCGGTCAAGAATCCGATGGGGTGACTCCGCTGTGGATTTCGGGCGGTTGCATTTGCCCTCGCGCTGTGGCCTCCATTCGTCTCTGCCCTCCGAGCTTGCAAACAACCCCGAATCGAGGATCTGCCGGTGGTGTGGGGGCTTGCTTTGGGCCGCTCCGGCGCGTAGTGTGGATGGTTGCTTCCCAACACGAATTCAGCCCGAGGAAGGCATGGCATGAAACGCGGCTTGCTGACAACCCGTGACGAACTCAAGGCACTGAACGATCGGCTGGGCACCCGCCCCCGGGAGAAGTACTACGACCGTCTCCAGAAGCGGTGTTCGCTGATCCTGGAGTCCGCGCCGATGAAAGAGATCCACTGGCAGTCGGCGTGGTCGTCGGGCCGATGGAACGCTGCGCTGACGTCGGCGAGGGGTGCGCAGGGCCGGATTCTGGATTTGGCGATTGCGGACGGCATCGACGCGCACCAGGCGTTCCGCAGCCGGGCGTGCGAGGAGCTGCGCAACCTGGTCGGCTGGAGTACGTGGGTCGACCCCAGCCGATCGAACCTGCGGGTGGACCTCTGCACGGCCGAGGCCGCCGTGGGCTGCACACTGGGCCTGGACCTGCTGTGGGAATGTCTCGACGAACGAGCGCGCGACGCGGCGCTGGAGGCCTTGCGGAAGCGGGTGATCGAACCGTACCTCGCCAGCGTCGACGAGGGGGCGTGGTGGTATTCGGCGGTGAACCACTGGAACACCGTGATCAACGCGGCAGTGGGGATCACGGCGTTGGCGATGTCGGACGACGACCACCAGGCCCAGCGAGCCCTGCTGACCGCCCGCGAGGGGCTGGGACGGTTTTTCGACGTCCTCGGCAAGGAAGGGGGCTGGGACGAGGGCATCGGCTACTGGGGCTACGCCCTGCGGTACGTTCTTCTGCTCGGGCGCGCGTACGATCGCATCCTGGATGACCGGGAGCTGCTGCACCACCGCGGAATGGCCTCGACGGCGTATTTCCCGATCTACTTCAGCCCGAGCGGGCGGACGGCGAGTTTCGGCGACTCGACCCGCCTGCCGCTGCACGGTGCGCTGTACCTGCTGGACGAATACTTTGACTGCCCCGCGATCACGTGGTGGCTGGACGAATACAGCGCCGCCCATGACATCAGCACGACCGACTGGTCCCAGGCGGGGATCGCGCTGGTGGTCCGCCCGGACCGGCCCGCGCCGGTCGAGCCGCCCGCGCTGGAGCCGGTCAAGGTCTTCACCCAGATCGGTTGGGGGGCGATGGCCGACCGCTGGCCCAAGCCCGGGATGTACGTCTCGGCCAAAACCGGCGACCTCGCCACCAGCCACGCCCAGCGCGACATGAACAGCATTCAGTTGATCGTCGGGGGCGAGAGCCTGCTGGCGGACCTCGGGCATCCGCCGGATGAAGGCAGCGAGTATTTTTCGATCGCACGCAGCGGGTTCTACGAAGTCCAGGCCCGCGCGCACAACACCGTCGTCATCGCCGAGGAAGACCACCGCCCCGACGCCAACGGGCACATCCTCGCCAAACGCGCCGACAGAGACCACCGCTGGATGGTCCTCCACGCCGGGGACGCCCTGGGCGAAGGCGTGACGTTTTATCGGCACGTCGTCATGATCGTCCAGCCGGACTCCGGCCAGGGCCGGGCCCTGCTGGTCCTCGACGAACTCGACAGCCCTTCGCCCGAAAAGGCCGACCTCTACTGGCACGCCGGGGGCGAAATCACGCTCGACACCGGGGCAATGACCGGTCGAATCACCGGCCGACGCGCGGAACTCCACTACGGGCTGGCGACCACGCAGCAGGTCGACACGCTGATCGACAAGCACCCGCTGGGCTACGGACGGACGGACCATTACCTTCGCGTCTCGACCGGACTGATGGGGCGGTGCATGATCGCCAGCGTCTTCTCCCGCCGAGCCTTCCGAGGCCAGGTCGCTGTTGAGGTCGACGAAGACGACAGCGCCGTCGTCGCGTTCGACTCGACGCGGGTGACCTTCACCGCGGGCCCGAGGCACCTCGAACTCGGCCAGATCGAATCGGCGTAGTCCGATTCCCGACGTACCTCGACGGGTGGCATAGTCATCGCGCATCGCGAGCATGGATCGACCCGCGGGCACACGGCCCAATCTTCACAAACACTTCATAGTGCGAGGGGTTCCTTTCGAGCGATACATCGCGTAGGATGACCGTATCGTTTTCCGGCAGGTTCGAGCGACGAGCCAGGCCGGAAGACCGAACGGGTGCGAGGTGCCCATGACCGCCGCCGCACAATCGGCCCTGGACAGTCACGTGCTGGTGCTCAACAAGCACTATGCGGCCGTTCGCGTCATGTCGGCCCGGCGGGCAATGACACTGCTGTTCCGCGGCATTGCCGAGATCGTCTCCATCGAAGACGAATCCTGGGAGAGCTACGACTTCGACACCTGGGTCGAACTCAGCGAGTACCGCGCCCAATACGAACGCCACCGCCATGAATGGATTCACTGCGTCCGCTTCGAGATCGCGGTCCCGCGGATCGTTCGGCTGCTGTTTTACGACCGCCTCCCGAAACGCCAGGTCAAATTCAACCGGCGGAACATCTTCGCCCGCGACGGCAACCGCTGCCAGTACTGCGGGCGAAAGTTCCCTGTCTGCGAACTGAGCCTCGACCACGTCCAGCCCCGCAGCCAGGGCGGACACGCCGACTGGGACAACATCGTCTGCTGCTGTGTCAAGTGCAACGTCAAAAAAGGCGGCCGAACCCCAGGACAGGCGGGCATGCGACTCATCGCCCAGCCGATCCGGCCCAAACGCTCCCCCGTCGTCACGCTCCGGCTGTCCAGCGACAAGTACGCCTCATGGAAACAGTTCCTCGACTCGGCGTACTGGAACGTCGAACTGCGTGACTGACGCAGACCCCTGACATTGCCCTGCATCCATCAACAAAAGCCCCGGGCATGCCCGGGGCTTTGTCTTTGAAGATTGGAGGCGAGGTCCCGTTCGGCTACCCGCCGGCCTGGGCGGGGTCGTATTGCATATCCGCCATCTGCTGGTAGAGGTGCCACCGATCCTGGGTGTCCCGGGTCGCCTTGGCGAGGAGGTCCCTGGCGTGCTCGGGCATGGACTTGGCGAGCATTTTCCAGCGGGTCTCGTTGTAGGCGTAGTCCTCGAAGCTGATGGTCGGTTCCTTGCTGTCGAGTTGGAGGGGGTTCTTGCCCTGCTCGGCCAGCCGGGGGTCGAAGCGGTACAGCGGCCAGAAGCCGGACTGGACGGCGGCCTTTTGCTGGTCGAGCCCGAGGGTCATGTTGATCCCGTGGGCGATGCAGTGGGCGTAGCAGATCACCAGCGAGCAGCCGGGGTAGCCGTCGGCCTCGACGAAGGCCTTGACGGCCTGGGCGTCGTTGGCACCGAGGGCAATCTGGGCGACGTAGATGTTGCCGTAGGTCATGGCGATCATGCCGAGATCCTTTTTGGGGACCGGCTTGCCGGCGGCCGCGAACTTGGCGACGGCGCCGCGCGGGGTGGCCTTGGAGCACTGCCCGCCGGTGTTGGAGTAGACCATGGTGTCCATGACAATGACGTTCATGTCGCGCGTCGAGGCGAGGACGTGGTCCAACCCGCCGTAGCCGATATCGTAGGCCCAGCCGTCGCCGCCCATCGCCCAGACGCTCTTGTGGACGAGGCTGTCGGCGACGGTCATAAGCTGCCGTGCGCGGGCGTCCTGCTTGGCGAGGCTTTCGAGCTTGCCCCTCAGGGCGTCGACGTGCTTGCGCTGGTCGGCGATGGCGGTTTCGTCGCGGGCGTCGACCTGTTCGAGGATGGCGGTGAGGAGATCGTCGCCGACCTGCCCGCCGAGGTCCTTGAGGAGTTCGACGGCGAACTCGGTGCGTTTGTCCATCGTCAGCCGGAAGCCGTAACTGAACTCCGCGGCGTCTTCGAAGAGGCTGTTGTTCCAGGCGGGGCCTCTGCCGGCGTCGTCGACGGTGTAGGGCGTGGTGGGCAGGTTCCCGCCGTAGATCGACGAGCAGCCGGTCGCGTTGCCGATGATCAGCCGGTCGCCGAACAGCTGCGTCAGCAGCTTGACGTAGGCCGTCTCGCCGCAGCCGGCACAGGCGCCGGAGTACTCAAACAGCGGTCGGCAGAGTTGCGAGCCCTTGACGGTGTTGAGCTTCAGTTCGCTGCGGTCGTAGTCCGGCAGGGTGAGGAAGAACTCGTAGTTCTCGCGTTCGGCCTCGCGGATAGACGGCTGGGAGACCATGTTGATGGCCTTCTTGGCCGGTTCGAGTTTGTTCTTGGCCGGGCAGATCTCGACGCACGCCCCGCAGCCGGTGCAGTCTTCCGGGGCGACCTGGATGGTCGCCTTCTTGCCTTCGAACTGCTTGGTCTTGGCGTCGGCGGACTTGAAGGTCTCGGGGGCCTTGGCGAGGTGCTCTTCGCCGTAAATTTTCAGGCGGATGGTCGCGTGGGGACAGACCAGCGAGCACTTGCCGCACTGGATGCAGACCTCGGGGTCCCACTCGGGGATTTCCAGGGCGATGTTGCGTTTCTCCCACTGCGTGGTTCCGCTCGGCCAGGTGCCGTCGGCGGGCATTTTGCTGACGGGCAGCCCGTCGCCCCGCCCGGCCATGATCTCGGCGGTGACGGTCTTGACGAACTCGGGGGCCTCCTCGGGGACGACGGGGGGCTTGGCGAGATCGCTGGTGACCTTGTCGGGGACAGAAATTTCGACCAGCCCGGCGAGGGCGGAATCGACGGCCTTGTAGTTTTTCAGGACGATCTCCTCGCCTTTTTTGCCGTAGGTTTTCTTGATGGCTTCCTTGATCTTGGCGATGGCTTCGTCCTTGGGCAGGACGCCGGAAAGGGCAAAGAAGCAGGTCTGCATGATCGTGTTGATCCGCCCGCCCATGCCGGCGGCGCGGGCGACGTCGTAGGCGTTGATGGCATAGAAGGTCAGCTTCTTGTCGATGATCTGCTGCTGGACCTCTTTGGGCATGCGGTCCCAGGTCTCGTTGGGATCGTAGGGGGTGTTCAGCAGGAACGTTGCGCCCTCGACGGCTTTGGAGAGCATGTCGTATTTTTCGAGGAAGACAAACTGGTGGCAGGCGATGAAGTTGGCCTTGTTGACCAGATATGTGCTGCGGATGGGCCGGGGCCCGAAGCGGAGGTGGCTGACGGTGACTGCGCCGGCCTTCTTCGAGTCGTAGACGAAGTAGCCCTGGGCGTAGTTGTCGGTCTCCTCGCCGATGATCTTGATGGAGTTCTTGTTCGCGCCGACCGTCCCGTCGCTGCCGAGGCCGTAGAACAGTGCCCGGACAACGTCGTCGCCTTCGGTGTGGAAGCTCTCGTCGACGTCGAGGGAGGTCTTCGTCACGTCGTCGTGAATGCCGACGGTGAAGTGGTTTTTCGGGGTCTTGGCCGAGAGATTCTCCAGGACGCTCTTGACCATGGCGGGGGTGAATTCCTTGCTGGACAGGCCGTAGCGACCGCCGACGATGGCGGTGTCGTGCTTGCCGGCCTCGCGGTAGGCGTTGACGACGTCGAGGTAGAGCGGCTCGCCGGCCGAGCCGGGCTCCTTCTGGCGGTCGAGAACCGCGATGGCCTTGCAGGAATCGGGAATCGCCGCCAGCAGGTGCTCGTTGCTGAAGGGCCGATACAGGCGGACCTTGATGAGGCCGACCTTCTCACCGGCGGCGGCCATGTGTTCGACGGCTTCGTGGGCGGCTTCGGCACCGGAGCCCATCAGAATGAGCACGCGTTCGGCGTCGGGGGCGCCGA
>CAYMAP010000095.1:0-8228 GCA_964388425.1 uncultured Planctomycetaceae bacterium
CGAACTCGACGAGCTGCCGTTGCTCGGGACGTTCGTGGAAATTGAAGGCCCCGACGAGGCGACCATCGACGCCCTGGCGGAGTCCCTGAACATCCCCGGCCCGCACGTCCCCGACGCCTACGTCCAACTTCTGGCCGACCGCGCCGAACAACTCGGCAAGCCACACGATCACGTGACCTTCGATACGTAGCTTGCAGGGCCGGCAACCGCTACGGGCAGAAACCGCGTGGACCTACATCCACAGTCCAACTGGGGACTGGGCCTTGGCCGAGTGGTCACAGCGGGTATACTCAGGCTATGTGCTGGTGTCCGCCGTCTGCGATAACGGACAACGAGGTTCCCATGAGACGCGATCAGGCCGTTGCCATCCTGCCCGAACATCTTGCCGAACTGTGCGATCCGTGCGGGGTCCGTCCTCTTGCGTTGTTCGGCTCTGTCGCGCGAGACCCGGCCGGGCCGGGCAGTCTCCGGTCAGTGGGGAATGAAAAGCCAGGCGGCGAGCAGTTGGCTCTTGCTCAGCAGCCAGGAGATCGGCCCCTGGACGTACCGGCCGCTCATGTAGCTCAGCAGCCTCGGGCCGAACAGCAGGATCATCAGGGCGAACGAGCCGTACCTCGCCTGCCACATCGCGTACCCGCTCCGCATGCCTGCCGGGAGCATCTCGCCGAGGATGTGGTGCCCGTCGAGCGGTTTGAGCGGAATGACGTTGAACACCGCCAGCAACACGTTGATGCCGATGGTGATCAGCAGGACCGTCTGGATCATGCTGAGAAGCCCGCCCTCGTGCCAGCCGCTCGTGCCCACCAGGACGCGGAGAAGAATCCCCGCCAGCGTGGCGAGGGTGAGGTTCGAGATCGGCCCGGCGGCGGTGACCATGACGTTGCCCAGCCCCGGCGGGCGGAGGAGGTGAGGGTTGACCGGCACGGGCTTGGCCCAGCCGAAGCCTACCAGGAACAGCGCGATCGTCCCGACGGGGTCGAGGTGCTTCAGCGGGTTGAGCGTCACGCGTCCGGCTCGCAGGGCGGTGGGGTCCCCGAACGCCAAGGCCACCCGCGCGTGGGCGAACTCATGCACCGTCAGGCTCAACAGCAGCGGGGGCGCAAGGAAGGGCAGTAGCGTCAGAAAGTCCGGGTTCATCAAATCCATACAGCCGTTTTACTTGACCGTCCGGCCTCGAACAAGCCATAATGCCCGGATTGTCCCCCGCCCCGCCATCGATTGCCGAGGCATGGACATCCTGCCCATGAACAGCGACCCAGTGGCATGGGCATCTTGCCCATGAGTAGCATCGCCGTCTCGGCCATGTTGTCATTTGTCGTGTATGCCGGCGAACAAGCAAGTGGCGTGGGCATTTTGTCCATGAACAGCGGAATCAGGGGCAGGATGCCCCTGCTACTCATCGGCGAGACGCCGATGCTACGGATTTCCGCATTAGCCGGACGCCTTTGCCGCCCGGGCAGCCGCAGTATCATGCCAGAACCCGATTACGCACAACTCGACCTGCTGGTCCTGGACGTCGACGGCGTACTGACCGACGGGCGGATCGTCTACAGCTCCGCCGGCGACGAACTGAAGCACTTCCACGTCCGCGACGGGTCCGGCATGAAATACTGGAAGCGTCTCGGCAAACGGCTGGCGATCATCACAGGGCGCCAGAGCGAACTTGTACTCCGCCGGGCCGAGGAACTCCAGGTCGACACCGTCCGCCAGGGCTGCAAGGACAAGCTGCCGGCGCTGCGGGAGGTTCTGACCGAGCTGGGCGCGTCCCCCGAGCGGACCGCCATCATGGGCGATGACCTGACCGATCTGCCCGTGCTGCGTCACTGTGCGGTCTCGGCCTGTCCGGCCGACGCGGTCGAGGAAGTCCGCAGGCGGGTCAACTACGTCTGCAACCGTGCCGGGGGCGCCGGCTGCGTGCGGGAGTTCATCGAGCACCTCCTGCGAAGCGCCAACCTCTGGCCGAAGGTCATGCAGCGTTACCTGCCCGCCCCCGGCCGGGAGGACGCCACGGCATGAAGCGCAAGCTCATCCTCATGCTGGGAACGTTCCTGCTGCTGCTGCTGGCCTTCGGAACCTACCAGCTCTTCGTGCCCGGCGTCGCCCTGTTCGACCCTCAGACCCGCCGCATCCGCCCGCCGGTGCATTTCGGCCAGGGCGGGACCGGCACGGAAGTCGGCGTCGTCCGCGGCGTGACGTTTTACGACCGCACGATCGACGGGAAACTCCGCGGCATCTACAAGGTCTCCTCCTGGACCAAGGCTGACGACGGCAGCTACATTCTGGAGAACCCCCGGGCTGAGGTCCGCCAGAACAACGGCACGCGGGCGTACATGTCGGCGCGACGCGCCCGCATCCAGGCCGAGGAAATCGCCGACGGCATCAACGTCCGCGAGGGGAAAATGCAAGGCAACGTCGAAATTTTCTTCGACCAGTCCACCGACGCCATCGACCGCCCCCATCCCCGCCACCGCTCGTACGACCAGCGACGCAAGCAGTGCATCCAGATCAAGGTCGACGACATCGAGTTCAGCCGCGACATGCTCGAAATTCGCACCGACAGCAAGGTCTACCTCTGGAGCCGGACCGTCGACCTCATCGGGCGAGGCCTGACGCTGCAATGGAACGAAGACCCCCGCGAACTCCGCAAGCTCCGAATCGACCACGGCGAGATCATGATCGTCAAGGAACTGCCCGAGCAGATGGACATGATCCAACTGCCCGCCGAGGACGCCCCGGACCAGCCGATGCCTCCCGCTACCCAACCGGCGACCGAACCCGGTGAGTCCTCCGACGCCCTCGCCGCCACGCAAGCCCCGACGCGTCCGGCCGGGAAGGACGCCGACCTCGCAACGACCGGCCCGGCAGAGGAATCGGCAGGTGAGGATCTCGCCGCGGAGTCCCCGCAGACCCAACCGGCCAACGACTCCACCACCCGCCCCGCCGACGTCCGCGACGCCTGGGCACTCGACGAAGACGACCTCACGAAGCCCCTGCCGGCCACCCGGCCGACCCCCCGGTCCGGGAAAAACGACAGCGGCGTCACCTTCGCCGAAACGCCCGAGCCGGGCGACGAACCCGCCGCCGAGACCCGCCCCGTTCTCGCCGAGGACCGCCCCGCACGCAACATCTACCAGGCGGCGTTCCACGAGAATGTCCGCGTCCACTCGGGTTTGCGGAAACTCGCCGGCGCCGACGACCTCGCCCTGCTCTTCGAGTGGGACCGCGCCTGGCGGCAGGACGAAGTCACCGACGAGCCGGACAGCGACAAGGCCACGCCGAAACAATCGGCCCGTCGGGCGACCTCGGAACATCCAGCCGACGACAGCCGCGCCTCGGCCGCTACAAAATCTCCGGAAACACAACCGGCCTCCGAAGCGCTGACTGACGCCTCGGCCACCCGCTCCCCGGCCGATGCTCCCGCCACGCACCCTGCAACCCAACCCGCCGCCGACTCGACGGGCCTGGCCGCCACTCAGCCCGCCGAGTCCGAAGAGGACCTTTCCCGGCGCATGGAAATCTACTGGGACGGGCCGTTGGTCATTCTCCCCAAGGGCACGACCCCTTCGCCCAACCGGCGCCGCTACAGGATTGCCGGTTCGGGCAGGCAGGTCGTTCTCACCGACCCCGAGGCCCGCGTCGTCTGCCGGGAGTTCTCCTTCCAGAATCCCCAGCAGGAGGCCGTCTTCCGAGGCGGCGAGGATCAGCCGGCGCTGCTGCAACTGGTCCGCGGCGACGAGATCCTCTGTCAACGCGAGCTGCGCTTCAACCGCTCGGCGGGGGAAGCCCTGCTTGGCGGGGCGGGGCGCATGCGGCGCTACGTCCGCTCCGAAGCCATCACCACCTGGGCCGACCTACCCGTCGAACTTGCCGATCCCCGCACCGTCGGCGAACAGGTCACCTGGTCCGGCCGCGTCGAGGCCACCTTCCTGAACCGACGTGTCGCCACCGACGACGGCCAGGAAGTCTCCCGGCCGTTCGTTGACGAGGCGACGTTCTTCGGCGACGTCGAAATGAACCAGTACGGCGAGCCGACCGAGGAGGATCAGCACGGCCCCGTCGAAAGCTTCGTCTGCTGCGACGAACTCCACGTCCGCATGGACGCCACCGAGACCGGCACGGTCTACCCCACCCGCGCCAAGGCCCGCGGGAACGTCTCGGCCCGACAACAGGGCAGCGACATTATCGCGGACCTCGCCGACGTCAGCTTCCGCCGAAAGGCCGACCGTCCCGCCGCCACCCGGGCGGCCGACCGCAATCCGCTGGCCGGCCTGGCCGGGGCTCGCGTCGAGCCCACCCTCATCCACGCCGAGGGCGGTATCGACATCACCTACCGCGACCCGAAGGAACCCGACAACCCGCCCATGCGCATCGAAGCCGACGGGCTTGACGCCGACCTCCTCCAGCAGGTCGCCCTCGTGACCGGCAAGCCGGCGAAGCTCTGGCAGGGCGAGAACCGCATCGTCGGCGAGAAAATCAACTTTGACGAAAACGCCGAAGCCGTCAAGGTCACAGGCCCCGGTCAACTGGAGTTCATGACGGACCAGGATCTCAGCGGAAACCGACTGGCCGAACCCCGGCCCGTGCGAATCACCTGGAGCCAATGGATGCTCTACCACGGCCAGTACGGCCAGGGGATCTTCGACGGCGACGTCGATCTCCGCGCCGGAGGGAACTTCGAGGTCCAGGAAGCCGCCGACACCGGCGGGGAATGGCTGACCTGCGGACAGATGCGACTGTTCATGGAGACCGCCAAGCAGGCCGCCATCCGCAAGGAAGCCCCCGTCCGCGAGAAAAGCCGATCCCTCGGCATGGGTGTCGACCGCTTCTCCTCCCGGCAGATGCTCCAGATCGAGGCCGAGGGCGGTAAGGGCGAGGAAAAACTCGTCAAAATGCAGTCCCGCTCGCCGCACCCGGAGAACCCGGCCTGGCTGGAACGGCGGGTCGAACTCCGCGGCGTGAAGGTCATCTACGACGCACGTACCGGCAACACGAAGATCGACGGGCGCGGCTCGTTCCTTGCCGAAGACTACCGCCAGCCACGACGGCGACGCACCAGCAGCCCAGGACAGATCGGCGGGCAACTCGACCGACCCAGCCAGACCCTCTTCACCTGGTCGAAGTCCCTCTTCCTCTCCCAGGCCGACCGCCGCGTCAACCTCCGCGGCAAGGCCAGTATGGTCCACCGCAGCGGCAAAAAACTCCTGAAAGTCGCCGGCCTGAAAGTCCAGCCCTTCGGCGAACTGAAAGCCGGACGCATCAGCAAGCTCCGCTGCGACACCATGGACGTATGGTTCCACGACCCCAATGCCGACCGGCGCAGCCCCGGCGTGGACACCCTCTCCTCACGCAACGAGCCGGATAGCGAACCGGACGCCCCGACAGACGACGATCAGCCGAGAGATATTTTCCAGGCCGGCCCGCAGATCGGTTCCCTCCGCATGTTCTACGCCGCTGGCTCCGTCAGCTTCCAGGACGAACCGAAAACGATGAACCGTATCATCGACGCCCAGCGGATTCTCTCCGACCAGGTCAAACGTGTCATGACCATCTGGGGCTACGCCAAGAACGCCACTCCCCGCACCAACGCAGCCATGGTCCTCGAAGACACCGCCACCGGCCGGGTCCAGCGATACGAAAGCCCCACGATCATCATCCGCAACTACGGCCTGCCGAACGAGCAAATCCAGCTCGAAAAACTCCAGGGCGGCGGCGGAATGTAACCCAGTGCCGAATGACGGACGTCTGAAACAATCCATCCTTTGTCACCCGAGTTGAGCGCCGGTTGAATTTCCCTCCCGACGGCCGACAGATCGTCACAGCACTTCGTTCATGGCGCCGCTGCGAAAGCCCTGCAGGTCCAGGGCGGCGTAGGCGTACCCCGCCCCGCGTGCCAGCTCGATGATCCGGCCCCGCTGCTCCAGAGTCCGCGGCAGTTCGTTCGGGGAAACTTCGATCCGCGCGACGGTCTCGTGGTCCCGGCAGCGGCATTGCGTGAAACCCAACTCCCTCAGCCCGGCTTCTACCGCGGCGATGCGATCCAGCACCTCCGCCGTCAGCGCCCGGCCGTACGGAACCCGACTGGCCAGGCACGCCTGCGAAGGCCGATCCCACACCGGCAGGTCCATCGCGCGGGCCGCGGCGCGGATCTCCGGCTTCGTCAGTCCCGCCTCCAGCAACGGCCGACACACACCTGCCTCCTCCTCCGCACGTCGACCGGGCCGATGGTCCGCCAAGTCGTCTGCGCCCGAGCCGGTCACCACCCCGCCCAGTTCGCGCTGACGGGCAAGCTCCCTCAGCCAGCCCAGCAGCAGCTTCTTGCACCCGTAGCAGCGGTCCGGCGGATTGGAGGCGATCCGTTCGTCCTCGTCCAGCGCCATCGGCCGGACCAGCCAGGTCACGCCCAGCCGCTTTGCCAGAGCGTTGGCCTCGTCCGCCTCGCCGGGGGGGAACATCGGGCCCGTGAACGTCACCGCCAGCACGCGCTCCGGCCCCAGCACCTCTGCCGACAGCGCCAAGGCCAACGCGCTGTCCACGCCCCCCGAGAACGCCACCACCGCCGAGTCCAGCTCGCCCAGCACCGTTCGAGCACGGTCGAGTTTGTCCGTCGGCACGTCCGGAAGTCGCTCCGCATCCATGCCCGCATTGTACTGCGGGCACTGCGGGGGCAACATGTTTTCCCGCGCACGCCGCGATCCGCTCGATTATACTCGTGCGAACCATGTCCCCGAACAAACGCCTCGCCCCGTCCCGACCGGACCACGCCGCACGCCGACGGGCCGTTCTCCGCCAGGCCGCAAAACAACGCCAGACCTCTGCGACGCTCATCACGAACCCTCAGGACGTCGGATACCTGACGGGCTTCACCGGTAATGACAGTTTTCTCCTGCTGGGCAAGGGATGGACGGTGCTGATCACCGACGGCCGATACACCGAACAGGCCGCCCGCGAATGCCCGGACGTCGACATCCACACCCGCACGGGCCGGATGAGCCAGGCCGTCGCGGACTGTCTCGCCGGCCGGAACGTCCGCTCACTGGCCCTCCAGGCCGATCACGTCACCCTCGCGATGAGCGACGCGTTGGGCAAGGCGCTCGGCAAGCGGAAACTGCACGGGCTGGAAAATCTGACCGGTCCGCTGCGGCAGCAAAAAGACGAAGCGGAAATCCGCATTCTCCAAAAAGCCATCCGTATCGCTCAGAAAGCCTTCCGCGAGCTGACCGGGCGGGGCCCGGGCGCCCTCGTCGGGCATACCGAACGCCAGGTCGCCGCCGATCTGGACCACCTCATGCGGCGACACGGCGCGGAGGCCCCGTCCTTCGAGACCATCGTCGCGGCCGGGCCCAACGGGTCACTGCCCCACTACCGCCCCGCGGAAAAGAAAATCAAGCCCGGCGAACCGGTACTCTTCGACTTCGGCGCCCTCCTGGAGGGCTACTGCAGCGACTTGACCCGCGTGGTCTTCACCGGTACAATCCCCACGAAGATCGGTACGATCTACGACGTCGTGCGGTCCGCCCAGCAGGCCGCCATCGCTGCGATCAAGCCCGGCGTCGCGGGCAAAACCGTCGACGCCGCCGCCCGGGAGGTCATCGCCGAGGCCGGCTTCGGCGAGCAGTTCCTCCACAGCACGGGCCACGGCCTGGGGCGGGACGTCCACGAAGCGCCCGGCCTGAGTCGGCTCGGCGAGGAACGCCTCAAAGCCGGCATGGTCCTGACCGTCGAACCCGGCATCTACCTGCCGGGCCTCGGCGGGGTGCGGATCGAAGACGACGTCCTCGTCACGTCCGACGGACGCAGGAAACTCAGCTCGCTGCCCACGACATTGGACGCGATGCGATTACAGGGAAAGTAAGCCATGGCCAAACGAACCGCCACATCCTCCGCTACCCGCAAACGGTCGGTGAAAAAGGGCGCAACAAAATCCTCCTCCCGCAAGAGTGCCGCGAAAAAAACCTCCGCGACCTCGCGCAAGAAGACGACCTCGACCGCCAAAGCCTCCGCGAAGCGAAAGGCCGCGACCGCCTCGGAGGGTCTGATGGCCGACGTCCGGCATCTCATGGAAATGATGGCCGCCAACGACGTCACCGAGGTCGACATCGCCGACGGCGAGCGTAAGATCGCCATGAAGCGCGGCTCGTTCGCCCCGCCGCCAACCGTCCCGTCGGCAGCGGCTGCGCCGACCGCGGGTGCCCCGGCGCCTTCGGCCGCGCCGGTGCCGACCGCCCCCG
>CAYMAP010000095.1:8328-9983 GCA_964388425.1 uncultured Planctomycetaceae bacterium
CCGCCCCCGCCGAGGACCTCCTCGATATCCTCAGCCCGATGGTCGGCACGTTCTACGCCGCCCCCAGCCCGGACAGCGACCCCTATGTCGCCACCGGCACGAAGGTCGGTCAGGAGACGGTCGTCTGCATCGTCGAGGCGATGAAGGTCATGAACGAAATCAAGGCCGAGTGCTCCGGCACGATAGCCGAAATCTGCGTCAAGAACGCCGAGCCCGTCGAATTCGGGCAGGTGCTCTTCCGCGTCCGACCGTAGGGAGCCTGCATGTTTTCCCGCGTCCTGATCGCCAACCGAGGTGAAATCGCCCTGCGGATCATCCGTGCCTGCAAAGAGCTGGGCCTGTCCACCGTCGCCGTCTACTCCGAGGCCGACCGCGATGCCAGCTACCTCCGACTCGCCGACGATCGTATCTGCATCGGACCCGGCCCGTCGACGGAGAGCTACCTCAACATCCCCCGCATCATCGCCGCGGCCGAGATCACCGACGTCGACGCCATCCACCCCGGCTACGGATTCCTCGCCGAAAACGCCCACTTCGCCGACATCTGCCGGGACTGCAAAATCAAATTCATCGGCCCGACCGTCGAAAACATGCAGATCCTCGGCGACAAGATCCAGGCCAAGGCCCTGGCCAAACAGGCCAACGTCCCCACCACGCCCGACAGCGAAGGCGCGCTGGAGACCGTTGAAGAAGCCATCGACTGCGCCCAGCGGATCGGCTACCCCGTCGCCCTCAAAGCCGCCGCCGGGGGCGGGGGCAAAGGCATCCGCTTCGCCCACAACGAGGCGACGCTGAAGAACATCTTCAAGCAGGCCCAGGCCGAAGCCGCCGCCGCATTCGGCGACGGCCGCGTCTTCATGGAAAAGTGCATCGAAAACTTCCGCCACGTCGAGGTGCAGGTCCTTGGCGACGAACACGGCAACGTCGTGCACCTCTGGGAGCGAGAGTGCAGCGTCCAGCGGCGCAACCAGAAAGTCATCGAGCAGACCCCCGCGCCGGCACTGCCCCAGGACCTCCGCGAAAACATCTGCGAGGCCTCCGCACGCCTCGCCCGCGAAGTCGGCTACCAGAACGCCGGCACGGTCGAATACATGCTCGGCGCCGACATGAACTTCTACTTCCTCGAAGTCAATACCCGCATCCAGGTCGAGCACTGCATCACCGAGGAAGTCACCGGAGAAGACCTCGTCAAGTGGCAGCTGCGCATCGCCATGGGCGAGACGCTCGACCTGAAGCAGGAGTCGATCCCGCAGAACGGCACGGCCATCGAGTGCCGCATCAACGCCGAGGATCCCGCCCGCAACTTCATGCCCTCCGCCGGGCGGGTCGAGGCCTTCGTCGCACCCGGCGGGCTCGGCGTCCGCTGGGACTCCCACGTCTACCAGGGCTACACCATCCCGCCGAACTACGACAGCATGATCGGCAAGCTCATCGTCCACCGACCCACCCGCCTTGATGCCATCGCCGTCGCCCGTCGAGCCCTCGAAGAGTTCGTCATTCACCCCAACGCCACCACCATCAACCTCTGCCGCGACATCCTCGGCCACGAAAAGTTCATCAACGGCCAGTGGGATACGACCATGATCGAACGCGAACTCCTGGCGGAATAGATTTGACACGACAGCGCTACATGGTCTCGCGGACGTCCAGCCTGC
>CAYMAP010000096.1:0-9921 GCA_964388425.1 uncultured Planctomycetaceae bacterium
AAACGGTCCTCCCAGCGTGTTCTTGGCAGTTCTGAGGGAGGCACCTGTATTCCGGAGTCCGCCTGACCTCCCTCCACACAAACGGTTCCAGATTCCCGTTTGCCTTTTCCCTTTCCGCCTTTGCGTTTCCGCTTTTCGCCGTGTATCATGCCCGCTCACACTGTGAAGCAGGAGATTCCAACATGATTACCCTCAGCGCGTTTGCCGACGAGATCGGCCCGGACCTTGACCTCCAGATGGACACCTGCGAAGCCAACGGCGTCAAGTGCATCGACGTCCGCGGCATCGACGGGGTGAACGTCAGCCAGTTCACGCTCGACCAGGCCCGCGAGTACAAGCAACGGCTTGACGACCGGGGCTTTGCCGTGCCGATGATCGGCTCGCCGATCGGGAAAATCAAAATCAGCGACCACTTCGACGCCCACGTGGAACTGCTGAAGCACTGCATCGAGCTGGCCCATATCTTCCAGGCCCGGGGCATCCGCATCTTCAGCTTCTACCCCTCCGAGGGCAAGGCCATCGAGGAGCAGCGCAGCGAGGTCATGGACCGGATGGCTGCGATGGCGAAGGTGGCTGACGCCGCCGACACCACGCTGTACCACGAGAACGAAAAGGCGATTTTCGGCCGGCTGCCGGCGGGCGTGAAGGACCTCTTCGCCACCGTCGACTCGCCGCGGCTCAAGGGTGTGTTCGACCCGGCGAACTACGTCGAGGAGGGCATCCGTCCGTTCGACGACGGTTGGCAGCAGGGCCTGGCGGAGCTGACCGACTGGTTTCACGTCAAGGACAAGCTCAACGTCGCCGACGAGCACTGCGTCCCGGCCGGGCAGGGCAGCGGGCAGTTCCGCGAGATCCTCGCCGACGCCAAACAACGCGGGTACGAGGGCTTCTGCACGCTCGAACCGCATCTGGCGAAGATCGGGCAGTTTACCGGGCATACCGGGGCGGACCTTTTCGCCTCGGCCGTCGACGCCATCAAGGGCGTGCTGAACGAAGCGGGATTTGAAATCAAAACAAACTGACGGAAAAGCAACATAGACGCCTCCCTCAAAATTTGACGGAACGAAACATCCAGAGCGATTCGTCAACGAAAACAATCGAGTGACGTCCCCCAAAGGGTCCTACAACCGCGTCCTTGGTAGTTCTGAGGGAATCGCCAACATACAAGACAGCAGGATACAAAGGCGGCAACACCTTCATCGCTGGGGTATTGGGCGCGACGGAGACCTTCATGTTGCTTGTTCCTTGCATCATGTCTCTTTCACACGAAGAAAGGAAATCGAATGTTTGAACACTTTACGGATCACGCTCGAAGGGCGTTGCAAATGGAGGGGATCGAGGCCCAGCGTATGCACCACGCATATCTCGGCACGGAGCACCTGCTGCTGGGATTGCTTCGCGAGCCGGCCGGCCACGGGCACCGGGCGCTGGAGGCGGTGGGGCTGGACCTTCGGCAGGTACGGGAAGCGGTGGCCGAACTCGTCCACCCCGAGCCGGACGTGGACATTCCCGAGGGCTTCCACCAGACCGAACACATCAAGCACGTGATGGCGCGGGCGATCGAGGAAGCCCGCGAACTCAAGAGTGGCTACGTCGGGACGGAGCACCTGCTGCTGGCGCTGCTGGAGGAAACCGACGGCGTGGCCGTGCGGGTGCTGGAGCATGTGAATGTCGAGCCGGGCCGGCTACGCGACGAGATCACGCGCATGCTCGAAGCCGAGCGGCTCGCACAGAACCTCGATGGATGACCTGCATCAGACGCACGCTGAGGTCGTGACGATGCAACGATGGATTGCTTTGATCGGCGGGGTGGTCCTCCAGATGGTGCTGGGCGGGATTTACGCCTGGAGCGCGTTTACGGGTCATCTGACGGAGGACCACGGTCTCTCGAAGGTCCAGTGCGGACTGATTTTCGGCGGGATGATCGCGGTGTTCACGCTGGCGATGCTGCTGGCCGGGCGTGTGCTCGCGCGGTGGGGTCCTCGGAAAACGGCGGGACTGGGCGCGGTGCTCTTCGGGGCGGGGTACGTCATGGCCTCGTTTTCGGGGGGGCAGTTCTGGCTGCTGCTGGTGAGTCTCAGCGGCGTGACGGGCGCGGGGATCGGGTTCGGGTACGTCTGTCCGCTGTCGGTGGGGATGAAATGGTTCCCCAGGAACAGGGGGCTGGTCAGCGGTGTGGCGGTGGCCGGTTTCGGGGGTGGGGCGATTGTGCTGAGCTGGCTGGCGGACGGATTGATGGTCGGCGGGGGCATGGATGTCCTGGGCGTGTTCCGCGTGGTCGGGTTGGTGCTGGGCGCGGTGGCGTTTGTCGGAGCGATGGGTCTGAGCGAGCCGAAACACGCCGGCGAGGCGACAGGCAAAGCCCCCGCCCATCTGCGGGCGCCGTTTTCGTCGCGTCCGTTTCGGTTGATCTGTCTGGGCATGTTCGCCGGGACATTCGCGGGGCTGTTGACCATCGGGAATCTCAGCCCGTTGATGGAGAAGCTGGGGGTGGAGCATGCCCTGGCGACGTGGAGCATCTCGCTGTTCGCGGTGGGCAACGCGGTCGGTCGGATCGCGTGGGGACAGGTACACGATCGGCTGGGTTCGCGATGGACGATCCCGCTGTCGCTGGCCTGCCTGGGGTTGGGACTGCTGCTGTTGCTGCTGCACCTCTCGCCGGCGGTGCTCCTGCCGGTGGTGTTCCTGGTCGGAGCGGGGTTCGGGGCGTGTTTCGTGGTCTACGCCTCGTCGCTGGCGGAGTATTTCGGCGTGGAGCAGTTTGCGCGATTGTACCCGGTGTGCTTCCTGGGCTATGGACTGGCGGGTCTGACGGGACCGCCCATGGGCGGGTGGTTCGCCGACGCGACGGGTTCGTATCGGCTGGCGGTGCTGCTGAGCGTGGCGCTGGTGGGGCTGGCGACGTTGTGGATCGGTTTTCGGCTGCGAACGAGACCGCAGGCTGTTTGATCCCGGCAGAGGTCCCAGCCGCAATGCCGGTTACTCGCCGTTGAAAGGCAGGATGACGGGGCGGGAGTAGACGACCTGCCCGCCGGTTCCGACGTATCGCGCGAGGACGGAGACGACCCGGCTGGCGGGTTTGTCCTCTCCCCAGGTCAGCATGAGGGGATAGCACCAGAGGCCGCTGCGTTTGGTCGCGATTTGCCGGAGTTCCTCCCGGCTGTAGGTCCAGGTTCGGAAGGGTTTGTCGGTGAGGGGATTGATCGAGCTGGCGGGCCTGGTGTAGAGCATGACTTCCAGATTCCCGTCTGCGAGGACGGTGGCGGGTTTTCCACCGCGGTCGGCGTAGAGGAAGACGAGGGCCTGGACGCCCTCGGCGCCGGGCTGACGGTCGAGGTTGGCGGTGGTCTGGGGTGTCCAGAGGTCGATGTGGTCGATGGTGCTGACGACGGGCGGACCCTCACAGGCCGACAGGACGAACCCGGCCAGGCAGCAACCTAGGACTGTCAAGTTGCCTCGCATCACTCCACCTCGCGTTCAAAGTCCTCGCCGGTTTCCTCGACCGGCTCGGGCGCGGACCAGTCGGCGGGGGCGAGTTCCAGTTCGCTGAGGGTCTTGCGTAGGTTACGCGTGCGTTTTTCCAGGATGGTCCTGGGCAGTCGGTTGCTGCCCCGCCGGATTTCCTCCTTCAGCGCCTCCGGCTGAAGGTCGCGGATGATGTCTTTCTTGAAGGAGTGGTTCCGCTTGAGAGTCTTCATGGTCTTGTTGTACTTGAGTTCCTCGCGGGTGGCTTCGAGGGTGTCGTTTTCGTTGCGGAGGACCCGGGGGGTCAGGAAAATCATCAATTCGTTGCGGTCCTTGACTTTGGAGGTGCTGCGGAAGAGCAGCCCGACAAGGGGGATATCGCCGAGGACGGGGATTTTTTCCTCGCGGTCCTCGTCGGTGGTGGTGATGAGCCCGCCGATGATGACGGTCTGGCCGTCGTAGCAGTTGACGGTGGTTTTTGCGGATCGGCTGTTGATGAACTGGGCGCGGGCGAATTCGGACAGGGGCGTGGACGAGCCGCTGACGGAGGATAGTTCCGGTTTGACTTCGAGCTGGATTTGTCCGTCCGAGCCGATGCGGGGCAGGACGTCGAGGCTCACGCCGACGTCCTCGTAGGTGACGGTGTTGATGGTGTCGCCCTGGTCGGTGACCCGGCTGGAGGTGATGAGGGGGACGCGCTGGCCGATCTGGATGCGTGCATTCTGGTTGTCGGCGGCGAGGATCTGCGGGCGGGAGAGGACCTCGAGTCGGTTCTGGGCCTGGAGGGCGCGGAGGAAGAATCTCAGGTCCCCGCCGGTGATGGCGACATTGAACCCGATGGGGGGCGTGCCGCCGGTGACGGAGGCTTCGACGCCGAAGTTGTCGCCCCACGTCACGTCGCTGTCGTTGCGACGAACGGTGTAGTTCCAGTCGATGCCCAGGTCGGTCTCGTCGTCGAGGAGGACCTCGGCCAGCAGCGCCTGGATGAGCACCTGCGGGGGCATGCGGTCGAGTTCGTCGATCATGGTCGCGAGGGTGTCGAAGTAGCGCGGGGAGGCGGAGATCAGCAGGGTGTTGGAGTTGGGCTCGGCGACCACGGCGACCTCGCGTTCGAGAAGCCGCTGGGCGGCTCCGATGCGGTTCTGCCCGAGGACCTGCTGGAGGCGCTGGCGTTCCTGGTCGAGGAAGGCGCGGAGGGCCTTTTCGATGTTGGTGGGGTCGGCGTGCTTGGGCCGATAGACCCTCGTCATGCGTTCCTGGGCGGGGGAGGAGTCGAGTTCCTGGATGATCGCGCCGGCCATTTCGACCTGGAACTTGGTCCCGCCGACGAGGAGGCTGTTGGTTCGGACGTCGACGGTGATGCTCAGGGCGTACTGCTCGGCCGATCCGGTGGTGGCGCGGGCCTCGGCGGGGGGTGCGTCGTTGCCGGCCGGCCGGGTGGTCGCGAGCTTGTACTGGACGGCGGGATTTTTTCGTCCCGGGCCGACTTGTTCCTGGGCGCGGAAGAGTTGTTCCAGGACGGCTGCCATCTGGGTGGCGTCGGCGTTGCGGAGTTTGAAGACCTTGATCTGCGCCGATCGCGGGCTGGTGGAGTCCAGCGATCGGATGAGGTTGCCCAGCAGGGGCATGTTCTCCAGTGGGGCCGAGACGACCAGGGCGTTGGTTCGGCGGTCGGGTGTGATAAGCACGCCTTCCTGCAGGGCGCTGGTGATGAGTTCCTCGCCTTGGGCGGTCTGTCCGATGAACTGCAGGAGGGTCTGGCGGTTGGCGTTGACGTTGCCCGGCGCCTTGGGGCTCTCGGTGAGGACACTGGTGAGCATCTGGGCGAGTTCCTCGGCGTCGGCGTTGGCCAGCGGGAAGACCTTGATCTCAGTGACGCGTTTGACGTCTTTGCGATCGAGCTGGGCGAGGATGTCGCTGACGCGCTGGAGGTCTTTGTTTTCCCCGCTGATGACCAGTGCGTTGCTGCGTTCGTCGACGCCGATGGACAGGTCCGTGTCGCTGCCGCCCTGGGAGCGGTAGAGTTGTCGCAGTGTTCCCTGGACGGCCTTGGCGTCGGCGTGTTCGAGCGGGAAGACCTCGGTGGGTTTTTGCCCGGGGGACTGCTCGTCGACGCGCTGGATGAGCGAGCGGACGGTGTCCATCTCGGCCGGCGGCGCACCGACGATGACCGATTCGGATCGGCGGTCGGCGATGACGGTGATCTTCTCCCGCGTCCCGCCGCGGGTCGCCCGCTGGTCGAACAGTTGCTGGAGCATCCGCTGGACGGTGGAGGCGGAGGCTTTTTTGAGGGGGAAGATCTCGAATGTCGAAGCCGGGGCGGTCGCGTCCGTGTCGAGCCGGGAGATCATGGCCTCGATGTCGGCGAAGCTTTCGCGCGACCCGGCCACGAGCAGAGCGTTGGTCCGCGGGTCGGAGATGATGACGGTGGGCAGGGCCCGCCCGGCAGCGCCGGTCTGGCGTTCGGCGGCGAGTTTCTGGCCGAAGAACTGCTGGAGCATGGACGCGAGATGGGTGGCGTTGGCCTGCTTGAGGACGAAGACGCGGATCTTGCCGAGGGAGCCGAAGTCTTCGGCGGTGTCGAGCTTGCCGAGGATTTCCTCAACGATGGCGAAGTTCTGCTTGCTGGCTGAGACGATCAGTGTGTTGGTGCGGGTGTCGACGGCGAGGGAGACTTTCTCCCGGCCCTGGACGGCGGGATTCTGGCCGGTGACGACCAGCCCGGGCTTGTAGAGACCTTCGCGGAGCAGCCCCTGGAGCAAGGTCGCGATGCGCTGGGCGTCGGCGTGCTGGAGCGGGTAGAGTCGCACCACGCCGGTTTCGTCGGGCGGCTCGACGTCGACCTTGCGGAGCAGTCCGCGGATGAGTTCGAGGTTTTCCTTGCTGGCCGAGACGATCAGGGCGTTGGCCAGGCCGTCGGTGGCGATGTCGACGCGGTCCTGGGGGGTGGGGGGCTGGCCCTGGGGGGTCATGCTCCGCAGCCGGGCTGCGAAGAGCCGCTGGAGGGTCGGCCCGACGGTGGCGGCGTCGTTGTGCTCGAGCGGCAGGACGGTCAGGCGGACGGAGGGGTCGGTCAGTTTGACGTCGAGGCGGTCGAGGAGACTCTTGAGGATTTCGGTGTCGTCGGCAGTGGCGGCGACGAGGAGGCTGTTGGTCCGCACGTCGGGCAGGAGGACGGGCTTCTGCCTGCGGACGTCGGGGGTGCGGGCGGCCTGGTATCGGCGCTCGAAGAGGTTCTGGAGGGTCTGGGCGATGGCGCCGGCGTTGCCCTCGGCGAGGGGGAAGATCTGAACCTGCCCGCCCAGTGCGGGACCGGCCGAGTCGAGCTGCCCGGCGATCTCCTGGACGATCTGGAAACTCTCAGCCGACCCGCCGACGAGCAGGCTGTTGCTTCGAGCGTCGGCGGCGATGATGGTCCGCAGGGCCTCGGCGTCCTTGACGCCCAGGGACTGCTGGCGCTGTACGCGGGCGTCCATCATCTTCTGGAGCGTGGAGGCCAGTGCGGAGGCTTCGGCGTTTTTCAGCGCGATCAGCCGAAGGTCGCGAAACGCGACGGGGGTTTTTTTGTCGAGTTGTTTGATGAGCGTGGCGAGCATGGAGAAGGTCTTCTCGCTGCCGGAAATGATCAGGGCGTTGGTGCGTGTGTCGATGGCGATGGTGGGTTTGTCCTCGTCGCGGACGAGCCTGGCGTTGGGTCCGCGGTAGAGGTTCTGGAAGACCTGGCTGAGCCTGGAGGCATCGGCGTGGGTGAGGGGGAAGATGCGTACGCTGTTGAGCGAGCCGGCCCCGGGGATGTCCATGGAGTTCACGACGTCGGCGATGAGGGGCATGACGTCGCTGCGTGCGGCGACGATGAGGATGTTGGTTCCGGCGTCGGCTCGGATGCTCAGGGCGGGTCTGGCCTTGGGCCAGTCGGTAGTCAGGGCCTGTTTTTCGGGGGCGTCGTTTCCGGCGGTCTTTTTCTGGAGGTAGGTTCGCAGTCGGGTGACGTGGGTCTGGACGCCCTTCGCCTCTCCGGCGGCGCGGGCCTCGGAGAAGACGCTCTGAAGGAGTGGGGCGAGTCGGTTGGCGTCGGCGTGCTTGAGGCGGAACAGACGGATGTCGGTGTAGATTTTGCCCTGCTGTTTGTCCATGTCGGCCACGAGGAGTTCGGCCAGTGCGATGACTTCCTCCTCGCCGGCGAGGATGAGGGAGTTGGTGCGCGGGTCGGCGGAGACGTTCAGTTCGCGGACGAGGGCCTTGCCGGCGGTGGTTTCGGGTTCGGCGCGACCCTGTGCGGGCGTGCCGGGCGTGCCGGCGAGGCGTTTGCCCTGGGTGAAGACCTTCCGGAGGATGTCCTCGACGCTCTGGGCGTCGGCGTTTTGGAGGTGGATGAGTTTGACCGCCACGCCGGGAGCGACGGGGACGGTGTCGAGAACCTCGACGATGGCGGCGAGGGCTTTGAGGTTCTCCGGCGTCGAGGAGAGGATCAGGCTGTTGGACCCGGCGGGGCGGGCGGGGTCGGCGGTGATTTTGATCGGCTGGGTGAGGTCCAGCGGGGGGATGTCTTCCTTGACGGTCGAGCGCACGCGGAGTCGGCGAATTTGTTCCTGCAGGGCGCGGGCCTCGGGGGTGACCTGCCGATCCGGACTGGGCCGGAGCATGTCGCTGAGGACCTGTGCGAGTCGTGTCGCGTCGGCTCGCTGGAGGGGGACGATGAGGACGTCGGCCTCGGCGAAGGCGGGGGCCTGGTCGAGCAGGTCGATCATGGACTGGACCTGCTCGAAGACCTCGCCGGGCGCGGTGACGATGATGCTGCCGGTGCGCTGGTCGGCCTGGACGCCGATGGTCTGGCCCGGGTTGACGCGCTGAATCTGTCGCAGCATTTGCCGGAGTGTGGGCAGGACCTTGTCCGGCTGGGCGTTCTGCAGCCGATAGATGCGGACGGCCAGTTGGGGGGCGATGTCCTTCATGTCCAGTTGGGAGATGAGGTGCTCGATCTCGGCGAGTTTTTCCTTCGGCGCGGCGATGACGACGGCGTTGCTGTCCGGCAGGGCGGTGATGCTGATGCGTTCGTCCTCCGGGACCCGGCCGCCCTGGCGGTAGACCTGCTGGAGGGCCTGGACGACCCGCTGGTTGGGGGCGTTCTGGAGGGTGATAATCTGTGTTTTTCGGCGGGATTTTTCGGCGGTTTCTTCGAGGGTGACGATCAGGCGGGCGATCTGCTCGTCGAGGTCCTCGGGGGCGGAGACCATGACGGCCCGCTGGCGGGGCAGGACGGAGACCTCGACGCGGGCATCGTCGGAGGCATTCCGGCCTCGACGTCGGTTGGGTGCGGTGTTGCCGTTGAGCATCTGGTCGATGGCGCGTTTGACGTCGTCGGGGTCGGCGTGCTGGAGGGGGATGATCTGGAGTCGGCCGCGGGCGGGCTTCATGCCCTCGACCTGCGTGACCCACTGCTCGACCTGGCGGTGCATCTCCCGGCTGGCGGCGAGGACGAGTGCGTTGGCGCGGGTGTCGGCGGTAACGGCGAGGGGTTCGGGCTGCCGGCCGCCGCGCCGGGCGAGCTGGAGCTGCTGGCGGTAGAGGTCGCGGATCATCTCGGCGGTCTGCTCGGCCTGTCCGGTGGTCAGGGGGATGATGAAGACGCCGGTGGTGCCTGCGTCGGCGGCCTGATCAAGCTGCCGGGCCATTTGCATGAGTCGGGTCACGTCGTGGGCCGGTCCGGTGATGACCAGCGCGTTGGCGGTGTGTTCGGCTGCGACGCTGAGGCCGGGCGTCTGCTGTCGGCCCTGCCGGGCTCGGTGTCCGCCGGTGGCTCCGGCGACGCGGGAAAGGACGCCGGCGAGGTCGTCGGCGCGGGCGTTCTGGAGGAGGAGCAGTTCGGTTCGGACCCCGCCGATCTGTTCGTCGTCGAGTCGGCTGAGCAGGGCCTGGACCTTTTTGAGGTTCGGTTCGTTGGCGGTGACGATCAGGCTGTTGGAGCCCGGCTCGGGCACGATGGTGACAAGATCCTCGGCGGTGACTCGCTGACCGCGACGGGGCCGGAAGGCCTGCTCGAGAGCGACGGCGACGGAGTCAGCCTGGGCGTGTTCGAGCGGGATGAGGGTCCGGGTAACGGCTCCGGCGGTGCTGTCGGCGTCGAGCCTGCGGGCGAGGTCCTCGATCCGGCGGAAGGTCTGTTCGTCGGCCTGGATGACCAGGGCGCGGGCCTCGGGGTCGGCCTGGATGACGACCTGGGGGCCGGTGGGTCCGGAGCGTCGGCCACGCCGGCGGTCGGGCTGGAAGAGCCGACCCAGCATGTCCGCGAGGCGTTGCGGGTCGGCGTGCTGGAGGGGGATCATCCGGACGGGCTGGCTGGCGAGTTTCGAGGCGTCCATGCGTTCGATGAGTGTTTCGATGCGCTGGTGGGTGGGTTCGTCGGCGAGGGCGACGATGGAGTTGTTGGACGGTTCGGCGGAGATGCGCAGGCCTGCG
>CAYMAP010000097.1:0-9773 GCA_964388425.1 uncultured Planctomycetaceae bacterium
TTGAGGAAGACAATGAGACAGCCGAATTTCCTGGTAATTGTTGCCGATGATATGGGATTCTCGGATGCGGGATGCTATGGCGGAGAGATATCGACACCCAATCTCGATGCGCTCGCGGGGAATGGTGTGCGATTCACGCAGCATTACTCAACCGGCCGGTGCTGGCCGTCGCGTGCCTGCATCCTGACGGGCCATTACTATCAGCAGGTACCAACGGTCTCAGAGGATGGAAATCTGCCGGATTGGGGTAGGCCCGTACCACACTACCTGAATCCGCTGGGATATCGGTCTTACCACTGCGGCAAGTGGCACGTGAATCAGTTCCCCATGCCTGTGGCGCATGGTGGGTTCGACCGTTCCTACTACATTCGTGATTATGACAGAAACTTTGCCGTCAAGAAACACAGTCTTGACGATGCGTGAACCGGACGGATCGGGTCATGTTACTGCGACGGATCCTCGGGGTTTTCGAGCCGTTCCCGCAGGTCGGGCGGGAGGAACTGCTCTTCCAGTTCGGGCCTGCTCCGCAGGGCGTCGACGGCGACGACAATCTGGTCCGGCACCGGCGCATCGGGATCGAGAAAGAGCATCTGTCGGCTGCCGAGCCGGACCAGCGCCCCGCCGGGATGGTCGCTTCCACCGGGCGGGGCCTTGCGGACCTCGACGCCGAGCGACTCGGCCAGCTCGATCAGCCGATGCAGCGTTCCAATCTCGTCCATGACGGAATCCTTCCTCGGCAGGAACTCAGAAAATACCTCAAAACGGCATGTTTTCGCGTAAGCCGACTGTAGCACAGCCGCCCCCGGCTGTGAATCGCAGGCTTTGGAGTGTGGGTGCTTGCGCCCACGTTGACGCACCCCTCAAAAGTTGTCGTGTACGAAACATCAGAGCGATTCGTCAACGAAAACAATCGAGTTACGCCCCCCAAAGGGTCCTGCAACAGCGTCCTTGGCAGTTCTGAGGGAATCGCCCACGTTGAACTCTTACCGTCCGTCGATCATCCATAAAAAAAAAGAGCGACGTTTCGGAAAACGCCGCTCTTCGTACCAGTATTCCTGTGGGGTTCAGCCACGCTGGACGTTGATCGCCTTGGGACCCTTGGGACCCTGGGTCAACTCGTAGGTGACGGTCTCGCCCTCGTTGAGGGACTTGAACCCATCACCCTGGATGTCGCCATGGTGGACGAAGGCGTCCTCACCCTGATCGCTGGTGATGAAACCAAAGCCCTTGGTGTCGTTGAACCATTTTACCGTACCGTTAGCCATTGCATCGGCTCCTTCTGTCTGGGCGTACGCGTCCGCAAGCGATACTCAAACCTGGAAAGCACGTCCGTGAGAGTGTCACAAGAGCGACAGCGATGAGTCTCTGCTGCAAAATGATCGTATGCCTGTAATGTTCGCAGATTGCCGCGGGTAACCATTTTCCCGACCGACCATCTAGCTTGTGAATGTGATTATACACCGCCCCGGGAAAAAAGCAAGTGATTCCTCCGAAAAAACTGGGAAGTGCTCCGAACATTAGGCGGCATGGGACGGGACCGGCGGTTGGGGGAGGCGATCGACCGTGCTACAATTCATCGATGCTGACGCTGCTTGCACAAACCGAACCCCACCGCGGCCCGGACGGCGGGCCGATCTACGCCGAGACCAACCTCGACCATTTCATAGCCGAACCCTTCAACGCCTTGTCTGCCCTGCTGTTTCTCGGCATCGCGGCGTACTGGCTGATTCGTCTTCGCGGCCGCTATCGGCAGTACGCGTTCCTCGTCGGGTGCCTGCCCCTGCTGATCGTCGGAGGCCTTGGCGGGACGGTCTACCACGCCTTCCGTGCTCACCGGGTCTGGCTGGTCATGGACTGGCTGCCCATCGTCCTGCTGAGCTTTGCCGTCACGGTCTACCTCTGGGCACAACTCCTGGCGAAGCGCTGGCCCATCGCCCTGCTGATCCCCCCGATCGTTTTTGGCATCCAGCGGGTCAACTTCGGGCTGGTCCGCGACGGGACCATTCCCGTCCACTGGGCCATCAACGCCTCGTACAGCATGCTGGTCATCGTCGGAGCCGTCCCGGCCGCGCTGGTGCTTCGACGGACACGTTTCGCCCATGGGCGATGGTTCCTCGCGACGATCGGTTGCTTCGCCGCCGCCATCCTTGCACGCGGTTTCGACCACCGCCTCGCCTCCCTCCTGCCGATGGGGTCGCACTTTCTCTGGCATGCCTTCGGCGCCGGCGCGACGCAGTGCCTCGCCACCTACCTCTACCTCTACAGGCGGGACAGGTCGACCCTGCCCGCCGGGGCAAACGCAACGAGGGAACTCTTCTCGTAGCCCCAGGCAGGGAATCGTCTTGCAATGCCCGTCCAATACTGGAAGGATACCGGCTTGTCCCTTCCCCGGAGCGGCAGCAGCGACTTGGCCCGAGGGTAAGGGAAACCCGATCAGGCCTGAGATGACCACTCCCCCTCGGACAACGCCGACGCTTCAAGACATCGCCGAGCAGGCAGACTGCTCGAAGAACACCGTCAGCCTGGCGCTGCGGGATTCGCCCCGGATCAGCGAAACCACCCGCCGGACCGTCCAGCGCATCGCACGAAGGCTGGGGTACGTCCCCAACATCGCCGCCCGCACACTTTCCCGCCGCCGAAGCGGCATGATCGGCGTCTACACCCGCGCCCTGCATGACGCCGTCCGGACCGAACTGGTCAACAGCCTGATTAACCGCCTGCACACGGCCGAGTACCGACCCGTTCTCGGGCTGGGCTTGGGGCACGCAGGCCCCTGGCGAACCGCGCCCTGGGTAAGGACCTTCGGGGAACTCAACGTCGAGGCCGTCGTCGTCCTCTGCGAATCCGAGGCCCGAGGGCCCGCCTGGGCGCGGGACATCCCCAAAATTCTCCTTGCCAGTGATCCCAACCCGCGCCTGCGGTGCGATTACGTCGCACTTGACCGGCACAGGGCAGGCCAACTGGCGGCAGAGCACCTGCTGGAAACCGGCCGATCCCGCCTGCTCGTCGCCTGTCCGTCCAGCATGGCCTTCTGCGCAGGCGCGGTGGAGACCATCCAACGCGCAGGCCAGCGGGCCGATGTGCTGGAAATCGCCACGGTCCCCGAACTCCGCGACCGACTTCTGCCACGTTGTCGAAACCCCCGAAACCGCCCAGGCGGCGCGATCTTCGGCGACGCGCCCCTCGCCGCAGAATTCCTGCACCTCGCCCGACAAAACGGGCTGCACATCCCCCGCGACCTCGCCGTCGTCGCCTACGACTACCTCCCCTGGGCACACCTGCTGGAAGTCCCGCTGACGACCATCGAACAACCCATTACCGATCTGGCCCAACAGGCCGTCGATTGCGTCCGCTTCCGACTGGAACATCCCCAGGCGCCCTTCCGCAGGGAAGTACTCGATCACATGCTGAATGTACGGGTTTCGAGCGGGCCACACTGACCCCCCGACCCATATTTTCCAAATTGCCCAGACACGCCATGTTCACTTAGGACGTGTTGTATTGCTTGTTCTTGCCGCGTGTTTGTTCTGCTCAGGATGAAATTGACGCACCCCTCAAAAGTTCTCGTGTACGAAACATCAGAGCGATTCGTCAACGAAAACAATCGAGTTACGCCCCCCAAAGGGTCCTGCAACAGCGTCCTTGGCAGTTCTGAGGGAATCGCCAAAATTAGCAAAAACTTCATGCTTCCTAAACGTGTCGCTCATCCTATTTCATCGTTTCTCATGTATAATGCGGCATTGGCACGATCGCGGATTGGTTGTCAATCTCCGTGTCGAAGTCATCATCTGCTTGCACAAGGATTCTGCTGTGAGGAAACGCATCAAGACCGCGAAACGTCTGGCCCTGTTCTGCTCGATGCTGGCCGTATTGCTGCTGGCAGCCCCGGTTACAGCCTACACGCCCACTCTTGAGGAACTGGGCCTGAGCATGCATGTCCAGGGCATCGGCGTGCAGGTCCCCAACACCACCGACTACGACTGGTGGTACGGCTGCAGCCCGACCTCGGCCGGCATGCTGCTGGGGCACTACGACCGCAACGGATACGCCGGCATGGACTACGGCAACCTCGCTCCCGGCGGCGTGGCGGAAAGTTCCAACTTCGGCCACTCCGACGCGCTGGCCAATGACATGATCGCCAGCGACGGCCACATCAGCGACTTCTACATCGCCGGCTACGGCGCTTCGGGCGACGACAACCCGACGCGAAGCCCCAGCCAGTTCGACTCCCTCGCCGATTTCATGGGCACCAGCCAGGACACCTACGGAAACTCCAACGGCGGAACGACCTTCTACAACTACACCGACGGATCGCGGCTCTACGCCAAGGACATCAACGACCTGGGCGCAAGCTACTACAACGACTCGGGCATGTTCGGCATCTGGGAGTACATCGACTACGCCGGGTACGGATCGGGCAACCCGTCAACGGACACGAACATCTTCAACCAGTACATCTACGGACACGACGGCAACAGCCTGGGCTTCACCTTTGTGGACTACGTCGCCGAAATCGACGCAGGCAGACCCGTCATCCTTCAGGTCAAAGAGGCCACAGCATGTACGGTTACGGCTACGACCTGGCCACCAGCGAGGTCCTCCTGCACGACACCTGGAGCCCCGGCGAACACCGCATGACATGGGGCGGGAGCTACTCAGGCATGAACCACTACGCCGTAACCGTCGTGGAACTCACCGGTTCGACCGATCCCTGGACGCCACCCATCCCCGAGCCGATGACCGTCCTGGCCACGAGCATGGGCTTCATCGCCCTGCGGCGATATCTCGGCCGTCGGCAGGCCTGCTGAACACCCCAGCCGTCCGATCGCACCCCATCAGCGCCCCGGTGTCCTTTCCGGGGCGTTGTTCTGCGCCCCGGCCCGGTCGGGCAGGCTCAGGCCCCGCTGAGCAGGTTCAGCCGCTCGCCGTAGAGTCGCCCGACGTGATGCCGGAGCTGCTGGTGGTGCGGTGCGGCGAGGTCGGGGTCCTCGTCGATGATCGCCTGGGCATCGCGTCGGGCGAGGCGGAGCAGCTCGAAGTCTTCGACGATATCGGCGACTTTCAGTTCGGGCAGGCCGTGCTGCTTCGTGCCGAACAGTTCGCCCGGCCCGCGAATGCGCAGGTCTTCCTCGGCGATTTTGAATCCGTCGTGGGTCTGGGTGAGGACCTCCAGGCGACGTTCGGCGAGGGGATTGTTGGGCGAGGCGACGAGGATGCACTCGGCGTCGGCGTGGGATCGGCCGATGCGACCGCGGAGCTGGTGGAGCTGGGCGAGGCCAAAACGCTCGGCGTGGAGGATGACCATGACGTTGGCGGCGGGGACGTCCACGCCGACCTCGACGACCACGCTGGCCACGAGGATCCGCACGCGCCCGCTGGCAAAATCGTCCATGACCTTCTGCTTTTCCGCGGCGGGCATCTGTCCGTGGACCATCCCCACGCCGTAGGCAGCCAGCGGACCGGCCGAAAGATCCTCGTAGGCGTCGCGGGCGGCGGTGAGTTCAAGGTCCGGCGAGGGCGTCACGAGCGGGTAGATGAAGTACGCCCGCTGTCCATCGGCCAGCAGCCGGGAGACTTCCGTCAAGACCCGGGGGAGCTGTTCCTGTTTGACACAACGGGTCCGCGTCGTGCCGCGTCCGGGGGGCAGTTCGTCGATGACCGACACGTCGAGGTCGCCGAAGACCGTCATGGCCAGCGTGCGCGGGATGGGGGTCGCGGTCATGACGAGGTAGTGCGGCGCGAATCCCTTGCCGCGAAGTCCGGTTCGTTGGCGGACGCCGAACTTGTGCTGTTCGTCGACGACGACGAGGGCGAGGTCGTTGAAGCGGACGCCCTGGCCGAGCAAGGCATGGGTGCCGACGGCGATGTGGGTTTCGCCGGAGGCGATCTCGGCAAGGGTTCTCTGACGCTGGCGTTCGGGCAGGCCGCCCACGAGCAGCGCGGTGCGGACCTGGCTGTCGGCGAGGTAGTTCTGCATTTTCGCGTAGTGCTGCCGGGCGAGGATTTCCGTCGGCGCCATGATGGCCACTTGCTTGCGGTTGGCGACGGCTGCCAGGGCTGCGTAGAGGGCAACGACCGTCTTTCCGGACCCCACGTCGCCCTGGACGAGGCGGTTCATGGGGCGGTTGCGGGCGAGGTCGCGGACGATGTCGGCCACCGCGCGGTCCTGGGCGCCGGTCAGGGCAAAGGGGAAGCGGGCGCGGATTCGCCGGTCGATTTGGGCATTCATGTTCAGCGGGTGTGCCGGTCGGGAAATCTGTCGTTGCCGGACCATCGCTATGCCGAGCTGCATGAGCAGACACTCGTCGTAGGCCAGTCGGCGCCGCGCCTGGGCCCACTGCTCGCGGTCGTCGGGGCGGTGCATGGCCGCAACGGCCTGGGGGCGGGGCAGCAGGCCGCGCTTGGCGAGGTACGCACGGTCGAACCAGGGGCGCACGAGCTGACCGGCCAGCGGCAAGACGCGCTGGATGACCTGCGCGATGATGTTGCTGGTGAGATTGCCCCCCGCCGGATAGACCGGCAGAAGCTCGTCGCGGTCGAGGTTCGTCCCGTCGGGGTCGTAGATCACCTGGTGGTCCGGATTGACCATCTGCAGGACGTTGTTGTAGCTGCTGACTTTGCCCGAAACGGCCAGCATCAGCCCCGGGCGGATGCGTTCCTGGAGGTACCCTCCGTGGAACCATTTCACGGTCAGCCCGGCCGTCTGGTCCTCGACATAGGCCTGAAAGATGGGTCTGCCACGTCGTCCCCGCATCTCGGTGGACTGGACGAAGCCGGCGACGGTGGCGTTGTCCTGGCCGTCGAGGAGGGTGGACATGGGCTGACACTGCTTTCGCAGATCGAACCGCCTGGGGAAGTACAGCAGAAGGTCCTCGACGGTCTCGATGCCCAGATCGCGGAGTTGCTCAGCCCGGCGTGGGCCGACGCCTTTGACGTACTGGGCCGGGGTGTCCAGGGTCAGCTCGGCCATGCATGCATTGTACGGGTGGTGCGAACCGGCTGCGACGCTAATTCGCGGGGAGGTAGATGGCCTGGCCGACCGGCAGGGAGCGGAGGTCGAGTTGTGGGTTCAGGGCGGCCAGTTCCCGCCAGCGTTTGCCGTTGCCGAGTTGTCGGTTGGCGATGGACCAGAAGGTATCGCCCTTGCGGATACGGTAGACTATCCGCGGCGTGCCGGGGCTGTGGACGCCCGGTGCGTGTTTCGGGCGCGATGCCAGATCAGCGGGTGAAGTCGTTTTCGATGGCCTGGAGAGGGTTTGCGACAGCGTGGGTGTTTTCGCGCCCGGCCTGGGTGCCGGCTCGTCCGGCGCGACGGGGCGGATGTCCTTGAGGCGGGGCTTGGCGTCGGGGGGGCGAGTCGGCTGAGGCGAGCGGGTGAACGGCTTCGGGGGCGGAGCAAGTTCGACCTGGTGATTCGTAGATTCGGTCTGACATCCCACCGAACACAGGAGCAGAAGTCCGAGACACAGGAGCAGAAGCATCCGTCGCATGGCAGCACCGTCCGTGGTTTCAGAATCGGGGAAAACTGTCATCGGGCCCGCGCGCCGACCGCGGGGCTGTTGTGCATTATCGTCCGGACGGGGCTTGTCGGACCAGTGGAAATCCGGTTGGTTTTACTCCTTCCACCCCTGCCGACCGATGAGAGGAACGAACCGCACGCCGCAGAGGTCGGTGCGTGTGAGTTGCCCCCTGCGCTTCTCGACACGGACGAGTGTCTGCACCCCCCTGCCGCCGATGGGCGCGACGATCCGCCCTCCCTCGGCGAGCTGTTCGACCCAGGCGGGCGGGATCTCCGGGGCGGCGGCGGCGCAGACGATCCGGTCGAAGGGCGGCAGGCCGGAGAGCCCCTCCGTCCCGTCGCCGACGTGGATCTCCACATTCGCGATGCCCTGCTGCTCCAGCCGACAGCGGGCCTCCGCTGCGAGCGACTCCAATCGCTCGACGGCGTGGACCGACCCCGCCAGGTACGCCAGCAGGGCCGTCTGGTACCCGCTCCCGCTGCCGACGTCCAGAACGGTATCGCCCGGCCTGGGATCGAGTTCCTGCAGCGTCAGGGCGACGATGTACGGCTGGGAAATGGTCTGCCCTCCCCCGATCGGCAGGGGGTTGTCCTCGAAAGCGCGATGCTGGAGATTCTCCGGCACGAACGCGGAGCGATCCACCGACCGGAAGGCTTCCAGCACACGCGAATGGTCGATGCCCCGCGATTGAAGCTGCTTCCGCACCATCTCCTGCCAGCGGAGATTCCGTTCCGTTCGTTGGTTTTCGTCGATCACGCCTGTTGCTCCTTCCGGCCGATAGTGTAGTATATGCTCTTTTGACGCCCGGAGTTGAACATGGCCAAACGCGCACTGGTAACCTTGACGACCGATTTCGGTTCCGCCGACCCCTACGTGGGGGCGATGAAGGGGATGATCCTCCGCCATTGTCCGCAGGCGGACATCGTGGACATCACGCACGACGTCCCGCCGCACGAGGTCCTCAGCGGCGCGTTCACGCTGGCTCATTCCGCGCCGTATTTCCCCGACGGAACGATGCACGTGGTTGTCGTCGACCCCGGCGTGGGCACGGACCGCAATATCCTGATGGGCCAGTTCGGCGGGCATTATTTCCTGTTCCCGGACAACGGCGTGATTTCCTTCATCAAGCAGATCATGCCGCTTCAGGCCCTGGTGATGGTGCGCAACGAGGCGGTCCTGCCCCCCTCGTCCGGGATCAGCACGACCTTTCACGGACGTGACATCTTCGGCCCGCTGGCGGGGAAAATCCTCAGCGGCGTGGACATCAACGACCTCGGCCCCACGCCGTCGACGTTCAAGCTCCTGGATCTCCCGGACTGCCAGGATGAAGACGATTCGATCCTGGGGTGGGTCATCCACGTCGACCACTTCGGAAATCTGGTGTCCAACATTACTCAGGACCGCGTGTTCCGTTACTGGAAGGAGACGGGGAGCCTGAGCGTCGACTGCCGGGGCAAGACGGTCGGGCCGCTCCTGTCGACCTATGCCGACGTCGAGCGGAACCAGCCTCTGGCCCTGTTCAACTCCATGGGGTACCTGGAAATCGCCGTCAACCAGGGTCGTGCCTGCGATGTCTTTCAGGCGTCGCTGGGTGCGAAAATCCGTATCCGCGAGCAGACCTTCCTTGATTCCCCTCGCAAAGACCAGGCCAGTCCGGACCCCCCCACCCCCGAATCCCAGACGGGCGATACTTTCATCGCCTGAACAAAACGGGACGACGCGACAGGACCCGATCCTGCCGCGCCGCCCTCTGCACGAAGCGCCACTGGGAAGTCGTTCAGGCCCGATTCGTCACTGCGTTGCTCTCATCGAGGCCCGGAGTTTTGCGGTCTTCCGCTCGTCGCTGAGTTTTTCCCACTCGGAGAGGCCTTGCCCGCAGGCGTTTGGGCTCCTTCCGCCGGCAGCAGAGCGGCTGTCAACCCGACAGCGGTCCACAGCGCCAGAATCGGAACGGAACGTTTCAACAAACTCGATTTCATTGATGAGCCCCTCAAAAGTCGACGGAACGGAACATCAGGGCGATTCGTCAACGCAAAGAATAGAGTGACATCCCCAAAACGGTCCTCCCAGCGTGTTCTTGGCAGTTCTGAGGGAGGCGTCTTCATTGTACACCCCCTGAAAGGTTACGCGGTTGGGGTCGCGGCGGGGTACACTTCATACAACGGTTGCCCCCCCGCAACGAGTTCCGCAGAGAGAACCTTTTTTTGATGCGCCCCTCAAAAGTCGACGGAACGAAAAAGCAGGGCGATTCGT
>CAYMAP010000098.1:0-9609 GCA_964388425.1 uncultured Planctomycetaceae bacterium
TCTACCGCCAGCGGTAAACCGCTTTTCTTGAGCGGCTCTCAGAACCTGTATAAAGGGCACCTTGAAAAATTCACTTTTCGGCCTCGCTGGTCTTTTCACTCCCTGGCGGCATCGCAAAAAACGGCGGAATATGAGCCCATATGCACCATTTTTTGCTCTTTGCCAGAAAGCGAAAATCCTACGCGATACCCGAATTTGAATTTTTCAAAGTACCCTAAAGACGCCTCCCTCAGAACTGCCAAGAACACGCTGGGAGGACCATTTTGGGGATGTCACTCTATTCTTTGCGTTGACGAATCGCCCTGCTTTTTCGTTCCGTCGACTTTTGAGGGGCGCATCTTGGTGGGCCTTGTCGAGGGTGAGGTGATCGTGATGGTTCGGTTCTGGCCGGGCGGTAGGGTGATGGTGCACGTAGCGGTGGTCGGCTGGGCGTGGGCCACCAGATTTCCGTTGCGAGGGCATGAAAATGACCTGTCGGCAGCCGGCCGATCCGCGCGTCAGGGGGCGTTTCCGGCGGGTCGGTTCTCGGCGATTGGGCGGTAGGTATCGAGTTTGTTTCGGAGGTCGGGCTGGTCGGCGTCGAGGGCGAGGCTTTTCTGCCAGGCGGTGACGGCCTGTCGGAGGGGGGCGGTGTCTTCGGTCGCGCGGTAGAGTTCCAGCAGGACGTCGCCTCGCATGGACCAGGCTTCGGCGTCGTAGGGGGCCAGTTCGATGGCTCGGTCAAGGGCGGTGATGGCTTTGCCCCCGCTGCCGGCACGGCAGGCGGAGGCGGCGAGGTTCAGCCAGAGGCTTGCGCGTTTGGGTCGTTGTTTGGCGGCCTCGGCGTAGTGGTGCATGGCCTGGTCGTGCCGGTCGAGGTCGGTGAGGACTTCGGCGAGCGAAGCATGGGCGTCGGCGTGGTCGGGCCGGCGTCGCAACCGCTCCCGCCACTGTGCCGCGGCGTCGGCGAGTTTGCCCCGCGCCTGGTACAGCGTGGCGAGGTTCACGCGGGCGTCTTCGTGGTTCGGGTGGTCGCGGAGCAGGGCCACGTACTGCCGCTCGGCCTCGTAGACCCGACCCGCCCGGGCCAGGGCCAGCGCGCGGTTGTGCAGCGTGACCGGCTCGGGCGAGCCCAGTTCGATCAGCCGATCGTAGACCCCGATGGCGTCGGTGTAGCGTTTACCGGCGAGCAGGGCCATCGCCAGGCCTCGCCAGGCTTCCTTGTCGTCCGGGATGTGTTGGGTGGCCCGCTGGAACAGCGCGACGGCGTGGTCGACGTCGCCGGCCGCCAGGGCCCGGTCAGCCCGGCCGAGGAGATCGAGCTGTTGCGGCGCGGGCACGGTGCTTGGGGCAGGGCGGGAGGTCGGTTGCGTGTCCGTAGCAGCCGATGTGTTCGGAACGGACGTCGGCGGGCGAGGCAGCGTCTCGGGCTCATCGGCGGGCGTGATCGGCCGATCGGAGGGCGGTAGCAGGGCGACTTCGCCGTCATCGCCGGCAACTCGCAGTTCGGTGAAGACCGCCGGTTGGGGTTCGGGCGGGGGCTGGACGACAGGCAACGAGGCCGATGGTCCGGGATTCGTCCTGTCGGCCTCTGGCGGGAAATCGTCAGACCTGAAGTGCAAGACAACGAAGAGTCCCGCTGCGAGCAGCACGCCGCCGAGAAGGACAACCAGGATGAGCTTCCGTCCGTGCATGCTGACGTTATAGCACGCCGGGGTGGGCTCTGCCAACGGAAGCCGGGGGGGGGCTTGCGTCCCCGGGTTGGTGGTATTCCGCCGCGAACAAACGCGAACCGATTCACGGTCACACCGCGCGATGACCATGCCACCCGCCGGGTTACATCTCCGGGTTACACGTCTTGCCTGGGTAGAGGCGGGTTGGTAAGCTGTGTCGACCATGGATCACTTTGAATACAGAGACGGTCGGCTTTACTGCGAGCAGGTTCCCGTGGACCGGATCGCCGAGGCTTTGGGCACGCCCGCGTACGTCTACTCGGCCGGGACGCTGCGTGAGCATTACCGGAAGGTGGCCGGTGCGTTCGCTGCGATTGATCCACTGATCTGCTACTCGGTCAAGAGTCTCGGGAACCTGCACGTACTGAAGCTGCTGAAGGACGAGGGCAGTGGGTTCGACGTCGTCAGCGGCGGTGAACTGGCGCGGGTTCAGGCGATCGGGGGCGACCCGGGCAAGGTCGCCTTCGCCGGCGTGGGCAAGAGCGACCGCGAAATCCGCCAGGCCCTCCAGGCGGGCATCGGGTGGTTCAACGTCGAGAGCGAGCAGGAGTTTCAGGCGATTTCCAATCTGGCGGCCAAGACCGGGCAGACCGCCCGCGCCTCGCTGCGGGTCAACCCGGACGTCTACGACCCGAAAACCCACGCCTACACGACCACGGGCAGGAAGGAGACGAAGTTCGGCGTGGACATCGACCGGGCGGAAGATTTTTTCCGGCAGTATGGGCGGGACGAACACGTTCGGCTGGACGGGGTGCACCTGCACATCGGCTCGCCGATCTACTCGCCGACTCCGTACGTCGAGGCGATTACGCGGGCGCTGGAGCTGATCGATCGTCTGGGTGGCGAGGGAGTCGAAATTCGCGTGTTGAACATCGGCGGGGGATTCGCGGCGGACTACGAGGAGGGCAAAAGCCCGACCGCCGCCGACTACGCCGAGCAGATTGTCCCGCTGCTGGCCGAGCGCGGGTTGAAGGTGCTGCTCGAGCCCGGCCGCTCCATTGCCTGCAATGCCGGGATTCTGCTTTCGTCGGTGTTGTACACGAAACAGGGCGGGGAGAAACGCTTTGCGATCGTCGACGCGGCGATGACCGATTTGATTCGGCCGGCCTTGTACGAGGCGGAGCATTTCATCTACCCGGCCGTTCTGGGACCTGAGGATTTCCCGCCGAACCGTCGGCTGGACTTCGCGCCGGCCCGCGGGGAGCGGGTGGATATCGTCGGCGGGGTCTGCGAGACGTCCGACGTGCTGGGAGCCGGTCGCGTGCTGCCGCCGGTCGGACGCGGGGACCTGCTGGCGGTCTTCGGTGCGGGGGCGTACGGGTTCGTGATGTCCAGCCAGTACAACGCCCGGCCCCGCGCTGCGGAGGTGCTGGTGGAAGGGGATTCGTTTCGGACGATTCGGCGACGGGAGACGTATGAAGATCTGTACGCGGCCGAGCGGCAGGTGGATTGAGAGCGGGAGAATGGCGAAGGGCGAAGGGAAAGAGAACAAAGCGTTGGGGCGACTCGTTGTTGTCGAGGGAACGCCGGATTTCTGCGAGGAGAGGACCGGTAGCGTCAGTCCGCTGTTGACCGACTCGCCGCCGGCGCGAAGCGCAGAACATGGCCGGGCGTATTTCCAGTTCATCACCACGCCGTGAACGGTCACCAAGAATCATCTGTGTGACAAAGCCCTACGGCGGTTCTACGCAGAAGATCACGGGCATCCACGCCACGGCCGTCGATTACGACAACGATGCCCCGCTCATCACCTCTTCCATGGCAATCTCGGCCCACTCCCACAGACGATGTGGCTCATTGCGAAGGGTATGGATGTCTTTCATAATGATCTCGACGTGACAGCCGCGGGTGGCTTCGAGGATTTTTCGCAGGTCCGCCCGGGCCTGCTCGGGGTGCCAGCTTTCCGTAGCCAGAACAGCAGGGTTGGGCTTGGCGCTGAAGACGTATTGCCGGCCGACCCCTTCGGCCGCAGCCTGCCAGTTGACGTAGGGACTCATCGACACTTTTCGCAGGCGTGGAATCTGCTTCATCAGATCCAACTTTCGGTCGAGCGGTTCACAGCAGCCGTAGTAGTTCAAACCGAACTTCTCCAAGATGCGCAGCTCGTATTGCAGGGCGAATTCCTCGTGCATGGCCGGGCTGACGCCGGAAAAAATCTGTGCCATTTGCCCGCCCCAGCAGTCGATCATGCGAACGTGCTCGCCGTCGAAGTCGGCGGCGGGAAGTTCGTCGGTCCATCCCAACGCCCCGGTACCCACACGATTGCCCCGGTTGTTGAGTTCCAGCAGGCCGAACTGCTCGTATTGTTCGTGACGGTTCAGGATCGCGGAGGTCATGCGATCCGCTGCGGCGTGGACGAGTTCCGGGTTGTCGATCATGTCCAGCATCAGCTCGTCGATGCCATAAAAGCAGATCAACACGTCCCACATGGCCCGGGGCTGGCTGGAAACGATGCCCCGGACCTCCACCGGCAGGATGTCGCCGACCACGTCCTTGAGCAGTTCGACTTGACGCTGCGTTTGCTCGTGGCGCGGGGTGACGGTGGGGTTCTGGATCGTTTCGACATCCTTGAGGCTACGGATGACGCTGCGGTATTCGGCCGCTCCGCGGTCGGCCCCGCTGTGAAGGCTATCCTCCGCGATTCCGTAGCCTGTCTCCGCATAGGCCTTGGTGACAAAGAAACAAGGCTCGAGCGTCATGTCGCATCGCAGGTGATTCCACTGATAAAGCGTCCGCCGCAATTCAGCCTCGACGCCCCGTAACGTCGGGTCTTCGCACCGGCATCGCAGTTCGTCGTCGATGGCTTCGATCTCGCCCCAGCAGATTTCGTTGATCCAGACCATGGGCCGCTGGGCATTCAGGCCATTGAGTTGCTTCCAGAGGGAGGCCTTGTGTGCATGGGTTTCGTCCGAGGCGGCCTGGGCATACGACTCCGCGAGAATGCGCAAGGTGTTTCGGTCATGTGCTGATGGCTGCATGAGATCTCCGGCGTTTGTGGATTTTCAAATAGGATGAGTCAAACTGACCGGTGCTTGCGGATGCAACTCGCTCAGCCGTGGAGTTTCTTCCAGTCGGCCTTCATTTTCTTCATCTCGGTGTTGACCGTCACCGGCTCGCCGGGGCACTGGCTTTTCTTGTCCTGCAGCCAGTTGCCCTGATTGTCCCGCAGGACCGGCATGCGTTTGGAGACGGCCGGCGGCTTGGCGATCTTCGTCGGCTTGGCCGCATACCAGTAGGCGGTGGAAGACATCTCGTTGGCCAGGTGATTGCCATGGCCATGCTCGATGGTGACCTTGATCTCCTTCTCGAATCGCACGGGGTTCTCGATGTGGTGGACGTAGCTGGTCTGGTAGCCGTTGGTGTTGGCCTCGTGAATGCTTGATCCGTTCCGCTGGAAGGCATTGGGCTGCATGCCCCAGGCCTGGTTGAGGTAGTCCTCGCTTCCGGTGCCGTGCAGGTCGGGCGGCCATTTGTAGCCGTCGACCCAGATCATGTCATCGCCCTCGCCCCACCAGGTGCCCTGGAAGTTCGTCACCGAAAGATTGCAGCCGATGTAGTGGCCGCGGCCTTGGGTATCGAGAATGACGTAGTTGCTCTCCCAGGCGAGTTTTTCCTTGTTGGCGATATTGGCCTGGGGCGTGTTGACGGTGATCTCGTGGCCCCACCCGCCGAAGGGGTTGGCTCGGCGGAACTCGGCATGGAAGTAGCCCGTATCCTCGGGGAACTCATCGAGCGTCTCGTAATCGATGTAAAAATACTGGCCGTGGTCCTCGTTGCTTTCGTTGACCAGCTCGACGACGCACCGCTCGCCGAACGGCATGGGGACGTAGCAGTTCAGCGCGCAGCCCTGATTGAACGTATTGTTACGTTGCGGCGCGGCCGAGGCGGTGAACAGCATCGACTCGTAGCTGTTGACGATCTCATGGCCCAGCCCGAAGAAATCGCCCAGCGGGACAAGAACGCTCGGCGAGCGGGCGTTGTCGTAGGTGATCTTCAGCAGGCACTCGCGGTAGTGATTGCCCTGAGTCATCCAGATGTGCGTGATCTGGGCCGGGCCCTGGATGTCGGCCAGCACGGCGGAGGATTTTGCGGGAATGAACCAGCGGTCTTGGTTTCGGCCGGTGGTGTCCCACGACGAGCAGCGTCCGGTCTTGCGATGGCGCAGGCGGGTCAGTTCAGTCAGGTTCGGCATGGGTGGTTTCCTTTGTATTTGAACTCGTCGCAACGCAGGCATGGTAACGACGGGCCTTGGCAGTGTCCAGAGGTGGTGTTTACAGCCCGTATCGGCCTGGGCCGTCTCCCGTTTGTCTCGTTGTGATGTTCAGCCACGAAGAGGCGAAGTCAGTGGGGGATGACTCGACGTATCGCAGGTCTCGCGGACAAGTCACGGCCCGTACAACAGCAGGAAGCCGACCGCTCCCAGTGCGGCGAGGACGACCCACCACCAGGGCCCGGCGGTGAAGGCCGAGCGGGGCTGGTTCGTGATCCACTGCTTGCAGTGCGGGCACTGGGGAGTGTCTTCGGCGACGGGTTCCCCACAGTGGGGGCAGCGGACCAGTTCGATGCGGCCGTCGTCGAGAAGATCGGCGTCGGTTTCGTCCGGGCCAGTGTCGATGTCGTTGTCGGGGTCGTATTCGCTCACGTGCAGAGTTCCATGACGAGTTGCTGCATGGCCTGGTGGGGTTTGAGGCCGCTTTTCATGCCCAGGTCGGCTGCGAGGAGTCGGCGGGTGTCCTGCTGGAGTTTCCGCAGCCCCCGGCGTTTGAGCATGGCGAGGAATTCCCGCTGGCCGAAGAAGACGCGGGCGGACTTCATGGCGGCGTTGGGGTTGTCGCCGCTTCGGACGGCCTGGGCGACCTGTACCGCCCGCCGGACGTGCCAGGCGAGCTGTCCCAGAATCGCGAATTCCGCGCCGCGTGAGGTCATGGCGGCGTGGAGGGTTTTGAGAGCGGCTTTGGGGTCGCCGGCGACGATGGCATTGACGAGGGCGAAACTCTCCGGGCCGGCGATGTCGCAGACGAGGTCCGCGACGGCGCGGGTGTCGACGGTCCCGCCCGGCCCGACGTAGCAGCGGAGCTTGTCCAGTTCGCGGCTGAGGGTGGCCAGGTCCTCCCCGACAAACTCGGCCAGCAGAGTAACCGCTTCGGGCTTGAGCTTCATGTCCCGCTCGCCGGCGGCGTCGCGAATCCAGCGCATCAGGTCCGCGCCGGACGGGCTCGAGCAATCAACGATCCGCCCGCCGACTTGGGGGACCTTTTTGGCCAGGCGGGTGTTCTTCGGGAAACTGCCGGCCCCGAGGATCAGCGTGCCGTGCTCGGCGGGTTTGTCGAGGTAGTTCTCCAGCGCCTGCCGATGTGCGGTGATGAAGGCCTCGGCCTCGTGGAGGATCACGACCCGGTGTGGGGCGAGGAAGGGCAAGGTCCGCAGCTCGTCCAGGACCGCCGAGAGTTCGGTGTCGGCGTCAAAGGTCACGGCGCAGAGCTGCGGATCCGCGTCACCGACGATCTCGGCGACGATTCGCCGCCGGGCTGCCTCGCGGAGGTGTTCGTCTTTGCCGCTGAGGACGACGAGGGTAGGATGCTCGCTCATGCCGAAGAGTCTACACGACGGGGGCACCGGGCGACAACGGGCGAGCAGACGCGGCGAGTGCTCCGGGCCGATGCGAGAGGACCTTCACCGATGCGCTGCGCGGGGAGATCAAGCCTTTTTCGTGAGGGTCTCGGCGCGCTCGAGGAGGCTTTTGAGGGAGCGTTTGGTGGCAGTCGGCAGGGAGTAGAACATTTCCTTGCCGTCGCGCCGGGCCTCGGCCAGGCCGGACATTTTGAGAATGCTCAGGTGCCGGCTGACGGTGGGCTGGGACATGCGAAGGCTTCGGCAGATCTGGGTGACGTTCAGTTCCCCCGTCGTCAGGGTGGAAATGATCCGCAGACGCGAGGGGTCGCCCAGGATGCGAAACATCTGAGCCAGGGACTGCACCTTGCGGTTCGTACCGGACATGCCGAGCCTCATGGGGAATGCAATGCGCACCTCACTCCCAGAAGCAGCGCAGGGAGAGGTGGCGGGTGTCAGCCCGATACCGGCCGCGCCGACGACCGCCGAGACGCATCGCGATGCGAAGCGAACGCCGGCACGGCCCGGTGGAAGGCTTGATCGTTACATCTGCTTGCGACGCCAGATGACGTAGAATACGATCACCACGATCAGCAGCAGAAGAAGCGGAATCTGCCACCAGACGAAATAATCGCCGATTGCTGCGAGAGTGTTATGCATCATGTTCAAGCGTCTCCTTTACATGCTGTGCCGGGGTCATCGCGGTGCAGGGTACTTCCCTGTGCATTGCCCTGTCAAACCCCTTTTTCGGGGCCCACTAGCGGCGACTGGACTCGAACCAGTGACCCAGGGCTTATGAATCCCTTGCTCTACCACCTGAGCTACGCCGCCAGGTGAGAGGTAGTTTGTCGCGTGGACACTCAAATTGCAAGGCGATTTTGCCCACTCGACGTGAAACCCTTATCGGCAATATCGGCAATCCGGGCCTTGGGACTGGGGCTTTTCAAGATGCGCCCCTCAAAAGTCGAGGGAACGGAACATCAGGGCGATTCGTCAACGCAAAGAATAGAGTTACATCCCCAAAACGGTCCTCCCAGCGTGTTCTTGGCAGTTCTGAGGGAGGCGTCTTTCAAGGGCCTTGACGAGCCGGTCGAAGAACGGGCCGGGGTCCGGCTCGAATTCCAGCGTATGCTCGCCGTCGAGTTCGACGACCTCCAGTCGACCGGCGACATGCCGCTCGACCGTACGCCGAGTCGCCTCGTTGTCGATGATCCGGTCGTGTTTCGAGAGGATCAGCGTCGTGGGAACGTCCCAGACCGATCGGCTGGGACGAATCTGGCGGTCCATCCATCGGCTGACGAGCAGGAACTGCACCGTCGCTCGACGGAGCGAAAAAGTATCGGTTCGGATGTACTCCCGCATGGCCGGGTTGTCCGTGAACAACGACGGGGCGTCCAACGGCAGCGGAGCGGTGAGTAGGTCAAGTCGTGCGGCGACGGCGATGTACAGAAGAGACAGGCCGAGGACCAGAGCCGAAGACCAGGGGCCCGTCCCGGCCAACAAAGGAGGCGCGATGATGAACAGCAAAACCACCAGCGTCATCATCAGCCCGAAGACGGCGATGACCTTGAGCTTCGTCCGCCTTGGGACGTCGACCTGGGAAACGATGCCGGGCGCGACCAGCGTCACCGAAGCTGTCAGCGCGCGGAGGCGGGAGCTTTTGCAGAGCGCCGCCGCCGCCCATTTTCCGCCCCAACTGACGCCCACAAGGTGCAGGTTTTCCACGCCTTCCCGCCGGCAGATGGCATCGGCGGCATACCGCAGGTCCCGGTGGAGTTGAAACGCACTTTGAGCGTGTCCGCGTTGCTTGCGGTTCCCCCCGCTGCCCCGGCGGGTGAGCTGGTAGACGGCGTGCCCCGCGTCGGCCAGGGCGCGGGCCGAGGCGTAGAACCACGCCGGGTGCGACTGAATGCCGTGCAGGTACAGCACGGGCAGCTTGCCGGCCGGTGCATCGGCCGGGGGTTTGTGAACGTGCAGCAGCGTCCTGTACCGGGTCCATAACGGACGTTCAAGGGTCCGGGGGAGTTTGAAGTCCTCGATCGTCGGCTGACGTCCGGGAGGGACCGGCGTCGGCGGGAGGGGTATCGGTTTGTCGGGTTGCAGCGGCCTGGTCATGGGTTGGGTACGGAGGGCGAGCACATGTGTTGGGGGTGTGTGCGTGGTTGTCATTCCCGCGCAGGCAAGACTCTCCACGGGCGTTCTCCCCCCGGGCATGGCCGGGGGGAATCAGCGGGCAGTACGACACAACAAAACCTCATCCGGGGCGGTTCGACTCGCTCACCGCTCA
>CAYMAP010000099.1:0-9557 GCA_964388425.1 uncultured Planctomycetaceae bacterium
TCCAGGCCCTGCGCCGCCGGCCCGCCGCACGGGCAGGATGCCCGTCCAACGCATGGCCGAGACGGCCATGCCACGTGTTCATACAGGGTCTCAGAACCGCCCGTCCTGCGTCTCGAAGTGCGTGGGTTTGTCCAACATCGGCCCGTAGCGTGTTGTCCAGTCGGCGACCCATTCGACGATCGTCTCGGCCGGTACGGTCGGCGGGCCGAACTGCCCCGTCGCCTTCGCGGCGTTGCTGAGGTAGCCGCGTCCGTTTTCCTCGCCGGTGAACCGCACGTCCAGGCCGAGCACTTCGCCAAAGCGCTCGGCTGCCTCGCGGATCGAGACCACCTCCGGGCCGGTCACGTTCAGCACCGCCGGGGGGCTCTCGGCGCGGTCGAGGCACAGCAGCGCCACGTTGCACGCGTCGCCCTGCCAGAGCACGTTCACATACCCGGTCGTCAGGTCGACCGGCTCGCCCGCCCGGACCCGCCGGGCCACGTCCACCAACACGCCGTAGCGAAGTTCGTGGGCGTAGTTCAGGCGGAACTGCAGCACCCGCGTGCCGAGTTCGGCCGAGGCGTAGTCGAACATCCGCTCCCGGCCGAGGCAGCTCATCGCGTACTCGCCGATCGGCTCAGGCGGGGTCTGCTCCGTGGCCCCGCCGGTCGAGACGTCCATCACCGGGTAGACGCACCCGGTCGAGAACATCACGACCCGGCGGCCGGCGAACCGCCTTGCCGCCCGCCCGGCGGCCAGGACGTTCACCGCCCAGGTCAGGGGCTCGCTGCCCGTCGAGCCGAACTTCCGCCCCACCAGGTACAGCACGTTCGCCGCGTCGGGCAGCCGCCCCATCGCCTCGTCGTCCAGCAGGTCGCAGGCGATCGTCTCCGCACCGGCCTGGCGCAGCGGCTCGATCTCCCGTCGGGCCACGGCGTAAATCTTCGCGTTCGATCCCGCCTCGTCCCGGGCGCGGAGGGCGCAGCGCGTCAGGCTCGGACCCATCTTCCCCCCGGCCCCGAGGATCAGCACCTCGCCCTCCAGGCGACGGAACAACTCCACCGTCGCCGGGCGAGGGCGACTGAGCAGCTCGTCGAGATGGTCCTCGGTGTCGATACGTTTCGGCAGATCGGTCATTCCGCTTCCATCTTCCTCAGCCGGGGGCGGCTGAGCCAGACGCTTCTTCTCAGCTACACGGTTCGTCGGACAGGCGTCACATTCCGATCCTGCGTTTGTACCGTCCCGGCCTGTCGTTCTCAACCGTCCGTCCCCAACAGCCTGAGTCATCCCCAGTGTGAGTCGTTGGGTGTATTACGAGCCCGAAGGGCTGATACGGAACAAAACTGGGGATGGGTCAGCCCAACAGCCCGTTGCGGGCCGGCGGCGGGGAGGCTATCCTGTCGGACGGTTCCAAGGCCGTTTCACGAAAGGACACCCATGCAGAAAGATCAGCTCGCCTTCCTCCAGGACCTTTTGACCACCCCCTCGCCCAGCGGTTCGGAAAGCCCCGCCCAGAAAGTCTGGTGCGACTACGTCCGCGACCACGCCGACGACATCGAAACCGACGCCTACGGCAACGCCCGGGCGATTCTCAACCCCGACGGCGACCCGACCGTCCTCATCGACGGGCACATCGACGAGATCGGCCTGATGGTCAAACACATCTCGAAGGAAGGCTTTATCTACTTCCAGCGGATCGGCGGGGTGAACCCGGCCCTCTGCGCCGGCAAGCGCGTCCGCATCCACACCGCCAAAGGCGAGGTTCGCGGCGTCATCGGCGCGACTGCCATCCACCTCCGCGACCGCGACAAGAAACCCGAAGTGCCCAAGATGCACCAACTGTTCATCGACATCGGGGCCTCGGACGGCAAGTCGGCGGAAAAGAAAGTCGCCGTCGGCGATCCGATCACCTTCGTCGACGACTTCGAGAAACTCGACGGCAACGTCGCCGTCTCCCGCGCCATGGACAACCGCGTGGGCTGCTGGGTCGCCGGCGAAGTCCTCCGATGCGTCGCCAGGTCCAAAACCAAGCCCAGGTGCAGACTCGTCGCCGCCAGCAGCATCCAGGAAGAGACCGGCCTGAACGGAGCGCAGATGCAGGTCCACGCGGTCCAGCCCGACCTGGCCATCGCCGTCGACGTCACCCACGCCACCGACACGCCCGGCATCGACGTGAAGGAACACGGCGAGGTCAAGCTCGGCAAGGGCCCGACCGTCAGCCTCGGGAGGGAAAACCACCCCGCCCTCGTCAAGCGTCTCCGCGACGTGGCGAAGAAAAAGAAAATCCCCCTCCAGATCGAGACCTTCAGCACCACCGGCGGAACCGACGCCTACGCCTTCTGGACCAAACTCGGAGGGATTCCCTCCGCCATCGTCTCCCCGCCGACGCGGTACATGCACTCGACGGTCGAACTGATGGACCTGCGCGACCTGACGAAACTCGCCGACTGGCTCTCGGCCTTTGTCCTCGATCTCAAAAACGGCGAACGGTTCACGGTCAAGATATGACAGCGAGACGAAAGTCTACCGGCTGATGACAACCCAGCCTCATTCGACATTTGACATTGGAAAGGGCGCACCATGCTGAAACTGGCAGTGATCGGCGGGGACGGGACGGGACCGGAAGTGGTGGCTGAAGGGCTCAAGATTCTCCAGGCCGTCAGTGAAAAGGTCGGCTTCGAGTACACGACCGAGGACTTCAACGTCTCCGGCGACCGGTATCTCGAACGCGGAGGCGACCCGACCGGCCCCAGCATCGAGGTCATCGGCGACAAGGAGATCGAACAGCTCCGCGCGTTCGATGCGATCTACCTCGGAGCCGTCGGGCACCCGGACATCGCGCCCGGCATCCTGGAAAAGGGCTTGCTGCTCAAACTCCGCTTCGCCCTCGATCAGTACATCAACCTCCGCCCGGTCAAGCTCTACCCCAACGTCTACACGCCGTTGAAGGACAAGGGACCCGACGAGATCGACTTCGTCGTCGTCCGCGAGAACACCGAGGGACTCTACACCGGCATGGGCGGGTTCCAGAAGAAGGGCACGCCCGACGAGGTGGCCACGCAGATCATGTGCAACACCCGCAAGGGCGTCGAGCGCTGCATCCGCTTCGCCTTCGACCTCTGCCGGCGGCGCGACGACCGCAAACGCCTCACGCTGGTCGCCAAGAACAACGTTCTGACCTACGCCCACGACCTCTGGTGGCGGGCGTTCCAGGACGTCGCAGCCGACTACCCCGACGTCGAGACCGACTACAACCATGTTGACGCCTGCTGCATGTGGTTCGTCAAGAACCCGGAGTTCTACGACACGATCGTGGTCTGCAACATGTTCGGCGACATCATCACGGACCTCGGGGCGATGATCCAGGGCGGCATGGGCGTCGCGGCCGGGGGAAACATCAACCCCGAAGGCGTGAGCATGTTCGAGCCCATCGGCGGGTCGGCCCCGAAGTACACCGGGCAGAACGTCATCAATCCCATCGCCGCCATCGCCTCCCTGGCGATGCTGCTGCGGGAGACGGGCAATAACACCTCCGATGCGAAGCTCCTCGAGGCCGGCAACCGCGTCGAAGCCGCCATCGTCACCACCACGCCGAAGATGGCCAGCCAGTCCGCCGGCAAGATGGGCATGAGCACTAGCGAAGTCGGCGACGCCGTCGCCCAGGCCGTCGTCGAAGCAGACTGATCCGCCCCGACCCGCCGGAACAATCGTCAACGACAACAAGCGGGGCGAAACGGGCACGTCGCGACGGGGTAGGTATCGCCCCTTCGGGGCTGGTTTTTGCTTTGCGCATCGCACCCACCCTCCAGGTCGTGTCGCTCAGCCGTTCAGCGGTGAGCTGGTCGAACCGTCTCGGCTGAGATTTCTTCCCTCCCCGGGGCATGCCCGGGGTTAAGCCCGGCTGGATGCCACCCGATTTTCGCTTTCCCGGCGGTCACTCTTCGACAATGTCGCCGTCGATGACGTCATCGTCACCGGGGGCTGAATCGTCTGCGGGGAGGTCGCCCTGGTCGGTGTGGAAGACGAAGCCTTTGCCGGAGGCGTCGGCGGTGACTTTTTCACCCTCGCGGATGTCGCTGGAGAGCAGTTTGGTCGCCAGGGGGTTTTCGAGTTTCTGCTGGATGACACGTTTCAGCGGGCGGGCACCGAAGGACGGGTCGTAGCCGAACTCCGCCAGCAGGTCCTTGGCGGCTGGGGTGATGGTCAGCGTCACGTCGCGGTCGGCGAGTCGGCGGGCGAGGTAGCGGACCTGGATTTCCACGATGCCGGCCAGGTCCCCTCGGGTGAGGCTGTGGAAGACGACGGTCTCGTCGATGCGGTTGAGGAACTCCGGCCGGAAGTGCTGCTTGAGGGCTTCCTTGAGTTGGGCCTCGATTTCCCAGGCCTCGGCGTTCTTTTCCGAGAGGTCCTGGATGTACTGGCTGGCGATGTTGGAGGTCATGACGATGAGCGTGTTTTTGAAGCCGACGGTTCGCCCGTGGCCGTCGGTGAGTCGCCCGTCGTCGAGGACCTGCAGGAGGATATTGAAGACGTCGTTGTGGGCCTTTTCGATTTCGTCGAAGAGGATCACGCTGTAGGGCCGTCGTCGGACGGCTTCGGTGAGTCGGCCGCCTTCTTCGTAGCCGACGTAGCCGGGCGGCGCGCCGATCAGCCTGGCGACCGAGTGCTGCTCCATGAATTCGCTCATGTCGATGCGAATCATGGCGCCCTCGGTGTCGAAGAGCAACTCGGCCAGCGCCTTGCAGAGTTCGGTCTTGCCCACGCCGGTCGGCCCGAGGAACAGGAAGCTGCCGATGGGCCGATGCGGGTCGCCGAGTCCGGCGCGGTTTCGGCGGACGGCGTCGGAGACCACGCGGAGGGCTTCGTCCTGCCCGACGACGCGGTCGCGGAGCTGGTCTTCCATGTGCATGAGCTTGTCGCGTTCCGTCTCCATGAGCTTGGCCACGGGGATGTGGGTCCACTTGGCGACGACTTCGGCGATCTGCTCGGGGGTGACTTCCTCGCGGGTCATGCCCCCGCCGGTGGCTTCGCGCTGTTCGAGGTCCGCTTCGCAGTCGGCGAGCTTCGCCTGGAGTTCGCGCAGCTCGCCGTACTGGATTCGAGCGGCGGCTTCAAGGTCGCCCTCGCGCTGGGCCTGTTCGAGCCGGGCCTTTTTCTCTTCGATGCTCTCGCGAAGCTGCTGGATTTCTTGAAGCTCGGAGGTTTCCTTCTGCCATTCGGCGTGCATGGCGTCGAATCGGCTTTTGAGGTCGGCGAGTTCCCGTTCGAGGTCGCCGAGGCGGTCTTTGCTTGCGTCGTCGGTTTCCTTCCGCAGGGCCTCGCGTTCGATCTGAAGTTGCATGATCCTGCGGTTCAGTTCGTCCAGCTCGGCGGGCATGGAGTCGTTTTCGATGCGGAGTCGGCTGGCGGCTTCGTCGATGAGGTCGATGGCCTTGTCCGGCAGTTGGCGGTCGGTGATGTAGCGGTTGGACATCGTGGCGGCGGAGACCAGGGCGCTGTCCTGGATGCGCACGCCGTGGTGGGCGTCGTAGCGCGGCTTGAGACCGCGAAGAATGGCGATGGTGTCCTCGACGGAGGGTTCGTCGACCATGACCGGCTGGAACCGGCGCTCCAGGGCCGCGTCTTTTTCGACGTGCTGGCGGTACTCGTCCAGGGTGGTCGCGCCGATGCAGCGCAGCTCGCCCCGCGCGAGGGCGGGTTTGATGAGGTTGCCGGCCGAGATCGCGCCCTCGGCCGCACCGGCTCCGACGACGGTGTGCAGCTCGTCGATGAAAAGGATCATCTGCCCGTCGGATTCGGTGACTTCCTTCAGAACGGCCTTGAGGCGGTCCTCGAACTCGCCGCGGAACTTCGCCCCGGCGAGCAGGGCGCCCATGTCGAGGGCGACGAGGGTCTTGTTCTGCAGGCCGGCCGGCACGTCGCCGTCGACGATCCGCTGGGCGAGGCCCTCGACGATGGCGGTCTTGCCCACGCCGGCCAGCCCGATCAGGACTGGGTTGTTTTTGGTGCGTCGGCTGAGGACCTGCATGCAGCGGCGGATTTCCTCGTCGCGCCCGATGACGGGGTCGAGCTTGCCCGCGCGGGCCATCTCGCAGAGGTCCCGGCCGTAACGCTCGAGGGCCTGGTATTTTTCTTCCGGACTCTGGTCGGTGACGCGCTGGTTGCCACGAATTTCACGCATGGCCGCGAGGATGTCGTCGCGGGTCGCGCCGAGGGTCTCGAGAACCTGCTTGGCGTTGGAGTTCTCCTCGGCCAGGGCCAGCAGCAGGTGCTCGACCGAGATGTACTCGTCCTTGAGTGCGTCGGCTTCCTTTTTTGCGCGGACCATGACGTTGCTGATCGCCGGGTCCATGGCCATGCCCGCGCCGGTGGACTGCTTCGGCAGGCGGTTGAGTTCAGCCTCGACAACGCTCAGGACGCGGTCGCGCGGAATGCCGACCTTCTGGAGGACCGAGGCGGTGAGGGAGTTCTCCTGCGCGAGCATGGCCTCGAGCAGGTGCAGGGGCGTCAGTTGCGGATGGCCGGCCTCGGCGGCGGCACCCTGGGCGGCGGCGAAGGATTCCTGGGCTTTGACGGTCAGTTTGTCCAGTCGCATGGGTTTTACCTCTTTTCGGTCCGACCGCGCAGCGAAAACGCCTTACGGGCCGGCACGCCGGAAATGATGCAACCCTTATGCCAGGAGCGCAATACCCTGCCTGGCATGCGGATACAGAATTCAAGAGACTGTCAAGCTCCCCGCCATTGCCCGCGAGTCGTGCCAAAGCGGCAGTCATCAAGCCAGTTCGTTGATGGCGCGGTCGATGGCGGCGAGAGCTTCGGCGATGCCGTCGCGGCGGTGTTTGCGGGCGTTTTCGGAGAATTCCTCGCAGCGGGCCAGGAACGTCCGCAGCAGGTCGGGGGTGATCTGTTTTTTCGTGGTGGCCAGTCCGGCGTTCCAGCGTTCGATGAACTGAGCGTTGAGTCGCTGTTCGAGGGCTTCCTCGGGTACGAGCAGCAGGGGCTTGCCGAAGTGGATGGCCTCGCTGCAGAGTTGGTTGCCGGCTGTGCTGAACACGCCGCGTGCGCCGGCGAGGTGGCGGACGAAGGGCAGGTTGCCGATGGGACAGAATTCGACGTTGCCTTCGACGCCTTCCCGCGACGGGCCGTACACCTTCACCGGCGTGTCGAGCTGTTTCAGGGCGGCTTCGATGGCGGGCGTGAAGTGCTCGCGGGCGTTGGTGAAGTAGACCAGCAGGTGCTCGCCGTCGGTCGGTTCGGTGTCGCGAACTTCCTTCCGCAGGATCGGGCCGACCACCGTCACGCCGTCCCGGCGGGGCGTGCCCTCGAAGAACGCGACCACGATGATCCGGTCGGGTCGGCTGACGAGTTTTTTGTAGAGGACGCTCTCGGCGCGGGCGATGAGTCGGTCGGCCCGGCTGAGGGGCAGGTCGCAGTAGGCCATGATGCCGTAGTGGTCGAAGCTGATCCGCGGAACGCCAAGCAGCTTCCCGGCCCGGTGGGTCCAGCCCTCGGAATCCGAGAGGATCACGTCGGGTTGGAAGCGTTCGATTTCGTCGCGGACCATCTGGACGATGGGCCCGTCGAGCCACTGGTCGAGCATACCGGGGGTGTTCCGCTGGATCGTCAGCCGGGCTGACCGCTTGCCGGTGCGGGGGTTGGCGTAGTATCGGAGGACGGGGATGCGCGTAACGTGGTAGCCTTCGCGGGTGAGGTGGTCGTAGGCGTCGTCCCCGGCGAAGATGCGGACGTCGTAGCGTTCGAGCAGATCGGGCAGGATGGCCTGTGCGCGGGCGGCGTGCCCTCGCCCGTAGCCGTGGATGCCGTAGAAAATGCGTCGCCTGGAACCCATGGCCGGAAGTCTAGCGGATTGGACTCCGCAGGGGAAGGACGGACAAGTCGGGACAAAAAAACGCCTCAGGCGTGGAATCCGCAATCCGTTGCCGGCAAGTCGGTAGAAGGGCCCCAAACTTGCTTGCCGTGAGCTGGCCGAACGGCTGCTCGCAGAATGAACGGTAACGATGCGGAGAGGTTCATGGGTCCGCCGTTCCCTGGACAGCCTCGACCGCTTGCGGGAATATCAGCGCGGTGCGTTGGCCTCCGGCAGCGACGGTATTGCGTCAGCCATCACCTTACCGGGGACCGACACGGTGTACACCTGGAACCTCCACAGCGTGGGCCACTGGACCAGCACCACCCGCACCCCCGTCGGCGGCGCGGAAACCACCGGGCACCGCACCCACAACAAGCGGCGCCCAGTCCTCGCCGCCGGCCCGGCCGAGCTGACCTGCGACGCGTCGGGAACCTCACCGACGACGACACGCGAACCCTCGCGAAGGTTCCTCTTTACAATCCCAGACCCAGGCTGAGGGTGGTGTCCAGTTTGACGTTGACGTTGACGACCTTGGCGAAGTAGGTCACTTTGACGGTCACGTTGTCCATGCGTTGCTTGAGGTGGAAGCTCTGGGAATACGTCGTCTTGCCGCCGGAGCTGACCCAGCCCGCCCCGCCGGACTTGCTCTGGAGGGTGTTGCCCTCGGGGTCGAGGAACTCGACGGTGCGGATCGCGTGCATGGGCTTTTCGGATTGGAAGGTGATCTTCTGCTGGAACCCGCCCCAGCCCTTGCCGATGGAGGTCACTTCGAGGTTCAGCCCGGCGATGTCGAGCGTCTCGCCGACCTTGATGGCCAGGGGTTTCTGCTCGGTCTTTTCGTCTTGGCCGGCCTGGAGGACCGCCAGTGCCTGGAGCGTGACGGTCTTGGCGCCCTCGGCCGGGCACGTGGGGGTGTTGATCGTCAGCGTCACCGTATGGCCTTCCTTGTCGATGGACTCGTCGATCCAGCGGGTCAGCCCGGAAGTCTTCGCGTCCTTCTTGAGGTCCCTGCCCTTGTCGTCGGTCATGGCGGTTAGCGTCGAGGCCTTTTTGTCCAGCGCGATGAAGGTCTGGTTCGGTTCGGTGACGACGAAGTAAGCCGTGGTGCCCGGCTTGAGCATGGGCGCCTGGGAAGAGAAGCTGCTGTCCGGATTGGGCCTGGCGACGCTCAGGCCTACGAGGATGACGGTCAGAACGGCTTTCATGGCAGGGCTCCTTTCGGGGAAAGAGAGTTCGTACTGCTTGTCATGCTACCGCCGGCGGACGGGGGAATCAATCCTCGGGGGTCAGTGCGTCGAGGTCGGCCTGGAGCTGATTTCGCGGCCTCTGCCAGACGATCATCGCCAGGTTCGTCGACGGGCCTTTCAGATCAACCGGTTCGCGCTCGAGGAGTTTCGAGCCGGCCAGTTCGATGAACCGCCCGCCCCGGCCGAAGTCCACGTTGCCCTTGAGTCGGAGCAACTGACCGCCGAGCTCGGCGAGGAACCGCTCGAAGGCCCGGCGGTCCAGGGGCGTCTCGGCGGTGAAGGTGTGGGCGTAGACGTCGATCGGCGGGGCGGAGGCGACCTCGCCCGTCCGCTGGATGTGCTGCAACGAAAGGACCCATTCCGGTTCAACCCGGCCCCAGGCGGCGGTGGTCTGCTCAGCCCGGGGCGCCATGCCCCCCAGTAGCGTCCGGAGCTTCTGCAGTTCCTCCTCGTCGACGAGG
>CAYMAP010000100.1:0-9520 GCA_964388425.1 uncultured Planctomycetaceae bacterium
CTATTCTTTGCGTTGACGAATCGCCCTGATGTTCCGTTCCGTCGACTTTTGAAGGAGGCGTCATTGTTGGGCATTGGACATTGTTTCATCAACACGCATCCAACCACGTCTGAATCACCGCCGAGCCCAGCAACGCCAGCGAACGGATCCGTTCTTCGGCATCTTCATAGTCCGGGTTCAACTCGCCCCGATCGTCGACGTACCCGCATTGCCCGTGCAGTGTCAAAAACTGGTGGGCGGCCACCACGCACGCTCCCTCCCAGAAAATATCCTTCAGGTCGTCGTCGATCTCCACCCCGCCGACGCACCTCGGCTCGATCGGCAGCAGGTCCAGCGTGTTGTGCTCCGTGCCGGCCAGCACGACCAGACCCGCCTGACGCATCGCCGTCACGTAATGCTTCAGCGTCTCGGGGTCGTTCCGCACGGGGATGAACTCCGCACAATAAACGTCCACCCCCGCCAGTCGTTCGATCAAGGACTCGACCGGGTCTTCGTAGGGGCAGATCGGACTCGCCCCGTCCGCCAGCGTCGGATAGCACGGAATGCCGCCCAGTTCCAGGACGAGCTGTCGTGCCTCGCCCAGCCCGCCGAACGTGTCCGGCACAAACGCCGGCTTGCCCGCCTTCATCAGATGCTTGCGGATGTCGCCCTGCACCGCCACCGCGTCCGCCGGGTCGACGGTGTAGTCTCTCAGCCCGAACAGTTTCCCCAGCGCCTCGACACGCTGCCCCGTCGGGACCGTCCGGAACATCGCCTCCTGGAACGCCTGGGCAATGTGTCGCTCCTGGAGCACCACCTGCCCGATCCCACAGCCGTGCCGGTCGGCGACGGCCTGCCGAATCCTGTCTTCCGTCAGTTGCGTCGGTAACGCATGATCCGCAAAGATCGACTCGACCTTGGCGATCATCTCCACCATCCGCCGGCCGTCGCGCAGACGAATCCCTTCAAGGATCTCTTCGGCGCGGGCACGCAGCGAAGACAGTTGCGCAATCCCCTTACCGCAGTAGTACATCTTGCCCGGATTTCCGGGGTCGTTAATCAACACTCCCTGCTGGACGAGGTTTTCGATCAGGCAGATAGTCTCCGTTCCAAACGTAGGGAAGATATGCTTCGATCGACAGAAAGAGACGAAATCGGCATATACGCCGAAGTCGTAATAATTGCTTGCGCAGAGAACGCGGACGTCCTGGTCGGCGGCGAGATCGACCGCCTGGGCGATGCTGTCGAAGGCCGAGAAGTTCGGCGGGAGGTGGATGTGCAGATTCGACCGCAGCCGACTCTCCGGGCCGTACCCACGGTCGGCTGCGTCCATCAGCTCCTCGACCGAACCGATATCTCTCAGCAGTTCCAGTGCATCGTGCAATGTCTCAGCCATGCCGCCTGCTCCCTGTAAACGATGTTTTCCCTGAAGGGAGTTTACTTCGTTACCCCTGCCAGGGTCACGATGTTTCGCGGCGGCAGGTGCAGTGCGGCACCGAGGGCATCCTCCGCGGACTCCTTCACGCCCTCGCCGAGGGTCGGGTGGGCAAAGACCATCTCCGCCAGGTCGCCCGCCGTCCCGCCGCTTTCGATCACCGCCACAGCGGCGTGAATGATTTCCGTGGCGTTGTGCCCGATGATATGCACGCCCAGCAGTGCGTCGGTCTCGCGGTGGCGGATCGTCTTGACGAACCCCTCCTCGTGACACGCCGCCATCGCCTTGCCCAGATGACCCAGCGGAAACAGACCGACGGAGATCGGCAGCCCCGCCTCCCTCGCCCGCCGCTCCGTCATGCCCACGCCGGCGACTTCCGGGTAGGTGTACTCAGCCCAGGGAATCGCCTTCTCGAAGACGTGGTCCGCACCGAGCGCGTTCTCGACGGCCGTGACCGCCTGCGCGCTGGCCGCGTGAGCCAACAGCGTCCGCCCGTTGGCGTCGCCGACGCAGTACACGCCCTCGGCCGTGGTTTCCATGCGGTCGTTGACGGGGATGAACCCACGCTCGCCGGGTGCCAGTCCGACCGCTTCCAGACCGATGTCCTGCGTCGCGGGAGTCCGGCCAATCGCTTTGAGCACGCGGTCGGCCTCGATAACCGTCCCGTCGGAAAGTTCCGCGCGAACCGCCTGCTCGGCCAGTTCCATCGAGGCGACCTTCGAATCCAGATGCAACGTAATGCCGCGCTTCGAGAATATCTCCGCCAGGGCGTCGGCGAGGTCGGCGTCCATTTCCGGCATCAGTCGCGGCATCATCTCGACGATCGTGACCTCCACCCCGAAACTCCGCACCATGCACGCAAACTCGCAGCCGATCACGCCGCCGCCGACAATCAGCAGCCTCTCGGGCAGGTCGTCCCAGTGCAACGCCTCGTCGCTCGTACAGACCTTGCTGCGGTCCACCGGCCAGCCGGGGATCACCGCCGGTACGGACCCGACGGCGAGAATGATCTTCTCCGCGGCAAGCTCCGTCACGCTGCCGTCGTCGGCTGTGACGGACAGTTTCCCGGGTCCGGCCAGTCGGCCGAAGCCCTGGTATGAATCGACCTTGCGAGCCTTGAACAGCCCCTTGATCCCCGCCCGGAGCTTCGCGAGGACCTTGTCCTTGCGTTTCTGGACGGCTGACCAGTCAAAGTCTACCGAACCGTCGATGGAAATGCCCAGATCGCCAGCATGCGAAATGTTATGCAGCATCTCCCCCGTCGCCAGCAGCGCCTTGGACGGAATGCAACCCCAGTTCAGGCACGTCCCGCCGAAAAACGGGTGTCGCTCGATCACCGCCGTCCGAACTCCGAGCTGCGCCGCCTTCAGGGCTGCGACGTACCCGCCCGGACCGGACCCGATTACCGCGATATCGTAGGATTCTGTCATGGATCAGCCCAGCAGTCCGGGATTTTCCAGCAGTTGTTTCAGGCGGACGAGGAATTTCGCAGCCGTCACCCCGTCAACGACGCGGTGGTCGCAGCTCAGTGTGGCGGTCATGCGTCGGCCCGGTCGCATGGTCCCGCCGGAGACGATAACCTCTTCGCGGACGGCTCCGACGGCGAGGATGGCCGACTCCGGGGGGTTGATGATCGCGCTGAACCGTTCGACGCCGAACATCCCGAGGTTGCTGACGGTCATGACGCCCTTGCCCTGGTTTTCGATTTTGCCGTTGCGGGCGGCGTCGATGACTCGGCGGGTCTCTGCGGCGAGTTGTTTCAGCGACATCGCCTCGACGCCGACGACGACTGGCACGACGAGGCCCTCGTCCATGCCGACGGCCACGCCGATGTTGGACTGCGGCTCGGTAACGGCATCGTCGCCGTCGATCCGCGTGCGGAAGGCGGGGAACTCCGCGACGGCCCGGCCGAGCGCCAGGACGATCACGTCGTTGACGCTGCAGGGATGCTTCGCCTTGGCCAGCCGACAGTAGTCCATCAGTGCGTCGGCCTCGGCGGTGGCTTCGATGTAGAAGTGCGGGATGGTCTGCTTGCTGACCTGCAGGGCCTTGCCGATGGCCCGGCGCATTTTGCTGAGGGGCTGGCGTCCACCGGTCGCACCGGCTGCGGGGGTCGAGGCCGAAGCCGCCTGCCCCGCTGCCGGGATGTCCGTCGAGAGTATTCGCCCGCCGGGGCCGCTGCCGGCCGGGAGGGTCGCGAGGTCCACACCGGTCTGCCGGGCGGCTTTCCGAGCGGCGGGGGAAGCCTGGGCCCGGCCGGTTTCGTCCGTCGCCGACGGGGCTGACGGTACGGCGGTCGGGGGAGCCGTGACCTGAGCTTCCCGGGCGGGTTCGGAGTCGGCCGTCGACTGCGGTTGAGCCGGCGCGGCGGTTTTCTGCGGCTCTGTCTGCTGCCCGCCCTGCCCGGCGAGATAGGCGTCGACGTCCGCGTCATTGTCGGCGAGGTAGGCCACGGGCTTCTGCACCCCGATGGTCTCGCCCTCGTTGACGACGATTTTCGCGAGTCGGCCGGTGTCAGTGGCTTCGACTTCAACGGTCGCCTTGTCGGTCTCGACCTCGAAGAGAATCTGGCCGACTTCGATCTGATCGCCGGGCCTGGCGATCCATTGGACGATCGTGCCCTCTTCCATGCTGTTGCCGGCCTTGGGCATGAGGACCGGCGTGACCTTGTCCGCAGACATGTTCGTCTCCCGTGGTAATGCTGGGGGTTTTTGAGGGGTACCTGGAGCCTGACCTTCGGTGGATATCTCGGCCAGAGCCCCGCCAGGGTGCAATGTTGCCCCTTTCGGAGCAAACACTTGCGACAAAGCACCGTCGACGTCCGACTGGACAGTCACCAAGTATCGCTCGCAGGCGAGTTCAACCAGAACCTCGCCGGTCCGAATCGACTCGCCGGGCGATTTCCGCCAGCGGACGACCGTTGCATCCGCAGCGTCCTTGAGATTGTCCGGCAGGTACAAGGTGGGCATCGCAACTCCCGATCCGATGGGTCAGCTATTACTTCAGATCAAGGATCAAGATTACGCTTTGCCCGATCACAAAGCAAGCATAAATCGTCATGCTTCAATCATTTTTTTGTTGCATTCGACCACGTTTTGAGCTAATTTTGCGTCCATCGAGTTTTTTTCGCCCCTGACGGCCCGGAGATCATGTTCCCATGCGACCGAGCGCACGACAACGCCGCGAAGCAATTCTCGCGGAACTTCTGAATAAAAATGAAGTTATCGCCAGCAGCCTGGCCGAGAAGCTCTTGGTTTCCCCCGCCACGGTCCGCCGGGACCTCCATGCGCTGGCCGACGAGGGCCAGGTCGAGCTGAACCACGGCGGGGCGACGCTGCCGAGGCACGGGGATTTTTCCTACCGCGCCAAGGCCCTGCGGAATCCCCAAGCCAAGCGGGTCATCGGCCGGCTGGCGGCGGAACTGGTCGCGGACGGGGACCAAATTTTCCTCGACTCCGGCACGACGTGCCACGAGATGACGCCGGGGCTGATGCGGAAACGCGGGCTCAGCGTGCTGGTGAACTCCGCGAGGCTGGCGCTGGAGTTGGACAGCCCGAATCTCGAAGTGATTCTGCTGGGCGGGCAATACCGCCCGGACCGGATGGATACGGTAGGCCCTCTGGCCAGCGCAGCTCTGGACCAGCTTCGCGGGTATGCCGCGTTCCTCGGCGCCGACGGGTTAAGCATGGAGTTCGGTCTGACGGCGGGTGACGTGGAAAGCGCGTTCCTGTTCCGCCAGGCCGTCGCGAATGCCCGCGAGTGCAACCTGCTGGTCGACCACAGCAAGTTCCGCACCCCCTCGCTGTGCCGGATCGTCCAGTGGGACGCCATCACCCGCGTGGTCACCGATCAGCCGCCCGAGCCGGACTGGGCGGCGTTCTTCAACGAACGGAACATCGACGTTCTGACCCCGCCGGCACAGCAGCAGGCTGAGGCGGGATGAGGCTACGTTTCAAATCTGAAGCACAAACTTGAGAATCAAACCCATGCACGCACAAACCATTTTGACTTACTCAGGAGTCCACCATGCCCCGCAGTCTTGAAATCAGTCCCACGGACGTCCGCAAGCCGGGCGAGTTGACCTTCGATCCGATTCCGCTGAACCGGTACGACAAAAGCCTTGCCGACGAGCTGTCGACGTTCGGCAAGGACGAGTTGATCCGCATCCAGCACGACATGATGACGCTGCGCGCGTTCGAGGAGATGCTTGATTCGATCAAGAGACAGGGCCATTACCGCAACATCGAGTACAACCACCGCGGGCCTGCGCACCTGTCGATCGGCCAGGAAGCGGCGGCGGTGGGACAGGCGTTTCTGCTGGGCACGGACGACCACATCTACGGCAGCCATCGCAGCCACAGCGAGATTCTCGCCAAAGGTTTGTCGGCCATCGCCAAACTCGACGAAACCGCCCTTCTGGAGATCATGCGGACTTACTTCGACGGCCGGACGCTGAACGTCGTCGAGAGTTACTCGGACACCGGCGACGTGAAAAGCCTGGCGATCGACTATCTGATCTACGGGGCGCTGGCGGAGATTTTCGCTCGCGAGGCGGGGTTCAACAAGGGCCTCGGCGGGTCGATGCACGCGTTTTTCCCGCCGTTCGGGGTCATGCCGAACAACGCCATTGTCGGCGGGTCGGGGGACATTTCGGTCGGGGCTGCGCTGTTCAAGAAGGTCAACCACAAGCCAGGCCTGGTGATCTGCAACATCGGGGACGCCTCAGCCGGCTGCGGGCCGGTCTGGGAGGGGCTTTGCTTCGCGACGATGGACCAGTTCAAGAAGCTCTGGGACGAGGAGCACCGAGGCGGGCTGCCGTTGATCGTAAACTTCGTGAACAATTTTTACGGCATGGGCGGCCAGCCGGTCGGCGAGACGATGGGCTTCGACGTTCTGGCCCGGCTGGGCGCGGGGCTGAACCCCGAGCAGATGCACGCCGAGCGGATCGACGGGTACAGCCCGCTGGCGGTGATCGACGCGATCCGGCGGAAGCGGGAGATTCTCGAACGCGGCGACGGTCCGGTCCTGCTGGACACGATCACCTACCGCTACTCCGGGCACAGTCCCTCCGACGCGAGCAGCTACCGCACGAAGGAAGAGGTGGCGGCGTGGCAGGAGTTCGACCCGATCACCACCTTCGCGGCCGACCTGGTGGCCAACAACGTCTGCACGCAGTCCGACATCGACACGATGCAGGAGAAAATCAACGAGCGGATTTTCACAGCCTTCCAGAAGGCGATCGACCTGGACGTCAGCCCCCGGCTGGATCTGATGCCGGCCGGCAACCTGCTGGAGCAGGTCATGTACAGCGGCCGGAAGGTCGAGTCCATGGAACCTGAGCGACAGCCTGAGGTTCTGCTGGCCAAGGGCGAGGACCCGCGGAGCAAGATGCTTACGAAGCGCTCGCGGCGCGGGTTTGACGAGTCCGGCCAGCCGCTGAGCAAGCAGAAGTGCATCGGCATCCGGGACGCGTTGTTCGAGGCGATCCGGGATGGATTCTACACGGACGCGACGCTGACGGCGTATGGGGAGGAGAACCGCGACTGGGGCGGTGCGTTCGCGGTGTATCGCGGGCTGACGGAGATGCTGCCGTACCATCGGCTGTTCAATTCGCCGATCAGCGAGGGCGCGATTGCCGGCACGGCCGTCGGGTACGCGCTGGAGGGCGGTCGCGTGATTGCGGAACTGATGTACTGCGACTTCATGGGCCGGGCGGGCGACGAGATCTTCAACCAGCTCGCCAAGTGGCAGAGCATGTCGGGCGGGCTGTTGCGGATGCCGGTGGTCCTGCGCGTCAGCGTGGGCAGCAAGTACGGCGCGCAGCACAGCCAGGACTGGACGAGCATGTGCGCGCACATTCCGGGACTGAAGGTCGTTTTCCCCGCCACGCCCTACGACGCCAAGGGGCTGATGAACGCCGCCCTGCACGGGACGGACCCGGTGGTGTTCTTCGAGAGCCAGCGGATTTACGACCAGCCGGAACTGTTCGCCCAAGAGGGCGTGCCGGAAGGGTTTTACGAAGTCGAGATCGGCAAGCCAGACGTCAAGCAAACGGGCGAGGACCTGACGATCCTGAGCGTCGGCGCGACGCTGTACCGCGTCCTCGATGCGGCGAAGGAATTGCAGGAACAGCACGGGCTGTCCTGCGAGATCATCGACGCCCGCAGTCTGGTCCCGTTCGACTACGACCCGGTGATCGAGTCGGTGAAAAAGACGCGAAAGATCCTGCTGACCTCCGACGCCTGCGAGCGTGGAAGCTGGCTGCATACAGCCGCGTCGCGGATCAACCAGTTGGCATACGACGATCTGGACGCCCCGCCGATCGTGGTCGGCGCGCGAAACTGGATCACACCGGCCGACGAGCAGGAAGACGCCTTCTTCCCCCAGCCGAGCGACATGATCGACGCGGTCCATGCCCACATCCTCCCGCTGCCGGGCTACGCGCCCAAGCGGGCGTGCGACACCGCGGACCTGCTCCGCCGAAGCAGCCTGGGCGTGTAACGGCCCCGTCCCGTCCTCTCGCCCCGCCCGTTCCGACAGCAACTTCGGGACTGAACGGCCTTTTGCTGCGCGGGCGTCACGGAAGCGGTTCCCGGGAATCCAAAAAAATGTTGCCCGCGCAGGGTCCAGTTTCCATAATGAGTTACATTGTATGGGACCGGAACTGTCGCCTCGGGGCGTCGGTATTCGTCCCGGTCTGCGTCTAATCCCTGCATGCGTTGCAAGAGCGACACGCGGTGCCTACCCCGGCCTGGCGGTCGGCGGGAGAAACGATCAGCCGGCTCGCAGGCATCGACCTCGCCGGCGGCGAAGGAGTCAGCCATGTCACGTCAGACCATCTTCAGCGCCGTTGGGCTAGTGCTGTCGGCCCTGAGTTTCGCATCCGCCGAGGAACAGGGCGTCATCAGCGGCAATGGGGTGAACGTCCGATCCGGGCCAAGCCGGTATGGCATCGTGCTGAACCGGCTGGACGAGGGCCAGACCATCCAGATTCTCGACCGTCGCAGCGACGGCTGGCTCGCGGTCCGCCCGACGCCCTCGCTGGGCTGCTACAGCGTCGTGGTCTCGCAGTTCGTCGACGTCGACGAAGCCAACCCGAAATATGGTCAAATCACGGGCAACAACGTCCAGGTCCGGGCGGCGGGCAAGCTGCGGAAGAAGGATTTCTTCGCCGTCCAGGGCAAGCTCGACCGCGGGCAGAAGGTCCGCATCATCGGGCGGGTCTACGCCGAGGATGGCCGGACGCTGACGCACTACGTCATCCGCCCGCCGGCCGACGCCCGGGTGTACATCGCCGCCGAGTACGTCCGGGCTCCAGGGGCGGTTCCCGCCGAGACCCCCGCAGCCCCGCTGACCGAAGTCCGTCCGGCGGACGACGAAAAAGTCGACGAGGATCCCGTCCCGACGGACGATACTCCCGCCGCCGATTCCGGTCAGCCTGACGAAACAGCCAACGGATCTGCCGACTCCATTACGGGCGAGCCCGCCCCGCTGCGCAGCGTCCGCAGCGAGACCTCGACGCTCCGCACTATTCGCGAGTTGGAAAAGGACCTCGTCGCCGAGGCGGAAAAACCCGACGACCAGCGGGACTGGCTGGCCCTGCGGAAACAGGCCGAGCGGATCGGCGTGCCCCAAAACAGCCGGTTCCGTCCTATCTACGAGTCCCTGCTGGGTTACATCGACGACGAAATCGCCCTGATGAAACAGCGTCAGGAAGCCGACGCTCTCGTTCAGCGGATCCTGAACAAGGATAAAACCCCTGCCGCAGCCGAGAGCCCCGAACGCAAGCAGCCCGTCTACGACCTCCGCGGCTTGCTGAGCGTCAGCGTGCTGTACCCGCCGGCCGTCGGGGAACCCAAACGCTACGTCCTCCGCGATCCGCAGACCAACGAGATTACCGGCTACGTCCAGTCCGTCGACAATTCCGTCCCGCTGGACCGGCACGTCGGCAAGACCGTCGGCGTCAAGGGCGAGGCGAAATACAACCGCGACCTGGCCCTGAATATCCTCGAAGCGAAGGAACTGAACGTCTTCGATCAGCCGACCAGACCAACACTGGCTGCGGACGAAACCATGCCCGAGAAACCCGAACCCGTCGCCGAAGCG
>CAYMAP010000101.1:0-9476 GCA_964388425.1 uncultured Planctomycetaceae bacterium
AGGGTTCCTGGTAGGAACCGTGGATGTTGGAGTTTCTCAGGCTGGGGTTGATCCCCCCGGAAGTCAAGCCGCCCTGGAGGTTGAACACGCCGGTCTGCCCGTTCTGGATGAGGTTCTGACGTTCGGCGCGTGTGAGTCCGCCACCGGTCGTGCCGATCCGGGTGTCGAGTTTGCCGGCGAGGATCTGGTTGGCGGGGGTACGTTTGCCGTCGGTCTGTACCCCTTTGCCGACGTTCATGCCGCCGGTGGGCGTATCGAGGGACCAGATGCCGGCCTGTCCCTTGACGCCGAGGCCCATTTCGCTCATGCCGGCCTGGATTTTGCTGCCCTTGGCGGCGGCTGTGGCAACGGGGGTCTTGATGCGGAAATCGTTGCTTCCCTTGCTGCTGTCGACCTTGGCATTCATCGCGCCGTATTTCAGCCCGACGCGGGTACGGACGTGCTTGCCCTTTCGGAGGCATTCGCGGATGCCCATTTTCGCCCCGCCGGTGATCTCGACCCGATGCCTGTCGGCGAAGTCCAGGACCAGCTTCGCGCCGAACCCCTGGCGGATGATCGTCAACCCTCCGAGTTCCTGATCCTTCTTGACGGGTTTCCACGTCTCCTGGCCTGCCTGCTGCTGCTCGACGGTTCCCTTGACCTCGACGACGCGGGCCTGGACGGCCTGGGGTCCGTCCTCGGCGGATTTCGTGGCGGTTTGGGCCGAACGGGCCAGACCCGTCAGGGCGAGTACCGCGGCCAACAAAATCCCGAACGCTGCAGTCTTGTGTACAGTCATCGCTGCCTCCTGACCGTCAGAGGAAACATTTCGGCCGCCTTTCCCAAAAAGAGCTGCCGTGTAATAGTATACCAAAGGACACGTATGTCGCCCACGGGTTTGGTGAAAAGACGCCTCCCTCAGAACTGCCAAGAACAGGCTGGGAGGACCGTTTTGAGGATGTAACTCTATTCTTTGCGTTGACGAATCGCCCTGATGTTCCGTTCCGTCGACTTGTGAGGGCCGCATCTGAAAAATGCTCCGCGTCGAATGGGGCACCTGCATGGTCAATCCTCGACCCGGCCGGTCATGTCGGGGACCTTGCCAGTCCGCTTGTAGACGTCGGCGCGGTTGAGCACCGAGACCAGTTCCAAGCCCGAGACGGGGCTGTAGACCGCACCCTGGGCGATCATGCCGCGATACTGCAGTTCCTTGAGGCAATATCGCTGGCTGGGGCCGGTGAGTGTGAGAATCACCCCGCCGGGGATGTCCAGGGCCTGGTAGAGCATGTAGGCCAGTTTGCCGCGTGCGATAGGCCTGTCAGCCCGGAAGCTCCAGGTGTTGTCGACCAGTCCCCGCTCGCGGAGTGTGTTGACACGCTGTTCGAAGTCGGCGAGGTTGTCCTCGCCATCCAGGAGTAGCAGCAGGCCGCGGAAGGCGTCGTTTTCGGTGGCGTCTTCCTTGTCGACCACGCGGTCGAGAAAAGCCGCGGAATGCTCGTTGGGCGGGAGCTGTTCGTTGCCGGTGCGGATGACGGTGTTCTCGTTACCGCACCCGCCGGCCAGAAGGGCCAGCAGCACCGTCGCGATGGCTGTCGCTCGCTTCGACATGGTCGTTTCGCCTGTCATCGTCGTTGGTCACGCATCGTTGGGAAAAGTCAGTATCCTGTATCCGTCTGTCCTGTTGCCCGTTGCCCTTGCCTAAAAACTCAGACTCAGTGCCGAGTAGAAGAAATGTCGTGGTGCGTCACGCTGTCCTTCGAAGGCGCCGCCTGGCTGGAAGCAGCCGTACCGGCAGCTCAGCGACAGGTCGCTGGTCAGCCGCCAGTTGCAGAAGACGTCCCATTCCCATCCCAGCCAGGGCGCATCGGTGGTGACGGTGGTATCGCTGATGGGGCCCTTGGCTTTGTGTCGCTGGTAGAAGTAGACCGCCGTGCCGAGTTCGAGTTTTTTGAGGATGTCAACGTTGAGGCTCTCAAAGGGCAGGAAGCGCGCGGAGGTCCGGTACATGTGGAGGTTGCTGATGCGCGGGGCAAAGACGATGCCGGTGTCTCGGAAGCCGAAGGCGTTGAAGGCCCTATCCCGTGTGCCGGCGCGGTTTCCGCCGATGGTCGAGTTGGTGCTCCAGGCTCGGTCGCTGTCGCCGCTGGCGAAGAGGTACTCGAAGCCGACGCGGGGCTTGGTGGGGACGTCGAAGAGGTATTCCAGTTCGAGGTCGCCGGCGTAGGCGCAGATTTCGTCCTGCCGGTGGAATTCGCCGAAGGAGAAGGTCCGTCCCCACTCGCCGACGAATTCGGCGCGGTAGCTCAGTTGGGGCACGAAGAGCGTCCCGACGCTGCCGGCGCCGAGATATCGGCTGGAGTAATCGTATCGCTGGTTGGCATCGATCCAGTCCGGCCCGGTGTGGTCGTGGTTACTGAGGAAATAGACAAAGGGGCGATGGCTGGAAAATCCGCTGTACTTGATCTCGAAGCCGTAGAAGCACCTGTCCATCTCGCCGCTGAGACGTTCGGACCAGTCGATGTTGGGCGTGTTGCGGTCGGTCATGCCCAGCAGGGCGCGGAACTGCCAGTCTCGGACGGTGAGGTAGAAATCCAGCATGTCCAGCGGGATCGAGAGGGTCAGCCCCGTGCCGATGGTGGTGAACTCCCGCCCGACCTTCATGCGGAACCCGACGGGCGGGGGCGATCCGTTGATCTTCCGCAGAAGCTGCCCGAGGTCGAATTCATACCAGGCGCGTTCGACGGACTCGTCGAAGTCGGTGGGTCCGCGTCCTCGGGGGTGGTCCCCGTCCGCCCAGTTGTCCCATTCCAGCAGTCCGCGGAAGTAGACTTTATGCACGCCCTTGACGTTCAGGCTCGCCCAGCCTCGGAGCTGGTACTGCCTGAGGGTACGCTGGTCAAAGGAGCCCCAGTCCTTGAAGTGGAAGAGGGCGAAGTTGAACCACCCCCCGGCATCGAAGCCGATTTCCCGGTCGGCGGGCTGCTGGCGGTCGAGCTGGACGCGCAGCTCCTCTTCGTAGATGCGCAGGCTGTCGGCGTCCTGCGCAGCAGCGGCCCCCGTCCAGGTCAGGACGGCAAGAACCACCGCCATCAGACTTCCTGCATGAATGCCGCTTCTGTGCATGTCCGTTCCCTGTAATCGGGTCGTTGGACCTTTGGACCCCAACGAAAAGGCCTCACGGACCTTCCAGGAGAAAAAAAAGGCGACGCCCGATGGGGCCTTATCGTACGGGACAACGGGAAAATGTCAATCGTCTTGTTGTCCGAAATCAGCCGGCCCTGGCGATCCCCCCCCCCGGGGCCGTGCCTCCACCCCGGAGGGTTTTCTCCTGGGGTTCTCCCAGGAGGTTTTGATACAATCCACGTAACCAGGTACACTTTTTCGAACACAAACGGAACAGAGATCGTAGAAAGGCATAGATCGGCATGAAACAACAGCCAAAACGCAGATGGACATGCACGATGCTCCTTGCAGGATTTCTGGCGTGGATGCCGACGACCTCCCTCTGTCGGGCCCAGGCACCCTGGGAAAAAGCCTCCCACAGCTACAACACCGCCCTGAAGGTCTACAAGCTGGGGGACTGGAAGAAAGCAAAAGCGGCCTTCGAGGAATTCCTCGAGACGTACCCGGGCAACGAACATGTGCCCCTGGCCTATCTTCAACTCGCCCACTGTCGGGGGATTCTCAAGGACTGGCAGGGGCGGGAAGAAGCCGTCGAAACCGTCATCGAGAAGTTCCCGGACTCCAAAGCCGCCAAGTACGCCTGGGGGCATCGACTGTCGGTGCTGCGGGGGCAGAAGAAATACGACGAATGGCTCGACCGCGTCGAGGCGCTCCTCAAACGCTACAAGTACATGCCGTTCAATTTCAGCGGTCGGCTGGACTGGCGTCGCAACGGGGATTACTGGTGGCGGTTCAACCACACGACACTGCATTTCCCGCACGCCCGGGCATCGGGCTACCGCCTGAACATCGCTCCGGGCATCGGCTGGGCCGGTCGGGTTCTGCAGGTTGCCGACACTCCCGCCCGAGCCCTGCGGGCGCTGGTCCTGCTCGAACCGACCTTCAAAGAGTATGGCATGGACCTGCCGGTCAACTGGAAGTACGTCCACATCGAACTGCTCCGACGGGCTGCCGAATTCAAGCCCGATCCTGAACAGAAGGGCGCGATGGCCAAAAAACTGGAGTTCTGGTCCAAACGGAAACGACCGACTCCCGAGGAACAGACCAAGGAGTATTTCGAGGGCTGGCCCGAGGATGACCCCCGCCGGATGGGCCTGATGTGGCTGATGGGTCATTACGCCCAGACCCGCGGCGAGGAAAAACAGGCCCAGGCCTGGTACGACAAACTCATGGAGAAGTACCCGCGTTACTCCACGCTCGGGAATCGGCTGGTGCATCGGCTGAAATTCCTCTACGGCAAGCAGCGCTACAGCGAATTCGCCGTCCTCGCCGACTGGTATCTGAAACACTACCCCATCGGGCATCTGCGGGACAACATCGTCGACTGGTGGGTTGAACTGGTCAAAAAACAGGGCAAGGCGGGCGCTAAAAACGTCCCCGTCGTGCTGAAACTGCTCGACGACGAGGAACAACGCTACGCGAACAATCCCCGCCGACTCAAGAAGGGCATCCGCCAGCGGATCGAACTCTACCAGGCTACCGAGCAACTCGACGAGGCCGTCGCCCAGGCGGAAAAACTCCTCTCCAAGCCGTTCTGGTGCTCGGAATCGTTCCGGTACGTCGAAGAACTGGCCAAGAAACACAAACCGTTCCAGCCCATCCTGGACGCCGCCCGCAAGCGATACGTCATTGCCGTCGAAGACCCCAAGAGCCCCGCCAAAAAACCTTACGACGAACTCCAGCAGCGCATCAAGGCCGACCAGACCCGGCACATGGAAGAAATCGGCACGGAACTGCTCGATGCCCACCCCAAAGACGCCTGGACGATCAAGGCCATCAACGACCTGGTGAACTACTACTACAGCAAGGTGCTCATCGAACCCCGGGACCGCTGGGTCGGTGTGATGCAGGAACACTACCCCCGCCATCCACTGACCCAGGAGGTCATCGATCGGCAGTTCAAAGCCGTCGAGGGCGCGAAAAACTACCAGGCCCTCGCGCCGGTCGCGGAGTGGGCGATGCAGCACTTCCCCGGTTCGGACCGCTGGGACGCGTGGATGAACGGTCGGCTCGCGTGCTTCTCCGCCCTGAAGGATTACGCGGGCGGCCAGCAGTACGTCCGCAAGGCGTTCGGCCCGCGGGCGAAAACCGGCGAACTCCACGCCATCGCAAAAGTCGTGGAATGGGACTCCGCAGCGCCAAAGGAAGGCGAAGATTGGCTGCGGGTCCGGGGCAACCGCTGGCTGCAGGAGGCCGACCGCTGGGAGGGCAGAGCCGAGGAACTCTACTGCCTCCAGAACGCCTTCGACCATTTCTACGACACCCCCGTCCGCCACTGGTGGTGGAACCGCATCTGCTTCCCCGAGGCCTCGCAGACCGCCAAGCGCCTCCGCGAAAGCAAGTACGATCCCGAGCTGGCGTGGCGGCTGAAGTACGAGCCGGTCAACATGCTCATCCAGTCCGGCCAGGCCGTCGCCGCCGCGCAGGAGGCCATGAAAATCATCAAGGACGTCAAGCAAACCTTCCAGCTCAATCAGAGGCTGGACCTGTACAACCTCGGCTGGACGCTGGGCCAGGCCAAGCTCTCCGGCAAGGCCCACCCCCTCCTGCGGGCGCTGATGAACCGCTGCAAGACCCGCTCGGACCAGTACGTCTTCAAGATCATGCTGGGCAACATGTTCGAGGCCGAGGGAAATCACACCATGGGTGCGAAATTCTACACCATGGCCGCCAACGACCTCCCCTGGGCGATCGACCAGTGGCCCCTGCAGATCCAGGCCGCCGGCGGCCTGAACCCCGCGGGCTATACCTCGACCCTCTCGAAGTACGGCTCGAAGATCAAAACCGCCCAGGACGTCATCCCCCGCATCCTCTACTGGATCGGCAACAAGAACCTGGGCAACCCCCGCTCGCGGAGCATGCTCAGCGTCCTCCGCCAAAGCTTCCCCCACAGCGGGTACCGGGGCGCCCTGGAAAAAAAGATGCACAAAAAATAGCCCCCGAAGGAGTCTGATCCCGTGACGAACCGATTGATCCTCATCGCCCTGACAGCCGCCCTCCTGCTGACGGCCCCCGCCCGCGCCGCCGTCCGAGAAACGACCGACGATGACATCGACCGCGCCATCGCCCGCGTCAAACGATACCTCTGGAGCCAGCAGAACTCCGAGGGACACTGGCAGAAAACCCACTACGAATACCGCCACCACCTTCCGGGCGGATTCACCACCGCCATCGTCGTCTACGCCCTGCTGGAATCCGGGGAAACCATCCACAACGACCAGCGCGTCCGCAAAGCCGTCGACGCCCTGGTCAACATGAACGTCAACAGCATCCGCGTCCGCTCCCTGCGGGCGATGGCCCTGGGACGGGTCGTCGCCACCGACCCCGAAGGACGCAACTCACCCTACTTCCGGAAACTCGTCGAGGACCTCAAATGGCTCCTCATCGGGCAGAAGCGCACCCGCTTCACCGGCGCCTGGGGCGATACCGGACCGGCGCGCATCGGCGACAACATGAGCGGACAGTTCGCTCTCGGGGCGATGTGGGAAACCCAGCAGGCGGGCATCGACCTGAAAAAGGGCATCTTTCGGCTGGTGGAAGAGACCTGGATCAGTCGACAGCAGGACGACGGCGGGTGGACGCTGGACGGCGACCCGAAGACCTCCATGGAAACCGACGTCCGCATGACCGCCGCTGCCATGACCAGTCTCTACATCTGCTGGGACGCCCTCGAAAAAGACTCCGGCAAGTACAAGCACCAGGAGGTCCTCGAGAAGGGCTGGACCTATCTCGACAAGCACTTCACCGAGAACTTCGTCGACAACAGCTACTCGGCCTTCTGCATCCAGCAGCTAGGCATGCTCTCGGGACAAAAGTTCATCGGCAAGCACGACTGGTACGCCATCGCCGCACGCAAACTCGCCGAACCCAAACCCGGCGGCGCCGCCTACAAGGGCTACTGGGGCCCCCTCGTCCGCGCCGCGTTCGAGCTGATTCTCCTCGCCAAAGGACGCATCCCCCTGACGTTCAACAAGCTCGACTACGGCCAGGGCACGCCCTGGAACTTCCACTCCAGGGACGTGGCGAGATTCACCGAATACATGAAGCGTCAACTCGAACGGCCCATGCGATGGCAGGTCGTAACACTCCAGTATGACGTCCAGTCGCTCCTCGACGCACCCATCATGATCGTCGAAGGCAACAAATCCCTGAAACTCTCCGACGAAGAATGGGGCATCCTCCGCGAATACACCCTCCGCGGCGGGACGCTGCTGTTCATCCCCTCCCGCAACAGCAGGCCCTTCAAGCAATCCGTCGTCGAAGCGGTCAAAAAGCTCTACACGCCCCAGCGAAAATCCGCGGGCCGGTACTACGAACTCGCCCCTCTGCCCGAAAACCACCCCGTCTACAGCATCCACGAGAAATTCGGACGATTCGCCAAACGCTACGGCCTGGAGGCGCTGACCGACGGAACGCGACCGCTCCTGCTGATCTCCGAACGAGACATCGCACAGGCCTGGCAACGAAAGGCCGAAACCGTCATGAAGCGCGACTTCAAACTCGGGGCCAACCTCTTCCTCTACGTCACCGGGCAGAACAACCTCTCCAGCCGAATGAGACCCGTCTTCGCCGGACTCTCAGACGCCAAGGCCATCCACTCCACACGCGTCGGCTGGCTGAAACATACAGGCAACTGGAACACCCAACCCTACGCGCTGGACTACGTCTCGGACAAACTCACCGCCGAAAACCGCGTCAAGCTCGAAATCACCCGAGGCGTGGACCCCGCCAAAGACAACCTCACGCCCTACACCCTTTTGTGGATGACCGGCACGGACGCCTTCAGCCTATCCGAGAAGGCCGTCGAGCAACTCCGGAACTACATCAAACAGGGCGGCACCCTCGCCGTCAACGCCGTCGGAGGCTCGGACGATTTCGCCCGTTCGGCTCGGGCGATGCTTGACAAAATCTTCCTCAACGAACCGGACATCGAACACGGCAACGTTTCCGTCACCAGCCCCCTGATGACCGGAAAATGCGGCGACTTCCGCGGGCCCCAGCTCAAAGACCTCTCCGTCACCCGCGCCCTCCGAAGACCCGGCGGCCTGGGCACCCAACCCATGGACGTCTACAAAATCCTCGGCAAGGGCAGGGCACTGGCGATCTTCATGCCCTTCGGCGTCCACGACACCCTCGACGGGCACACCGCCTACTCCGCCCAGAGCTACATGCCCCGAAGCGCCCAGTCCATCGCCGCCAACATCGTCCTCTACGCCATGACCAGCACGGACGAGTAAACCACGTCCTCGGAAGTGCTCCCAGCGACAAGCGGTGTAACTGTTCAGGCCGCGCCGACGGCCTGCTTCACCGCGTCGAGACCGAGACGGTCGATCAGCCGGCCCATCCGCTCGTTGGGATTGGCGCTGTCGCGGTAAAAGGCGATGAGGTCATCGACCATCTTTTCGGCCTGACCCTGGTCGACGTCGATGGCCAGCACGTCCGCGACACGAGGCCTGGCGCCGCCGCACCCGCCAGCCAGCACCCGCCAGCCCTTCGGCCCGCCGACCAGGCCGATGTCCTTGAAACCGGTCTCGGCACACTGATTCGCACAACCGCTGACACCCAGCTTGCATTTGCCCGGCAGGTCCAGGCCGTGGTATTTCCCGTCGAGTTTCATGCCCACCCCGAGGCTGTCCTGCTGGCCCCGCTTGCAGAAGGTCGTGCCTGGACAGGCCTTGACGCTCCGGACGCAGACTCCCACGGCCGCCCCGGGATTCATGCCCAAATCCGCCCAGACCGCGTCGACCTGCTCCTCCTTCAGACCCACAATGGCAATCCGTGCTGCGGAGGTGATTTTCAGGGCGGCGGCTTCGTGCTTTTCTGCCACGTCGGCAATGTTCCGCAACTGCTCGGGCGTAATCACCCCGCAGGGAACATGCGGAGCCACCGCGTAGGTCTCCCTGTCGCGCTGAAGTATCGCGCCCTTCTGACCGTCTTGTAGCATGGGACTATCCTTTCTGGTTGGGACCGTACGAAACTTGCGGGAATGATATACGCTCCGAAAACGCGACGCAAGCATAAAGCTGTAAAACATGTCCTCTTTAGGAGCCTTCCTCAAAAGTCGAAGGAACGAAAAAGCAGAGCGATTCGTCAACGAAAACCATCGGGTTACGTCCCCAAAATGGTCTTACAACCGCGTTCTTGGTAATTCTGAGGGAGGCGTCTCTTTGATGCTCCCCTCAAAAGTCGACGGAACGAAAAAGCAGGGCGATTCGTCAACGAAAACCATCGGGTTACGTCCCCAAAATGGTCTTACAACCGCGTTCTTGGTAATTCTGAGGGAGGCGTCTCTTTACAAAACATTCTGCGTCCGG
>CAYMAP010000102.1:0-9397 GCA_964388425.1 uncultured Planctomycetaceae bacterium
CGCGATCACGAGCACGATGCCCACTACCCAGGCCAGCAGGACGACGGTCAGGGCGGTCAGGGCCAGGAGCAGGAGGTACCAGGCTTCGACATTCAGCCCGCGGGCGCGGGCGTATTCCTCGTCGAAGCAGACCAGCAGGAACTGCTTGTAGAATCCCAGCGCCACCACCAGGACCACGACATCCAGAACCGCGATGAGCCAGAGGTCGCCTCGGGAGATCAGCAGGATGTTGCCGAACAGGTACCCCACGAGGTCCTGCGCGTAGCCGGGCGTCGCGGAGACAAACAGCACGCCGGTGGCCATGCCGACTGCCCAGAGGGCGCCGATGACGGTATCCTCCCACTGTTTGGCGCGCAGACTGATCAGCCCGATCAGCGTCGCCGCCGTGAGGGCGGCGAGGACCGCGCCGAACATGGGTTCCAGCCAGTACCAGCCGAAGGTTTCGCGGAGGTAGACGGCCGCTCCGATCCCGCCGAGGACGCAGTGGGCGATCCCGCCGGCGAGGAAGCTGATGCGGCGGACGACAACGTAGCTGCCCACGACGCCGCAGGCGACGCTGGCCAGCAACCCGCCGGTCAGGGCGACCTGGAGGAACGGTTGCGTGGCGAGGGCGGCGAAGAACTCGCTCATGCGTGGTCCTCCGGGGAGCATTTGCGTTCGATGCAGTCGTGCTCGTGGCGGATGTGTCGCACCCCCGGGCCGTAAAGGTCCTCGATCAGCTCGGGGGTGATTTCAGCGGTGGGGTGGATGCGTGCGTGTCGGTTGACGCAGAGTACCTTGCCGACGTGCCCGGCGGCGAACCCGACGTCGTGGGAGACGACCACGACGGTCATACGCTCGTTGAGACGTTCGAGCAGATTGTTGAGTTCGCCCTCGACGCGGGGGTCGAGGTTGCTCGTGGGTTCGTCAAGGAGCAGCAGGTCGGGCTCGCCGACGATGGCGCGTGCGATGAGCACGCGCTGCCTCTGGCCCCCGGAGAGGTCGGCGAAGCTTCGATCGGCCAGGTCCGCCAGGGCCACGTCAAGGAGGGCGGCTTCGGCGGCCCGGCGGTCGGGCCGACGGTAGGGCCCGAACCACCGCGATCGCGACGCCAGCCCCATGAGGACCACGTCACGAACGCTGACCGGGAAACGAAGGTCCTCGCGCGAGTGCTGGGGCATGTAGCCCACGCGGGGCCGGGCTCGTTTCGGCGACTGGCCCAGCACGCGGACGGTCCCGCGCGCCGGCTCGAGCAGGCCCAGCAGGAGTTTCAGCAGCGTCGTCTTGCCCCCGCCGTTGGGGCCCACGATGGCGGCGAACTCGCCGGCCTCCATCGAGAGGGTCACCTCGGCGAGGACCTCCTGGCCGGCGTAGGCGAAGTGCACCTCGGTGAGTTCGAAGGCCGGTTCGGTCATGGCTGCGTGCTCGGCGCGGGCTTGGCGAGGGCGGAAGCGACGGCCCGGCCCATACGGTGAAGATTGGCGAGGTAGTCCCCCGCCAGGGGGTCCATGGGAACGACCGCGGCGTCGAGGGCGCGGGCGAGCCGGCGGGCGGAGTCCTCCGGGAACTGCGGCTGGACGAAAATCACGCGAACTTCGAGTTCGCGGGCCCGCTCGATAACGGCGGCGAGTTGTTTGGCGGACGGTCGCTTGCCCTCGACTTCGATGGCCTGCTGCTTCAGGCCGTACCGCCGGCAGAAGTATCCGAACGCCGGGTGGAAGACCAGCAGCGTCCGGCCGCGGTAGGGCACGAGGGTCTGCTTGAGTTGATCGTGGACGGCATCAAGTTCGTGCTGGAAGGTGTCGCGATTGCTTTGGTAGATTCGTCCGTCGGTCGTGTCATCCAGTTCGATGAGCGTTTCGGCGATGGTCTCAGCCATGGCCCGCACGGCCAGCGGGTCCATCCAGACGTGCGGGTCCGTGGGACCGTGGTCGTGCCCGTGGTCGTGCCCGTCCGCCGGCAGAAGGCGAAGACCTTGGCGGAGATCGACAATCTTCAGCCCAGGGACGGTCTTTCGAATTCTTGGCAGGAGGGCGTCCTCGAAAGGCGCGCCGATGCGGAAGAACACGTCGGCTTCGGCGAGTTGCACCATTTGTTTGGCGGTGGGTTCGTAGCTATGCGGGCTCATTCCGGCCGGGACGAGCGTGTCGGCCCGCACGCGGTCCCCCCCGATACGCTCGATGAAGGTCCGCACCGGAACGATGCTGCCGACGGCACGGACGACGGCGGGCGAATCGGACGGGGCGGCGGGCTTCGTCGAACAGCCCGTCACGACGACCACCCCCAGCAAAACCAGACGGGTGATGCACGGAGCGGCCACGCAAAAGCAGCGGGCACGGTTCGGCCCGGTTGTCGTCAACTCGCCCGATGGCGATGGGTTGGATTTCATCTTGCTCGCGCCTCCTGAAAAAAGCTACCATCGGTGCGTTCCAGCATCGTCATCATAGGACAGACCGACACCGCCCTGCAAGCAAACCCCCGCAAGGAGCCGTCATGGCCGAGCCGAGCGATCCCCACGAGCCGAACCCGTTCATGTCCCAGCCGGGCAGTCCCCCGCCCGTTCCACCGCCACCCCAGACCCGGGCGGCCTACGCGCCGAGCCCTGCCCCCGTCCCGCAGGAGCGCCCTCGGCGGAGCCTGGCAGCCCGGTTGTTCAGCCTGTTCGGCTGGGGGTTGCTGGCGCTGTCGATTCTGGGAAATCTCTTTCTCCTGGGCATGGTGGCCTTTCTGGTCCGAGGCCAAAGCGTCAACATGAGCACGACGGTCCTCCAAGACGGGCAGAAGGACCAGGTTGTCGCGATGTACACCGTCAACGACGTGATCGGCCCGGAGGCGTCCAGCCAGTTCGCGACCTTCGCGCGGGAAATCCAGGACGACGCCAACGTCAAAGCCGTCGTCCTGCGGATCGAGTCGCCCGGCGGAACGGTCAGCGACAGCAACCAGATTCACCACCGTCTGACGCAACTGCGCGACAGCGGAAAAACGATCGTCGCCTCGATGGGCGGCGTCGCCGCCAGCGGGGGCTACCTCATTTGCCTGCCGGCTGAGGAAATCCTCGCCGAGCCCTCGACCGTCACGGGCAGCATCGGCGTGATCGCCCAGGTACCCAACCTCCAGGGCACGATGGACAAGATCGGCGTGAAGATGCTCATCTTCAAAAGCGCCAACGCCGACCGCTGGAAGGATGCCCTAAGTCCCTGGCGGATGCCGGAAGACCACGAACGGCGTCGACTGCTGGAACTGCTCAACAAAATGCAGGCGGACTTCGAACAGGCGGTCCGCGCGGGTCGGCCTACCCTCGTGACGAAGCAGATCGAGTACGAAGAGACCGTCGGGCAGGGCCCCGACGCCCGGACGGTCCGGGGGGCAGAGACAGCCCCGCTGAACGGCAAGGTCTACCTCGCCAGTGAAGCAAAACAGTACGGGCTGATCGATTCGATCGGCTACCTCGACGCCGCCTGCATGCGGGCAGCGGACCTGGCGGGGCTGAACAAGCCCAAAATCGTCCAGTACAAGCCCAAGCCGGACCTGTTCGGCGGGATGTTCGGATCGCAGGCGCCGGGACTGCAACTCTCCGCCGAAACGCTCGATACCCTCCAGACGCCTCGGCTGTTGATGATCTGGAAGGCCGACTGACTTGTCAGTGCGCCGGACGGTCATGGCGGTGTGCTGTCTGCCGGCCCTGCTGCTGGCTGAGCCGCCCGACTTCCCCGCAACGGCCTCGCCGGACGTCGAACGTTCCATCCGAAGAGCCGCCGACTACCTCCTCGGCAAGCTCGGGCCGGCCGGACGCTGCACGACCGAGTACCCCGAAGACAACCCCCGGTTCGGCGGCAAGACGCTGCTGAGCTGCTGGGCGCTGATCAGCGCGGGCGTGGACTATCGCACTGAACCTGCCCTGCGCAACGCTCTGCGGTGGTGCCTCTCAGCCGACCTCAACGGAACGTATCCGGTGGCCCTTCGGTGCCTGATGCTCTCGGCCCTCAAGGACGACCGCGCCTTGCCTCAACTCCGCCACGACGTGGACTGGCTCCTGCGCGCCGCCAGTGACGACGGGACCTACACCTACGCCCCGGCCCCGAAGGGCGGGTCGACCTACGACAACTCCAACACCTACTGGGCGGCACTGGGGGTCCGGGCGGCACAGCGGCGTGGCGTGGAAGTTCCCGTGCGGTTCTGGCAGCGGATGGAGACCCACTGGCTGGGCGACCAGCAGCCCGACGGGGGCTGGGGCTACCACTGCCGACTCCGCGCCGGCCGACGCTTCTCGCGGAGTTACGGCTCGATGACCGCCGCCGGCGTCGCGACGCTCTCGATGTGCTTCGCCCAACGCAGCAGGCGGTCCATCATCGACTGTGAACCCATCGCCCAGTACCGTGCAATCCGTCGCGGGACGGAATGGCTCGGCGAGCACTTCTCCGCCGTCATCCACCCTCGCAAGGGGCAGGAGTATTTCTACCACTGGCTGCTGGCCCTGCAACGGGTCGGCGCGCTGACGGGGAGGAAATACCTCGCCGGGCACGATTGGTACGCCGAGGGCTCGGCCGAGTTGCTGCGGAGGCAGCACGCCGACGGAAGTTTCAGTTACGGCCGGAACATCGAGGCAACCAGCCTGGCCCTGCTGTTCCTCGTCCGAGGCGGAGCGCCGACGCTGCTGAGTAAACTCCAGTACGACGGGACGTGGAACGCCCGCCCGCGCGACGCCGGAAACCTCACCGCCTGGCTGGGCTACACCTACGAACGACCGCTGGGCTGGCAAGTCGTCGACAAACACTCCACCCCCGCCGACTGGGACGACGGGCGGATCGTCTACCTCTCCGGAGCCGGACCCATCGAACTGACCGACGAACAGATTCGCACCCTCCGCCGATTCGTCCTCCGAGGCGGGCTGATCCTCTCCGAAGCCGCCTGCAACCGACCCGATTTCACCATCGACATGCACCGCCACTACCAGCGGATGTTCCCCCGCCACCGCCTCGAACCCATGCCCACCGACCATCCCGTCCGCTCGCTCGTCTTCGGCGATGTCCAGCCCGACGGGCTGATGATGATTTCCAACGGCATCCGCCCGCTGGTCATCCACGCGCCGAAGCAGCTATCGCTCGCCCTCGAAGCCGGACCGGCAGAACAGACCCGCCCGGTCTTCAACATGCTGGCGAACCTCTACCTGCTGCTGACCGACAAAGGCTCAGCCGGCCTCCGCGGAAAAGCGCACTGGCCGGGACCCTCGGCGCAAACAAAGCCCGCCGGGAGCGAACTCCGCCTCGGCAGGCTTCGCCACCGAGGCAATGACGACCCCGAACCGCTCGCCTTGCAGCGCCTCGCGGTGACACTCAAGCGCCAACGCAACATCGACTTGATCGTCGGCCCGCCCGTCCCGGCCGACAACCTCTCCGCGGAGGTCTGGCCCGTCGTACACGTCACCGGCACGGGGCGGCTCAATGTGCTGCCCCGCGATGTCAAGGAACTCAGGCGGTATGTCCGCGAGGGCGGGACGATCCTCGCCGACGCCGGCGGCGGGAGCGAGATCTTCGACCGCTCGTTCCGCAACGAGGTCGCCCAGGCGCTCGGGACCGTCGTCCTCCTGCCCCGCGCCTCGCGGTTCTACCTCGGCGGGCCGAACGTTATCAACGCCGTCCGCTACCGACGCGGCATGGCCGAGTACCTCCCCGACGACCAGCGAAAGCTACCTCGCCTCGAGGCGGTCTTCCTCGACGACCGGCCCGCCGTCATCTTCAGTCGGGACGACCTGACGGCCGGTCTGATCGGCTACCCCCTGCTGGGCCTGCGCGGCTACGCCCCGGACGACGCCCGACGAATCATGACCAACCTCATCGTCCAGGCCGCAGCGAGTCCGTGAAAACGGGGTTGTCCGTTGTCAAGTGGCACGGGCATCTTGCCCGTGGAATCCAACCATTCCCACGCCCGAGACGACCGTGCTACTCATGGGCGAGACGTCCATGCCACGTTTTCATTCAGGCGACAGCGAGTCGATGCACCCCGCCAGCCCCTCCGAGGCGACGAGGTCCGCGGCGTCGCGGACGGCCTGTGACGCTCCGGGCATAGCCACGCCCAGCCCCGCACCGCGTAGCATCGGCAGATCATTGACGTCATCGCCCACCGCCGCGATCCGAGACCGCCCGATCCCCAGCCCCTGGGCGACATACCGCAGGGCCGTCCATTTATTCGCCTCCGGGTGGAAGGCCTCGACCACCGTCACATTGTAATTCGGCGCGTAGATCGCGTGCAACGTCATCGACTTCCCGAGCCTCTCCCGCAGGCGGGCTTCGAGGACCTCAGCCTCGTGCGGCTCGACGATGCAGTTGATCCGCAGAATATCAGGCCCGTCGTCGAGGTCCTCCACCTGCCGGACCACCACGTCGGGCATTTTCGCCAGCCACTTCGTGTGCGCCTCCCCGTGATCGTCACCGGGCAGAAACAGGTAGTCCATCCCCCACCGCCAGCGGTCGACGATCCCCATCGCCGAACGTCCCGCCGCACGGAAGGCCTCGACGCACGCCGTCGCCGTCGCCGGGGCGATCGGCCTGTGCCACAGCGTCCGGTGCGTGTGCGGCTCGGCCACCAGCGCCCCGCCCAGCGTGACCATCGGCTCGGTGTGCTGCGACGCTTCGATCCCCAACTGCTCCCAGACCGGCAGGGTCTCGATGAGGCTTCGACCCGTCGCCAGACACACCCGCACGCCCCGGCTTCGCGCGTTCTGGACGGCGCGAACCACCTCCGGAGCCACCGTCTGGTCCGGCCGGACCAGCGTCCCGTCCACGTCCAACGCCAGCAGCGCAATGTCGTCGGTCTTCGGCAGGGCTTGCGGAGATTCCGCCCGGTCGGTATCGCACCGGCGGATCATACGGGGCCTCCACGTTCCTGGTCGCGCGCGATTCGCTTCTGCTGGCGGGCGTCGATCAGCCAGTACAACGCAACCATCCCCACACCCACCACCAGCCAGATGTCTGCGACGTTGAACACGTAGGGGTAATGCAGTTCGCTGCAGTCGATGAAATCCCGGACGTGGTAGCGGATCGACGGCAGGCCCTCAAGACGCACTTCGCCGAACAGCCGATCGTAGAGATTCCCCACCGCCCCACCGAGAATCAAGCCCAGCGCCACGTGCAACCATCGAACCCCCCGCCCCGACGTGACGAAAACAATCACGATCACCACGATCATCACGACCGTCACGCACGCGACCAGCAGGCGGGGCAGGGCGTCGAACCCGAACACCACACCCGGGTTCGTCCGCAGCGTCAGCGACAGACCGAAACAGACCCGCCGAGTCGGTTGTACGCGGTCCAGAACGAGTCGACTGAACGCCTGCGACTCCGCAGGCGGAATCGCAGGATCCTGGATATCCTCCATCCGATCAGCCTGTCGGGCAAAACGCTCCGACAGACCCGGTTCGGCCAGCAGTGCGGAGAACGCCACCTCCTTGCTCCAGAGGTCGCTGCCCGCCGCCAGCACCGCCACCAGCCCGAAAACCACCCACGCCAGTCCCGATCGGCCGGCACGGACCGCCAAAGAGGGGTTACGCGACGGCGGGTTCTCGTTCCGGTCTGCGGAGGCCACCAAGATCAATCCTCATCGTCGCCGAAGTCGTCGTCCTCGCTGTCCTCGTCCAGCGTACCGTCGGTGTTGTACCGGTCGTCATCGCCCGGACGCACAAGCCCTTTTTCAATCATCCGCTGGTATTCGATCGAATATTGACACCAGGGCCTGGCCTCCAGCCGGGCTCGCCCGATCGGCTCGCCCGTGCCGAGACACACGCCGAACGTCTTGTTGTCGATCCGTTCCAGGGCGGCGTTGATCTCGCCCAGAAGAATACGCTCGCTCTCCAGAAGCCCGAGCGTGAACTCGTACTCGTAGTTGTCCGAGCCGATATCCGCCGGGTGCGTCGGCATGTTCGAGAGGTCGCCGCTGCTTTCCTGCTGGTTCCGCCCCAGGGCCGTGCCCTCGATCCCTGCCATGTCGCCGATCAGGCTGCGGCGTTTCACGACGAGCAGTTCCCGAAAATGCTTGAGATCCTTGTCCGTCAGGGGGCTGTCCGCCTTGAGGGCGGATTTCGTGTTCTCCGAGCCGGCCTGCGTGTTCGACGACGCCTTTCGTTGAGAAGAACTCTTCTTCGAAGAGAATGTGTTCGCTGTCGACTTCTTCGTCGTTTTTTTCTTCGAAGCCGGGTTCGTCCCGGCAGAGGATTTCCGTGTCGCCTTCCTGGCGGTGGACTTCCCGCCGGTCGATTTCTTCACCGCTTTTTTGGGGGGGTTGGCCTTTCCGGCAACCCGTTTGGCGGTCGATTTCTCCGATGTTTTAGCGGTCGATTTTTTCGCTGATTTCTTGGCCACGTTGTCTACCTCATTGCGAAGCCCGTTCGGACAGCGTCGGGCGGAACGTACAGGCCCGCCAACCGTTCCGTCACGGAAGGCGGAAACGGCGAAGTATAGGTTTCCGGCCCCGTCCTGTCAAGGGGTTGAACTCGCCCGCCACCCGAGAAACTGCTTGACGCCGACGGCCCGTCGCGGTAAGTTGGCCATTTCCGGCTGCGGGGCCGATATGCCCCAAACACCGGCTTCTGACGGGCTTGTAGCTCAGTTGGTTAGAGCGCACCCCTGATAAGGGTGAGGTCGAAGGTTCGAATCCTTCCAGGCCCAGTCATTGCATGAGTCATTGCATGACACGCGATATGCACCATGAGCGACCCGTGGGACCCACCCGCTCCCGCTGGTCGCTCGCTTTCTGCGCGCAGAGACAGTTTCGACCCCGGCAGCGCAAAGACGGACGAAGACGGGCACGTTATCGACCGAATGCGGCGAACTTCGCCTCGGCAAGCCGCAAACCGCTCGACCAAGGCCGCCGCGCGCCTCATGCCAACCAGAGAACCCGCCACGGCCTTTTCCCCATGCGACCGGAGCTCTCGCACCTCTGCAGTACACTCGCGTTGCCACGCAAAGATGAACATTGACAGGAAAAGCCAAGGGCGGCTACCCTACGGCCTCAGGATCAGGGGGCAAGTCCCCGCGAACCCGCGAACCCATCAGGAAGGTGATGCCGATGACCGATGCGCCCGATACAATCATGACCCTCGACGACCTGGCGGCCTACGTGAAGCTGTCCAAATCGTCGCTGTACAAGCTCTGCCAGGCCGGCAAGGTGCCCGGTGCGAAGGTCGGCCGAACCTGGCGGTTCCACAAGGACGTGATCGACGCCTGGATCAAGACCGGCGTCCCGCCCACGCAGGCGTACGGCAGCACGCAGGACGGACGCAAACGCAGGAGCCAAACACGGAAGGCCCGCTGATGCCGACCTTGAATTGGATATGGTTTTCGCCGGCATCCGGAATAAGGATCGGCGAATGGCGACGCCCTGAAAGGGCGGAATATGAAAGCCCAGGGCGCAGCCCTGGGACGCT
>CAYMAP010000103.1:0-9390 GCA_964388425.1 uncultured Planctomycetaceae bacterium
TGGGCGGGACGGCCTCGGGCTGGTGGCTGGCGGTGCTGGGGGTGCAGATCGCCTCGGCGGTGGGGGTGGTGTACGTCTCGGCCTTCTCGGCCCTGGGTGCGGGTCGGCTGGCGGGACTGCTGGCGTTGCGGCTGGCGACGGTGGGGGTGTTGCTGCTGATTCTGTTCAAGCCCGCGCTGCTGGTCGTGCCCATCGGGGGCGAGGCCCGGCCGACGATGGTGGCGGCGGTGGATCGCAGCGGGTCGATGGCGTTGGCCGACGGTCCGGGCGGTCGGCAGCGGTGGGAGCAGGTTCGCCAGATGCTGGCTTCGCAGCGTGAGCGTCTGGCGGATCGGATCGAGGTCGTGTACCTGCCGTTCGCGCGGTCGGCCGAGGCGGTGCGGGACTTCGGGAACCTCCCCGAGCGGACGGCCGGCGGCGAGGCGGGGGAGACGACCGACCTCGCCGCGGCCATCGAGCGGGCCCGATCGGCGACGGACCCCGCGGGTCGGCTGGCAGTGCTGGTGGTCTCCGACGGCAACCACAACGCGGGATCGGATCCGCTGGCAGCGGCCAGGTCGGTGGGCTCGCCGGTGCATGCGGTGGGCGTTGGCCGGGCCGATCAGCCGACGCGGGCTCGGCCCGGCGTGCGGGTGGTGCGCGTCGAGGCGCCTTTGGCTTCGGCGGTGAATCATGCGACGGAGTTGACGGTCGGGCTGGCCGTGACGGGGCAGGCGGGGGGGCAGGTTCGCCTGATCGAGGGCGACGACCCCGACCCCTCGGCCGTGGCGAGTTACGCCGCCGGCGAGGCCGACGACGGGCGGGTGGAGGTCACCCTGCCCTGGACGCCGCGGGACCGCGGGGGCCAAGCCCTGCGCAAGCTGACCGTCCGCGCCGACCCGCAGGCCGGCGAGGTCGAGACCCGTGACAATGCCCTCGAACTGCACGTGCTGGTGACTGATCCACAGTTGCGGGTGCTGTACGTCGAGGGGGCGCTCCGCCCGGAGTACAAGTACCTGCGTCGCCTGCTGGCCGGCGACCCGAACGTGCAGTTCGTGGGGCTGGTGCGGGTTTCGGGCAACCGCTTCTGGGCGCAGGGCGAGGTTGCGGGCCGATCGCTGGAGGCCCTGCCTGCCACGGCGGGTCAGTTCGGGCTGTTCGACGTGATCCTGCTGGGCGACCTGGACAGCTCGTTTCCGTCTCGCAGCCAGCAGGGGCTGCTCCGGCAGTGGGTGCGGGACGGCGGGGGACTGGCCATGCTGGGCGGGGCGAACAGCTTCGGGCCGGGCGGGTACGGGGGGACGGAAGTCGAGGCGGCCTTGCCGGTCTTCTGCGGGGCCCGGTCGGAGGCGCAGATTCCGGGGCGGTTCGTGCCGCAGTTGACCTCGGCGGGCCGGAGGCATCCGATTTTTGCGGGGATCGAGGGGTTTTTCCCGGGTCCGGGCGGTTCGGCTGCGCGGTCTCGGGTGGCGTTGCCGGCGTTGCGGGGGTGCGTGGCGGTGCCGGGCCCCAAAAGCGGCGCGAGTGTGCTGGCGGTGCACCCGCAGGCGCGGGGTTCGCAGGGCCCTAGGGTGGTGCTGGCGGTGCAGAGCTTCGGCGCGGGTCGGTCGGCGGCGCTGACGGCGGACACGACGTGGCAGTGGTACCTGCCGATGCGGGCGATGGGAGCGGACAGTCCGTACGAGCGGTTCTGGGGTCAGTTGGTTCGCTGGCTGGCCGGCAGCAACGAGGCGGCGTCGGCGGACGCGGCGCATGCGGTGCTTCGGTTGCCGAGGACGCACGCGAAGGTGGGCGACGAGCCGATGGCGGTCCGCGCCCGCGTCCTGCTGCCGAAGGATCAGGCGGGGGCGGAGTTGCGGGCGGCGGTGAAGATCGTCGAGACCGAGACGGATCGGCGGGAGCTGGTGGCGCTGTCGCCGGCGGGCAGGGGACTGTTCGAGGGGCAGTACCGTCCCAGCCGGCCAGGGCGGTTCACCGCGAAGCTGACCGTCAGCCGGGCCGGCCAGATCGTCGCGACTGACGAGCTTCCGCTGGAAGTCACCGCCGATTCGCGGGAGACCGAGCAGGTAGCGCGGAACGTTCGTCTGCTGGATCGGCTGGCCGAGGCGGGTGGGGGCCGATCCGTCGACCTCGCCCAACTGCCGGACCTGCTGGACGACCTGCTGGCCGAGGCGGATCGGCTGCGATACGCCGGCCGGCCGATGCAGACGGTTCATCGGCTGTACGATTTTCCGCTGCTGCTGGTGCTGGCGGTGGTGCTGTTAACGGCCGAATGGTTGCTCCGGCGGAACTGGCAGATGCAATAGAGACGCCTCCCTCAGAACTGCCAAGAGCACGCCGGGAGGACCATTTTGGGGACGTAACTCTATTCTTTGCGTTGACGAATCGCCCTGCTTTTTCGTTCCGTCGACTTTTGAGGGGCGTGTCAATGTGGGTCATTTGGGTCTTTTAGGAAATTATCTTGTTACTTTTCGATTATCTGGGCTTCAGTCCGAATGAACTCGTTCGACAATGGGGGCAAAAGCGGGTTGTTTCTGTTTTCCCGATGACATGAATCGCCAGTCGCGTCGCGGGTGAGTCGCTCAAGCCGACGTCGCAGCGGGTACACGTCCTCAACAGGTCCAACATGGCAGGTCTGTCGCTGTCGGTCTGCGCCGAACCGGACCCCAATGACCAGGGAGCCACGATCATGATCAAGGCAAGGAAATCGCACAAAAGGCAGGCGATTACAGGGATTCTGATTCTGGTGGGACTGACATCTCTCTGCCGATCGGACATCATGGCGGTCAAAGCCCGGCCGGCTCCGCGCTTCGACGTGCAAGCCCCGGCGACCTGGACCCGTCCCATCGTTCAGGTCGGCCGGGCTGGGCAGGTGATGGGCATTGACACGCTGCGATCACGCTACCCCGGGATTGACGGGTCGGGCTACACCGTGGCAGTGATCGACACGGGCGTGGATTACACGCACCCGGCCCTTCGGGGGCGGTACGTCGGCGGGTACGACTTCGTCAATGACGACAGCGACCCGATGGACGATTACGGTCACGGCACGCACGTGGCGGGGATCGTCGCTTCGAGCGATGCTACCTACGGCGGGATCGCGCCCGGTGCAAACATCGTGTCCCTGAAAGTTCTCAGTGCATCGGGAAGCGGGAGTTGGGGGGATATCGAGTCGGCGCTGCAGTGGTGCGTCAATCACCGCGAGCAGTACAACATCGTCGCGGTCAACATGTCGCTGGGGACAAGTTCGGTCTATGCCCAGCCGATCACCAGCCTGCTGAGCGAGGAACTCTTGGCCCTCCGAGGGGCCGGGGTGGTCAACGTCTGCTCCTCGGGCAACGGCTTCGCCGACAACGACAGCCTCGGCGGCGGGGTGGTCTACCCTGCCGCCGACCCCAATACCATCAGCGTCGGCGCGGTCTGGGCGGGCAACTTCGGACGGACCGACTGGAGCAGCGGGGCGATCGATTATTCCTCCGACATCGACCGGATTGTCAGCTTCACCGACCGGCACCCCCAGATGCTGGACATCCTCGCGCCGGGGGCGTGGATCACGAGCTGTTCCGCAGACTGGGAAGACGGCAGCGACTGGGTCTCCATGAGCGGCACGAGCATGGCCAGCCCGATGATCGCCGGTACGTCCATCCTTCTCCGAGAGGCCATCGAAACCTGGTGGGACCCCGACCACTGGCCGGACGACGACCAGTGGCAGGAAACGATCCTCGGCATTCTTCAGGCCACCGGGCAAGGTCTGCTCGACGGCGACGACGAGGACGACAACGTCCAGAACCTCGACGGAGAGGAATTCCAGCGGGCGAATCTGCTGGCCGCCATCGACTACATCTACCGCACCTCCGTCCCGGAACCGGGATCGCTGCTGCTGATCCTGGCGGGCGTTCCGCTGGTGCTCTGCCGGCGGGTGAAGCGGTCGGCCTGAACGGGGATCGACCGGTGAGGTACAGGGTGTCTTATCGGTCTCGGTCGGGGGAGCCGTCGGACTCGTCCTCGACGGCCATCGAACCGAAGAGTTCCACGAAGACGTCGCGACGGAAGACGTCGGGCAGGGCGAAGAGGACGGATCCGTCCTCCAGCCGGGCCTGGGTACGGATGGCCCGGCCCTGGACGTTGACACTGACGGGGCCCGCCCATGGGCCGATCACGCGGAAGACCGGCCGAACCACCCCCCCCTCGCCGGCGGGTACGCGAAATCGGCAATGCCCGCGATGACCGGCCAGGACGTAGCAGCCCTGCGATTCGTCGAACCCGTCGCGGTCGACGTCACCCGGTGCGAACACGCCCTGCCGACCCAGCAGCAGCTCGACCGTCGGGGGATCGAGGTAGTTCGCCGCGATCCTCTGCTGCTCGCCGGTCGACGGCGGGAGGAGGTAGCTCCATCGTCCGATCGGCCCGACGAAACGCTCGTCCCGCCAGATCCTCTGCAGTCGCCCGCCGGCCCAGGCGGCGCGTCGACCGGGCAGGGCCAGCAGGACCTTCCCGATCGGCGTGCCCCCGGCGTTGTTCAGGCGGAGGTGCGTCACCCACCGTCCGTCGCCGTAGAACGTCATCTCCCAGCGGACCCGCCGGACGGCGTGGATCGTCGCCCACGAGCCGGCACGGGCGGGGAAGAACCACGTCATCCCAAGCCGACACCGCACGGCGTTGGTTTCGAGAATGTCCAGCCGACCGATCCGCCGGTCGCCGAGAATCGCAAGACCCTCCCCGCCGGGGGGCAAGGGTTCGGAGGGGGCGGCGAACTTGACGGTCGGCTGGTGGACGCCCATCCGCCAGAGTCCGTCCGGCCCCGGAGCGATACGGACGCGACCGTCCCGCCCGGGCAGGGTTACCACCGCCGCCAGACCGACCCGGCGGACGGTCAGCCCCGCGGGGACCGGCTCGATGGCTCGGCGGTTGTCGATCAGCAGCAGATCGTCGACCCCCAGCGCCAGTTCCCGCATGCCGCCGGTTAATCCGAGGCGAATCTCCCGGACGCCCGAGGGGTCGAACCCCTCCGTCTGCCGGGCCCGTTGGAGGTCGATGAGCACGGCGTTCCAGCCCGGGCGAAGCAGCACCGGCGGGGAGGTCCACGTCGCCCCGCCCCCCGTCAGGCGGACCACCAGATCGTCCCGCAACGCCGGGCAGCGAATCGACAGGCCCAGCAGCGTCGCCTCGCCGAGGTCGATCGGATCGGTCGGCTGATAGGCCAGCTCGGCCTGTCCCCAGAGGACGGACTCAAGCGAGCCGTGCCCGGTGCGGGCCTGGCCGATCTGGATGGACGCCCGACCCGCGCCCGGAGGCTGGACGACGAACGCCTCGGACCCGCCGGACTCGAAATCCGCCAAGACGACGAACCGCCCCGTCCTTGCCTCCGGGCAGGCCTGCATCTGCTGCTGGCGGAGCGTCGGCCCGGTCGGGGATTCCGGCTGGGACGGCCCAACCGGTTCGACCGGCCCGGCGGGCTCGGGGTCGACCGATGCGCAACCGACCAAGCAAAGAAGGGAAAACAATTGCGTCGTGATGATCTGCCTCAATGTAGGTGGTCGGGTTGTCTATGCGCCGGCGGGTTGTTCCGGTGCGGTGACCTTGGCGATGAGAGCCTGTTTCGTGCCCATCAGCAGCGGGCTTGCGACGGCGACGGAGGAGTAGGTTCCAAAGGCGATGCCCGCCAGCAGGGCGAAGTTGAAGGCCTTGATGCTCGGCCCGCCCCAGACGTACATGATGAACACGACGAGGAAGGTCGTGAAGCTCGTCAGGAGGGTCCGGGGCAGGGACTGGTTGATCGAGTCGTTGATGACCTCGCCGGTGACTTCGGTGAGTTTGCCTCGGTTCTCGCGGATGCGGTCGAAGATGACGATCGTGTCGTTGACCGAGTACCCGATGACCGTCAGCAGCGCGGCGACCATGGCCAGGTCGATCTTGAACGACGCGATGCCCAGCGCGTCGCCGACGACCGTCCGGTGCAGCCAGCCCGAGGCGGCGAGGAGTCCGACGACGATGAGCACGTCGTGGACGAGGCAGGCCACGGCGGCCAGACCCCACTTGACGGACCCGAACCGCAGCCAGAGGTACAGGACAATGCCGATCCAGCTCAGTACGACGACGACGATGGCCAGTTGTGCGGTTTCGCCCGCGATGGCGGCGTCGAAGTTCATCACGACGATCGGGTCCTCGCGCTGCAGGGCGCTGGTGAGGACCTCGCGTTCGAGCTGTTCGAACTGCTCCCGTCCGGTTTCGGTGCGGACGTTTTCCGGATCGGCGGGGCGGGCGAGGACGAGGAAGGCGGAGTAGCCCTCGGCATCCGGGGCGGTGCGGAGACCGACCACGCGATAGGGGTTGACGGCGGCCCGGCCGAAATCGGGCTGCAGGCGGATATCGCGGATTCGCGATTGCAGTTCGGTGACCGTCAGGGCGGGCGAGACGTTGTCGATGGCGAACATCACCCCGCCTTCGTAATCCAGCAGGTCGTTGCGGAAGGCGGGCATAGCGCCCTCGCGCATTTCGGGCGTGATGGTCGTCACGCCGTCGGGCGCGGTGGTCGCGCCGGCCTGTTGGAGTTCCCTGCCCTTGATGAGTTGGAAGTCGGCGGGGACTCGCCGCTGCAGCGATTTGCCGAACGCCTCGTTGGCCAGTTCGCGGATGAGCTTTGCGTTCGTAACGGTCGTGGTGACCTGGTAGCTGGTCTGGGGCAGTTGCTGGAGTTCCTCGGGGCTGAGCACGTCGTCGGCCTGGGTGTTCAGGGCGTTGAAGAAATCTTCGTCGCGGTTGTTGGTCTGCCAGCTTTGGCGGGTGACCTGCCGGTCGGCGTTTCCGTAGAGTTCGACGAATTCGTCCACCCGATTGGGGTTTTCCTGGGTTTCGACGCGTGCGGTGGCGACGAATTTTTCGAGGTCCTGGCGGGCGTGGCCCTGGGCGTCGGGGATGATCTCCCGAGCCTTGTCGAGCAGCATCTGGCGGACGATGGCGTCGTTGGGCGGCGCGGGGGTCTGGCCGTCGTTGGCCAAGAGCATCGCATCGTCCTGGAAGACCAGCGTCGCCTGGGTTCCGCTGGAGAACTCGATGCCGAGAATCCGCCTGCCCTGCCAGATCAGCGATCCGACGCCCGCGATAACAAAGACCAGCGAGACGATCCAGAAGTAGTACCGCTTGGACATCCAGTTGACTTTCGTGACGGGTACGATGCGGAGCATGGGCAGGGGCTTGGTGAGGATCTTGAACTTCAGCAGCGCCTGGAAAATCCACCGGCTCACGGCCAGGGCGGTGAACATGCTGAACGTCACACCCAGCCCCAGCGTGATCGCGAACCCGCGGACTTCTTCCATGCCCACCCAGTCGAAGACGACAAAGAGGAACAGACAGATCAGCAGGGTGGTGAGGTTGGCGTCGAAGATGGCGGTGAAGGCCCGGTCGTAGGCGTTTTTGACGGCCTGGGCGAGGGGCAGGCCTCGCTGCTGTTCCTCGCGGAGGCGTTCGAAGATCAGCACGTTGGCGTCGACGGCCATGCCGATGGTGAGGATCATACCCGCGATGCCGGGAAGGGTGAGGACGGCGTTGAAGAGGCTCATCGCGCCGAGGACGAGGATGAGGTTGAGCATCAGGGCGACGTCGGCGATCGCGCCGCAGAGCAGATAGTAAATCAGCATGAACACGGCGACGGCGATCAGTCCGTAGATCGCCGCCCGATACCCCCGCTGCATGTTCATCGTGCCGATGGCCGCTCCGAAGCTGACTTCGCTGACCGGCTCGGGATTGACCCGCCCGGGCAGGGATCCCGAGGCGAGGATGCGCGCCAGTTCCTTGGTTTCTTCCTGCGTGAATCGGCCGGTGATCTGGCCGCTCGCGGAGATGATGGACTGGATCGTCGGAGCGCTGTAGACCTCCCCGTCCAGGAGGATGGCCATGGGTTTCTTGATGTTGTTGCCGGTCAGTTGGGCGAAGAGTTTCGCCCCGGCGTCGTCCATTCCGAACTCGACGGCGGGGGCTCCCATGTTGTCGAAGGAGGCGGTGGCGGATTTCAGGCTCCATTCCGGAGCGCCCGGGGAGGCCTTGAGGAGGGTCTGTCCGGGCTTGTTGCTCAGGAGGATGTACGTCCCGTCGACGTAGTCGTGGAGGATCAGGCCGCTGAATCCGTCCTTCTCGTCGGCGAGGGGGAACCAGGCGTAGTCCTCCCCTGCATCGAGGACGGCCTCGGGCCCGTCCTCGTCGATGCGGTTGCGGAGTTCGGCGATGCGTGCCTCGGGGACCGGGGGGGCGGTTTCGTCGACGATGGCCTGCGGGTCGCGGGGCGCGATGCGGAATTCGAGCACGCCGGCCTTGCGGATGAGACGCTTGAGGTCGTTGGGGTCTTCCAGGGGACGCTTGACGTCGGACCAGTCCTTGTAGGCGGCGACGGTCTGTTCGACCAGGTTCTTTCGGGCCGGGTGGGCTGCGTACAGTTCGTCGAGCTGGGACTGGAATTCCGCCAGCAGCGTCTTGCGCTGGGTCTCGCCCCGGCTGGCCAGGGCGTCGTCGTAGAGTTTCAGGACGCTGCGGAGTTTGCGGGGGTTGACGTTTTCCTTCCAGACGGCAAGAAGTCGGTCCTCGTAGGTCGCGGCGAGGTCCTGGCGGGCGGCGAGGGCTTGGGTCCGGCTGGCCTGGAGCCGGGGCCCCTCGGTGGCGAGCTGGTCCTCGGGCAGATTGGCGATCTGTTTGTCGATCGCCGCGAGTTCGGCGTCGGCTTTCTCGAGCCGGTCGGCGGCGTCGAGCAGGCGTTGGATGTGGCCTGCGAGGTCCCCGTTGCCACGGGCGAGTCGTTCGATGCCGGCCTTGCGCTTCTGCTCGTCGAGCGGGACCAGCGCAACGATTTCGCTGCGTTCGACGTTCGTCTCCAGCAGGTTGTCGCGGGCCTGGAGGTAGGCGTTGCGCAGTTGCTGGGACTCCTCCGAAGCCGCGGGCATGCGGACCTCGAAGCGGTTGTTTTTCAGCGGTCGCCATTCGAGGTTGCTCAGGCCCTGGGGATCGATCCGTTTTTTCAGCACGCTGATGACGCGCTCCAGGAGATCCTGGGTGTCGTCGTCTTCGGCCTGGACCTCGAAGATCATGCTGTAGCCGCCTGCGATATCCTGGCCGAGCCGCAGGCCGTTGCCGCCGTAGAGGCTTGCGAAGCACAGGGCGACGAGGAGCAGAACGAACGCGAATTTCAGCGGGAGGTATTTTCCGTTCATCGTTGGGTTTCCGTGGTGCTTGCCCGAAGCCGGTCACCTCGTGTGTCCGTGCTTGTGGGAACTGTCGTTGGCGTCCCGTCTCGACGGGTTTGGGGCTTGTGACTCACTGGCCGCACTCCGCACGACGGGCGCGGTCCTTCCCCCAGGGGGGAATCGGAGATTCTCCGGCAAAACTGCCCGTTCGTCAAGGGAAAGATGGTCGTCCCGCCGCTCG
>CAYMAP010000104.1:0-9371 GCA_964388425.1 uncultured Planctomycetaceae bacterium
CCCTCCGGCGATGCTGCCCGCCGGGTCGCCGGACGACGGGCCTGGCCGACTTCAGGGCACCTTGAAAAATTCACTTTTCGGCCTCGCTGGTCTTTTCACTCCCTGGCGGCATCGCAAAAAACGGCGGAATATGAGCCCATATGCACCATTTTTTGCTCTTTGCCAGAAAGCGAAAATCCTACGCGATACCCGAATTTGAATTTTTCAAAGTACCCTTCAGCCGGGGGACTGGTGTATCGCGGGGCGTTCCGCCTGCCCGAAGGTCCTGAGGAATATGCCTGGAAGTACAGCGGGGAAGGACTGGCGGATCGACCCGAAACTCAATCGAGGTGGATCATCGCCTTGATGGCTCCGTCGCGGTAGTCGGCGACGGTGTCGAAGGCTTCCTGCGTCTGGTCGAGCCGGTAGCGGTGGGTAATCATCGACTCGATGGAGACTTCCCCCGTAGCCACGAGGTCGATGGCCTCCTCCACCGCTCGGTTCTGCCGGCGAACGTTCTGGATCGTCAGTTCCTTGCGGCGGATTTTACTGGGGTCGAAGGTGATGCGGTCGGCTTCGGGAATGCCGACGATCACCAGCGTCCCGCCGGGGGCGAGCAGTTCGACGGCCTGGTCAAGGGCGTCCTGCTCGCCGGTGGCGTCGAAGACGACGGCAAGGCCCTCGGGGTGCTCGCGGAGGATGTCGGCGACAATGTCCTGCCGGTGCGGGTTGCCCGCCCAGTCCGCTCCGAACCGGCGGGCGAACTCGACGCGTTCCTCGCGGATGTCGGTCATGTAGACCGGGCCGGCCCCGGCTGCGGCGCAGGCGGCCTGGGTGCAGAGTCCGATCGGGCCCGCGCCGAGGATTGCGACCGGCTCGTCCTCGATCTCCCCGCCCCACCGCGCGGTGTAGATCCCGATGGTGAACGGTTCGATCAGGGCCGCCAGGTCCGGTGAGATGTCGGCTGGGACGGGAAAGCAGCAGGTTGCGGGCATGACGAGCCGTTCGCACAGGCAGCCGTCGGTCTGGCCCGGACAGCCGAGGAATTTATGGTTCCGGCAGGTGTGTTCGCGACCGGCGAGGCATTGGTCGCACTGCCCGCACCACATCAGCGGGTCGACCGTCACGAGTTGCCCGGCCGCCAGGTCCGTCACGCCCGGGCCGACTTCGCGGACGCGTCCGGCGAATTCGTGGCCGACCGTGAAGGGGTACTCGACCACCTGGTCGCCGATCCGCCCGGTGCGGTAGTAGTGCATGTCCGAGCCGCAGACGCCCACGACGAGGACGTCCAGCAGGACCTCGCCGGGACCGGGCGAGGTCGGCTCGGGGACGTCGCGAATCTCGACTTTTCGCAGGTCCGTGAGGTATGCCGCTTTCATCATGCTGCCTTTCCGAAGATGTCCTGGACGTGTGGCTCAGCCGCTTTGGCTCAGATGACGCGGGTATGTCACAGCCGGTGGCGGCTGTGCTACATGGAAGTTTTACTTTTGAGGCAGTGCCACGAACACCGTACCATACCCGCATGCGAAACGGAAAGCTGTTCATCGCCTGTCTGCTGCCGGCCGTTCTCGCCGGCTGCGTCCCACCGGAGGAATCGTCCGTGCGGACTTCCTCGGAGCCGGAACTCTACGCCCTTCGGCAGGAGAACGACCGGCTGAAAAAGCGGATCAAGGAACTTGAGGCGGCCGCGAATATCCAGGCCCAGCGTGCGGAAGATATCGCACAGCGAGACAAGCAACTATCACGGAAGGTCCGCAGCCTGCAGTTCGAGGTCGATCGGCTCAAAGAGCAGGTCAAGAGCCTCAGCAAGCTCCCCGCCGAACGCGACCGCTACAAGGCCGAGGCCGATCGCGCCAAACAGCACGTCGCGGAACTGGAGTTGCAACTGCGTCGGCTGCAAAAGCAGCAGGGCGAGTAGGCTTTGTCTGAAACGTGTGGCTCAGCCGCCCCCGGCTGAGTTCTTTGCTGTTTTGGGTCTGTTTCCCAAGTACATTCACAGCCGAGGCGGTTCGACTAGCTCACCGCTGAACGGCTGTGCTACACACACAATGGACTTTTCAGGCAAAGCCCAGAGCGTGCGATGGGAGGCTCAGTCGCCGCGGACGGTCACGACGATTTCGCGTCGGCGGGGTTTGATGTCGCATTCGAGGTGGAAGACCTGCTGCCAGGTGCCCAGCCGGGCTTTGCCGTCGGTGACCGGGACGGTCAGTTCGGGTCCCATCAAGGTCGCCTGGAGGTGGGAATGGCCGTTGCCGTCGTGCCAGGCCTGTTCGTGGCCGTAGGATCGGCTGGGGGGAATGAGTCGTTCGAGCAGTTCGGGCACGTCGCGTTGCAGGCCGGGCTCGAATTCGACCATGCCGACGGCTCCGGTCGAGCCGACGTTGAAGACGTGGGCGGTTCCGACGGCGATGCCGGAGTCGGCGACGATCCGCGCGAGGTCGCCGGTGATGTCGTGCATCTGTCCGTGGCGGGTGGTTTCCAGTTCGATGGTCTGCTGGTAGACGGTCATGGCTCTGCAGTCCGGCAAGCGTGATCGGCCGATCGCTGACAGCCGACGGCGCTTCAGCTCAGCTTGCTCTGTAGGCCTTGGTCTTTCTTGCGGACCTTGCGGGCCTGTTCCTGTCGGTAGTGCCGGAGTTCGTTGGCGATGGAGATGTTGGACAGGGCGAGGATTTCGGCGGCGAGAAGGGAGGCGTTTCTGGCCCCGGCCGACCCGATCGCCACGCACCCGACCGGCACGCCGGGGGGCATCTGCATGATGCTCAGGGCTGCGTCCATCCCGCCAAGGGTGCCCGAACTCATCGGCACGCCGAGGACGGGCAGGGTCGTCTGCGCCGCCAGCGCACCGGGCAGGGCGGCCGACATCCCCGCCGCGGCGATGAGGACCTTCAGGCCCCGCTCGAAGGCCGTTCGTGCGTACTCCGCGGCCAGGTCCGGGGTCCGGTGGGCCGAGAGAATCCGCACCTCGTAGCTGATGCCGAGTTCGTCGAGTTGCTTCAGGCAGCCCTGCATGGTTTCCAGGTCGCTGTCGCTGCCCATGACCACGCCAACGATTGCATGTGAACTGGCCATGTCTGCTCCTTGTTCTTGGTTGGGTCAGGCCAGAAGCATACCACGAGACGGGATGGGTGGCAATGGCCGGAGATATAGCGGAATGTAGAGTGCGGAGGGGAAATAGAACACCACCTGTCGATCGGTTGTTGTGATGTGTGAATCCGCACTCCGCACTGATGTCAGCGGAAGTCGAAGGCGACTTTGACGGCCTGGTGTTTGCTTTTCCGCCCGGCGACGTCGAGGGCCTTTCGGTATTCGTCGAGGTTGAAGCGATGGGTCAGGAGTCCCTTCGTCGGCAGGAGTTCGCGATTCATCCAGTCCAATGTCAGGGCGTAGGTGTTGACGTCCCGGCCGTCGTGATGTTCGACCTGCCGACCCCATGCGCCGAGGACGGTCAGTTCGTTGAACCACAGCGGCGTGAGGTCGATGCGGGCGGTCTGGAGCGTTCCGAGCATGACCAGTTGCCCGCGGGAGCGGGTCCACTTGAGGCATTCGCGGACGGACTGCTCGCTGCCGATGCAGTCGAAGACCGCATCGTACCCGCCGGAGAGCATAAGGTTGCCGAACCTCGCCTTTTGGACGCTCCCGCCGGTGCGGGCGGCGATCTGGGCGAATCGCGTGGGCGGTTCGTCGGGCAGGTCGAAGTATTCGTCGGCGCCCAGGCCGGTCGCGAGGTCCGCCAGATGCCCGCCACGGCCGAGCAGTTCGATCCGCCCGCCGAAGCCCGTCGCGCGGAGAGCGGCGACGACGCCCAGCCCCACGATCCCCGCGCCGTAGACCAGCACGCGTCGCAGTTCGTTCCGCTCGATCCGCAGCGCGCCGTGCACCGCGACGGCCAGCGGGTCGACGAGGACGGCCTGCTCGTCGGTTAGTTCCTCAGGCAGGTCGATGAGCTGGCTGCGGTGGGCGACGAAGTATTCCCCCCACGACCCGCCGGTCCGCGCGTTGTAGCCGATGCTCGTGCCCGGCGGGAGGTGGGCCTGGCCGCCCATCCAGCCGGCGAAATTCTCACACGCCCCGAACTGCCCCGCCGAGCAGCGTTCGCACGGCGGATGGGTGCCCCGCGGCTCGCAGCCGAGCGTCGGATCGACCACGACACGCCGGCCCAGCAGAGTCCGGTCCACGTCCGGGCCGACCTGGTCGACGACCGCGACGTTCTCGTGCCCGAGGATCATCGGCTGGGAGCTGTAGGCCTGCAGCAGGCTGTCGGCCGGCTGCTTCTGCTGGACAATCGCCAGGTCCGACCCGCAAATGCCCCCCAGCAGCGTCCGCAGGCGGACCCAGTCCCGACCGGGCAAATCCGGCGGAGGCAGGTCCCGCAGGGAAAACCCGTTGAGCTTGCTCCGCAGACAGCCCGGCCAGACGTAGCGAAGCCACTTGCACGTCGCCCACCCGAGCGGATTGACCTTGTAGACGATGGCCTTCATGCTACGTACCATTACCGACCGACAATACAAAAGGAAAGTCCGTTTTTGCCAGGTCTCCAAAGTCATTGATTGTGTAGCATGGCCGTCCCGGCCATCAGTGGCAGGGACGTCTCGGCTATGAGTAGCCATGGCCGGCCCGGTCATGACGGAATGTAGTTTGCCAGCAGGCAGTGAAAACTAACCCTGTGACAGCCCTTCCGCCGGGCAGGTTCGCGGGCCGGATGCCCGTGCCACGAAAGGAGAATCCATGCGCCATCGAAGTCGATTATTGCCCCTCGTCATACTGGCCGGGACGCTGCTGCTGACCGCCCGGGCCGGCACGGAACCGCAACCGCAGCCCGACCCGCAGCGACAGGCCGTCGGCGGGCTGGCGGCGGTGAACGTCTACAGTCTGCACGGCTGCATCGGACTCGCCGCCGACGCCTACCAGGGCGGGGTCTACGACGCCGGCCGCGTCCAGGTCGTCCTCGACGATCTGCACAAGATCATCGGCTACAGCGTGGGCGTGCTCCGGCAGCTCCAGCCCGGACAGCCGAACCTCTCCCCGAAGGTCTCCACCGCCGAGATGATCGCGTTGTTCGGCCGGCTCGACGCGGAGGTGACGCTGCTGGGCAAGTACGTCCAGGCTTCGGAGAAAGACAAGCCTGCCGCACTACAACAGTTCACCGCCGTCCGCGCGGAGAACTGGAAAGACCTCAGCGCCCTGCTGGGCCTGAACAACCAGCAGGACCCCACCGGGAACCAGCCATGAGAACCGGACGGAAACCAGCCCGGCAGCGCGGGGTTTCAGCCTTGGCCGGTCGCTGGCTGCTGGGGATGCTTCTGGCGGTGCTGTTCTGGGCGGGTTGCAGCGGTGGGGGCGGCGGGCGGATCGCGCCCGGCGGGGGCGGCGGACTCATCAACGTCGGCGGACTCCACCGATGGGACGGGCGTTCCTACGCCGACGAAACCCTCGACTTCCGCGGGCCGCAGGATTTCTACCACCCCCGCGAGTTCCCCGCCGGCTGGACCGGCCTGCCGTGAAGATGACTGCGGCGAACTCCATGCCCGGATCGCCATCCGCACGCACGGAAAGGGAGGGCATCCGAGGATTCCCTTCTCTGTCGTCATTTGCTGACGACGAAGACGGCGATATCGGCGTGGCGGTTGGGGTTTTCTTGGGGGGGCACTTGCCGGGCGGCTTCGGTGTCCAGGGCGATCCGGCGGTGGATGGTGAGGTTCATCTGCCCGCAGAATTCCTCGAAGTCCTTCAGCGTCAGGATGCGGATGTTGGGCGTGTCGTACCACTTGAAATGGAGGAGGGCGGCTTCGGGGGTTCGGCCGGTCTGCTGGATCATGTCCTGGAGCTTGTAGTACCCGAAGTTCGGGACCGAGACGACGCACCGACGGCCGACGCGGACCATTTCCTCCATGACCCGGCGGACGTTGTAGATCGTCTGGAGGGTCTGGGAGAGCACGACGACGTCGAACTGGTCCTCGCCGAACCAGGTCAGGCCTTTGTTGACGTCGCGCTGGACGACGTCGAGGCCTCGGCGGATGCAGGTGAGGATGCAGTGCTGGTCGATCTCGACGCCCTGGAGGTTGCGGTGTCCCCGTTCGGCGAGCCGGGCGAGCAGTCCGCCCTCCCCGCAGCCGACATCCAGGACGCTCAGGCCGGGCTCGATGAGGTCCAGCAGCGTGTCGTAGTCGAGTCGGCCTGCTTCGTGGAAGATGCTGGTCGGTGCGTGGGCCTCGGCAGTGGACGGGCTGGCCTGGGCGTCCGGCGGGGTGGCCAGAGAGGGGTCATCGATGGGGGGGGTCGGCAGGAGGTTGGCCAGGAACGCCCGCGTCATTTCGCCGTAGACGGGCAGGTCGTCTTCGAGCAGGAAGGCGTCGTGCCCGCAGGAGCTTTCGATGTCGCAGAAACTCACGGGCCGATCGTTGCGGAGCAGGGAGGCGACGAGCTGTTTGCTCTGGAAGCTCGGAAAGAGCCAGTCGCTGGTGAAGCTCGCGACCAGCCAGCGTGAGGAGTTGTCGGCGAAGCTTTCACGGAGGGCGTCGACGTCCGCGCCGAGGTCGAAGCGGTCCATTGCCATCGACAGCGTGATGTAGCTGTTGGCGTCGAAGCGTTCGGTGAAGGACTGGCCCTTGTAGGCGAGGTAGCTGCCGACGGAGAATTCCTTCTCGAAGTCGGTCCGGATGTCGCGGGGCTGGTTGCGGGTGGCCTCGAACTTCTCACTCATGGCGATGGGTGAGAGGTAGGTGATGTGCCCGAGCATGCGAGCGATGGCCAGCCCGGTCGCGGGGGCGTCGGGTTGGTCGTAGTACTGCCCCTCGTGGAAGTGCGGGTCCTGTCGGATGGCGTTTCGGCCGACGATGTCGAACGCCAGCGACTGGCTGGTCAGGCGCGGGCTGGTAGCCAGCGCGACGATGCCCCGGACTTCCGTCGGGTAGCGTTGCGCCCAGCACAGGGCCATGTGCCCCCCCATCGACCCGCCGATGACGGCCAGGAGCTGTTCGATCCCGAGCCGTTGAAGCAGCAGGCGCTGGGTGCGGACCATGTCGGGGACGGTGATGGCGGGGAAGTCCTGCCCGTAGGGTTTGCCGGTGCGCGGGTCGACGCTGTTGGGCCCGGTCGTGCCGCGACAGCCGCCCAGGACATTGGGGCAGACGACGAAGAAGCGGTCGGTGTCGACGGGCTTGCCGCGCCCGACCATCAGTTCCCACCATCCGGGCTCGTCGTCGGGTCCGTGGCTGGCGACGTGGGAATCGCCCGTCAGGGCATGGCAGAGGAGGACGGCGTTGTCGCGCGTTTCGGAAAGTCGGCCGAAGGTCTCGAAGGCAATGTCGACATGCGGCAGGTGTCGACCGAGTTCGAGTTCGAGCGGTTCGTCGAAGTGCTCGACGTGGACGTGGGGCAGCGGGCCGGCGGAGCGGATTTCGTCGCTGCCGACAAAAGCGTCGTCGGAGGATGGCGTGGGGTCGGTCATGGTGATGCAGCGGTGGGTTCGCGTGGTGGCTTTCGGGATGGCTGGCTCAGTCGCCGAAGCCGGCCTCGGCGACTTCGATGGCGCGGAGCAGGGCCTTGGATTTGTTGATCGTTTCCTGGTATTCGCTGGCGGGGTCGCTGTCGGCGACGATGCCCCCGCCGGCCTGGACGTGGACCTTCCCGCCGCAGATGACCATGGTGCGCAGGGCGATGCAGGTGTCCATGTTCCCGGAGAAGTCGACGTAGCCGACGGCCCCGGCGTAGGGGCCCCGGCGGGTGGGTTCGAACTCGTCGATGATCTCCATGGCGCGGATTTTCGGAGCGCCGCTGACGGTCCCGACCGGCAGGGCGGTGCGGAGCGCGTCGAACGCCGTCATGCCGTCGTTGAGCGTCCCTCGGACGTTGGAGACGATGTGCATGACGTGGCTGTAGCGTTCGACGGTCATCAGGTCGTCGAGCTGGATCGAGTTCGGGCGGGCGACCCGACCGACGTCGTTGCGCGCGAGGTCGACGAGCATGATGTGCTCGGCCCGTTCCTTGGGGTCGGCGAGGAGGTCGGCCTCGAGCTGTTTGTCCTCCGCCTCGGTCCTGCCGCGGGGTCGAGTGCCGGCCAGCGGTCGGTTCGTGACCACGCCGTCCTCGACGCGGCAGAGAATTTCCGGACTCGAACCGACGAGCGTGATCTCGGGGGTATTCATCAGGAACATGAACGGCGAGGGATTCACGACGCGCAGGGCGCGGTAGATGTCGAACGGACTGGCGGCGGTGTCGACGCTCAGCCGCTGGCTGGGCACGACCTGGAAGATGTCGCCGGCGCGGATGTATTCCTTGCAGGCCTCGACGACGGCCATGTACTGCGGGCGGGTGAAGTTGGACTGGTAGGGTTTCTGCGGGATGCCCTCGGTGGTGATCTCGCCGACGCCTCGGGTGTCGCCCTCGCGCAGGCGTGCGATGGTTTTTTCGACGGCTTCGGTCGCCTGGGCGTACGCGATGCCGGGGTCGTCGGTGACGTGGGCGTTGCAGACGACTTTGACGGTCTTCGAGACGTGATCGAAGAGGACCATCGTCCGGTAGAGCCCGAACGACAAGTCGGGCAGATTGCGGTCGTCGGGCGGCCCCTCGCCGATGTCCTCGTAGTAGCGGATCATGTCATAGCCCGCATACCCGACGACCCCGCCGGTGAATCTCGGCAGGCCGGGGACGTGGACGGCGCGGTGGGGCTTGAGCAGCCGGGACAGTTCAGCCAGCGGGTCGTGGGATTGGAGGGTTTCCGGTTCCCGGCCGGGGCCGTCGAGGGTGATTTCATCCCGCCGGACGGTGAAGGTGGCCTCGGGGTTGGCGGCGACGAAGCTGTAGCGGGCGATGTTCTCCCCGCCGACGACGCTCTCGAGGAGGAACGCGTGCGAGGCCGGCGCGAAGCCGATCGGCTGGGCCAGCCGCTGATAGGCCGACACCGGCGTGAGGGCGTCGGCGAGGAGCTGGCGGTAGACGGGAATGGTATTGCCCTGTTCGCTGAGGTCGCGGAAGGTCTCGAAGTCGGGATAGTAGTGTTTCATGACGGCAATCCGTGGGTCAAAAAGAATCGGCCGATCCGGGAGAAGTCAACAGGATACGCCCCGCGGGCGGAAGGGACAAGGGCGGAGTCACTGCTTGCCCGGTCGCGCACGACAACGGGACGGCCCGTTGACCGTCCCGTTGTCGGAAGGAGTTCAGATTGTATGATGATCGGCTTACGCCGCTGTGAGGGAATACTCGCGTCGGGCGTCTTGCAGGACCTCGGCTGCGAGGGTGCGGAGTTCGTTGAGTTCGAAGGGTTTCAGGAGAACCGGCAGGCCGGCCTTGTGAATGTCGCGAAGAAGGGCGTCGTTGTACACGTCTGCGGTGGTCAGCAGGGTGCGGCTAGCCAGTTCAGGGCGGACCGAAGCGATGTCGTCCAGAACGTT
>CAYMAP010000105.1:0-9177 GCA_964388425.1 uncultured Planctomycetaceae bacterium
AGGTCGACGAGATCTTCCAGGAAAGTTTCCTCGGGGAGCATGTCGTCGTCGAGGCAGAGAACGACCTGCCCGGTCGCGCGGTCGAGACCGGCGTTTCGGCTGGCAGCGGAGGATGGGGGGGAGCGATGCAGGACCTCGCAGGCGATCCCTGCCCGCCGGAGGGGTTCGGTCAGGCCGTCATCCAGAGGATCGGCCGCGTCGCTGACGATCACGACCTGCCCAGGTAGCAGGGTCTGATCAAGGATACGCCGGACAAGGCGCTCCAACTGGGCGGGGCGATCGTGCGTCGGGATGACGAGACTGACGTTCATTCGTGGCCCACGAGTTTCCGCAGGGAGACCCACCCTCGTTGAACGGAGCGGGCGAGAATCTCTTTCTGGTGAGCGTTGAAGACGCGGTCCGTCAGCAGGCAGACAGGCAGGAGGACCGCCCACAGCGGGCCGGCCAGCCAGGTCGGCAGCAACAGCAGGACCGGCGTGGCCAGAACGAAGTAGGTGCTGTCCTGCAGCCGGGTCCCGCTGGCCAGGAGGTACACCAGCATGACCAGGCCCCCGCCGAAGAACATCCCCACGCCCGCACCGCGAGCGGCGCCGACCTCGCCCCAGGCGGGCATCCACAAGGCGGCCAGCAGCCCGTTGAGGACGGCGCCCGTCACCGCCGCCAGCGCGATCACCGCCGGTCGCTCGTGCAGCTTCGCCAGATTCGTCAACATGCTCAGCCCGCTGATCGACAGATAAAACGTCGCCAGTCCGCTGAGGTAGTGGATGCCATACCGGTAACGCGGCGCGAGAAGCTGAATCCACAATCCGCTGGTCGTGTAGAGCAAGACCGTGAACGTCACGATGGCCATCATGATCGCCTTGAACGACGTCTCGAGGACGAACATCGCACCGGCCCGGTCGCCGTGTTCCCACCGTCGGGCGACGTGACTGAAGACGACGGCCCAGGCGGCGTTGGCCAGGAACGTCAGGGGCTGGGAGACCTGCATGATGACCCAGAACCCCCCGGCTGCGACCTCGCCGTAGGCATAGAGAACCATGAAGTAGCTGACGTACATCGCCCCCTGCCAGATCAGCATGCCCAGCATCCCCACCGCGCCAAAACGGAGGATTCGGAGAAAATCATTCGAGGCGATGCCGACTTCCCCCTCACGCTCCGGGCTGCGCAGAGGGAGGCTGACGCCGACGGCGTCTTCGTTCTCAGCCAGCGCGGTGACGTCGGAGATGTCCTCCTCCGGGTCGGCCGTCCGCTCGTTGACCTGCCGGACCGCCCGGATCAGCAGCCTGTCCCCCATCAGCAACACGCCGAGCACCGCCAGGGCATGGGCCTGCAGGAGGGTCAGCCCCGTCGGGCTCAGCAGCACCCACCCGAGGGCGAGTGCACTGAACAACAGACTGAAGACCAGTTCCATCACCGACGCCAGCCGATACGCCCGCAGGCCGTAAATGAAACTCAACTGCGTCACATACAGGGCCATCACCACCACGTTGGCGAGGATGGACCAGGCCAGGGCCTGCTCCTGCAGGAGGGACAGTTCGTCGGCGACACCGGCTGAGGCGAGGAGGGCGAGGATCGGTTCGCCGCAGGCGGCGACGAGGCCGGCCATCAACAGCACCAGCGCGAGGACGTACAGGCGGACCCGGCGGAAAAATTCCGGGAGCTGCCCGCGGTGTTCGTAGACGCTGACGTAACGGGCGATGGCGTGGTTGGCGCCGAGGCAGAGAAACGACGATCCGAGAATGAACAGCACGACTCCGGTCGACCAGATGCCGATCTGTTCGCGGACCACCAGGTGAGTCAGCACGACCAGACGAGCCATGCCCAACGTTTTCTGAATGAACATGGCCGGGACGTACACGCTGATCGAATGGGCGATGGTCCCGACCTTCAGGATGCGGTCGATCAGGGAGGATCGGCGTGATTCGGGTTGAACGTCATTCATCGGCATGTCCCTCGGCCGGGGGTCCGTCTCGCCCGGGACGTGCGGGGTGGGATACGGGCCGATCGAACCCGCCCGGTCCAGCGGGCCTTAGGCGGATCCGGACTCCGGCAACCCCAGATGCCAGGGCTGGAGAAGACGGTTGTACGCGACCATCAGTCCGGTGAACGACCAGAGCATGGCATTGCTGAAAACGTCCCAGAGAGGATCGCGGAACATCGCGTCAATCAGGTACCCGGCCAGGATAACCCAGTAGAGAACGACGAAATCGCGGCAAAGGAACCCGCGTGCCCCGGAGGGGAGTTTGTTGTGGAGTTGTCGGCTCTGGCGAAAGACGCCCCAGAAGACCAGCAGCGTCAGGGCGAGTCCGACCAGGCCCGTCTCGGCGAGCATGTTCAGGAACAGGTTGTGTTGGACGAGCACGCCGACCGGTTCACCGGTCAGGCTGGAGGGGTCCTTGGCGAGGTCCATCTGGGCGTCGACGAACTTGCCGAACCCCACCCCCGTCACGGGGTAGCGTTTGAAAAGGTCCCAGGTCTGGGCGGCCAGGATGAATCGGCTGCGGATGGGGCTGGCCTGTGCGACGCCGCCGGCGGAGCGGTCCCTGCCGGACAGCCGATTCCAGCCGGCGTAGATGCCAACGCAGATCACCAGCAGCAGGCAGGCGAGTTTCAGCCAGCGGTACCGTCTTCGACCTGCGTAGAAAATCCAGATCACCCCGCAAAGCAGGAACGCCAGATACGCACTGCGCAGCAGGGTGAAGAAGATCGCCGGCGGAATGAGAACAGCCTGGACGATCAGCAGGATACGGTAGGGGCCTCGCAGCTTGCCGAGGAGGAACAGGTCCACGTAAAACAGGGCGACCAGAAACACCGCCTGGGGCGAGGACCCGGCGAAGGGACCGCGGGCTCGGTCGAAGTGAATGCCGAATGACGGGTCGTTGATATAATTCGGCCAGATGAAACTTCGCGCCCAGCCCACCCCCTCAATGGCGGCGTACTGGAGGTAGCCGATATACAGCGCGAACCAGCCGAACAGGGTAACCAGGATCAGCGTTCGGACAATCTGTCGTTCGGTCAGCTCCACGTGGGCCAGCAGAAAAAACATGGTGAACGGCAGGAGGAGGGACCCGATCAGCCGATAGTACGGCGCGGTGCGGAGGCCTTCGGTCTGGGCGGTCCAGCCGGTCATGTGCGTGTTGGCGATGAGGTACCCGGCCAGCAGGACGAAACTGAGCAGAAGCGAGCGGTCCATCCGCATTCGAACCCGGTGAAAAAACAGGTGCAGCGTGAAGACCCCCACCGTGCCGAGAAAGATCAGCCGGGGCACCGTGAAATCGAAGAAACCCTCGGTTTGAATTTTCCATTCGGGCCAGTCGAGAAACCCGTAGGACAGCACCCACAGCCAGGCCCAGAGGGTCACGTCGCCCTTGATGGACCAGAAGACCATGACGACGGCGAGGACCATGCCCGCGACGGCCCAGGGCAGCAGGAGCGGCCAGGCCAGTCCGATGCCCACCGCCACCGCCGTCAGGACACCGACGAGGGCCAGGGGGAGGACATCGATGCGCTGCTGGCCGACGGTGAGCATGATCGTGGACGTCCGGGCTACATGCGCCGATAAAGGAAATTGGGAATGGGAAACCGCCTGAGGTTGAGCACCACCCCGGCGACGCGTCCGCCGCCTGCCTCGATGCGTTTCTTGGCCTGGGCGACGGCTTCGCGGGGCGTGGCCTCGGAGTTGACGACCAGCAGGAGGTTCTTGACCACCCCGCCGAGCACCTGCGCGTCGGGGTTCATGTTGGCCGACGCGGAGTCGACCAGGACGTAGTCATACCGTTGATAGAGGCTCTCGAAGAAGGCCTGGACCGCGTCGCTGCGCAGAACTTCCAGAGAACGCTGCTGGATGGCCCCGACGGGGATGATGTCCAGCCCGTCGTTGATGGGGCGTGCGACGGACTCCAGGGCAGCGTTCCCCGAGAGCAGTTCGCACAGTCCCGGCGAGACGGGCAAGCCGAACAGGTCGTGCAATTGCGGATTGCGAAGGTTGAAGTCGACCAGGGCAACGCGTGCTCCCCCGGCCGGTCCGGACCCGGACAACGCCAGCCCCGCCGCTACCGTTGTCGTGCCTTCCTTTCGGGCGGCGGCGGTGATGACCACGCCCTTGCCCGTCAGGCGACCGGAGTAGAACAGGGACGCCCAGAGGCTTCGGAAGATATCCTCGGCCTTGCCGGAGAGGCTGGCTCGACCGGCGGGGTAACCGCGGGGCTGCGAGGCCACCGCGGTGGCGGCAAGAGACTCCGCGGGGTCGGGCTCCTGCTCCCAGGCGCCTTGGGGTTCGTCGGCGTCGCCGTGTTCGGCAGGCCCAGCCGTGGGAGTCTCCTCGTCCATCCACTCGGGCATCTCGAACTTATCGGAGGATTCGTCGTCCGGCTCGGCGGGAAACGGATACAAACCGTCGTTTTTCTTGCTCATCGTTCACCTCACTGGGCGCGGACAATCCGCCGGCCCAGTTTGGGCACGGAGGACAGCACCGGCGCGCCAAGGTAGCGTTCGGCGTCGTCGACGCTCTTGATCGTATGGTCGAAGTGGTCGGCCAGGAATGCGTAAACCAGGGCCAGCACCACGCCCCCGACCGCGGCGATCAGGTAGTTCAGCCAGGCAACCGGCCGGCGGGGGTCGGCCGGGTCCGGGCGGGTCGGATCGTCCAGGACCGTCAGCAGGATGGTCTCCTTGGCGAGTTTTTCCGCCCGGAGCGATTCGAGGTATTTTTCCTCTTCCTGGTTGTAGATGCGTTCGGCGGACTGGGCCTGGTTCAGCAACCGCTCGTAGCGGATGACCTGCGCGCCCAGTCCGGTCATGTCCTTGTTGAAGTGCGCCAGGCGATTGGCCAGTTCGTCCCGCTGGGCGGTCTGGATGGCGACCGACGTCCGCGTCCGCTCGAGTTGCTTGGACATTTCCTCGCGGAGGTCAGCCTGAGCCTCGGCGAGCTGGTCTTTCATGGTGCGGACCTCTTCGTATTCATCGGTGAACTTGGGGGCGAGCCTGTTGAGGTCCAGCTTCAGCATGGCCACTCGCTCCTGGAGGAGCATGATGGCGTTGTTGTTGCGGGCGACTTCGTCGGGGACGGCGAGTTTGGCCGCGGGTTTGGCCAGTTCCTTCGCGAGGGCGGCTTCGAGCGCCTGGAGCTCCGCCAGCCTGGCCAGAGCGGTGGAAATCTGACCTTCGAGCTGGGTAATCTGGCTGGCCTTGCCGCTGTCAATGCCCTGGAGCCCGACGATCGCCGAGGCGGTCATCAGGTCCGGGCCGAGCTTCTCGGCTTCGGCGGCGAGGGCATCGACCGCGGCGTCGAGGGTCTGCCTGGCTGCGGCGACGGCCTTGTTCTGCAGGAACTCCGAGGCCTTCTTCGTCCGCTGCTCCTCAATCTGTTGATACCGCGCCTTGTAGGCCCGCACGAGGCTGTCGGTGACCGCAAAGCAGTGTTCGGCGGCCTGTTCCTGGGTTTTCCCACGCGGCGTGCCGGATTCGGGGTCTTCGGGCCAATCCACGATGATGCGGAAGGTCTGGGTGAAGGAGGCATCGGGCCCGCCGGGCGTGACGACCTCGACGTGCTCCTTGAATTTCCGGAGACGCTTGGTGTTCTTGCGGATGAAGTCGTTGATCTCGGCGTCGCTGAAGGCCAGCTCCACCCCGATGCCGTTTCCCTCCCTCGTCGTCCCGCCGGGTCGCTTGCCGGGATCGTCGAGCATCATCAGCGCCGCGGCGAGGACGTAATCGCTGCGGATGATCTCCCGCTGGGTCGTCACGAACAGGCTGACCTGTTCGCGCAGGGAGGGCGAGACCTCTTCGAGCGGGTCTTTCATCCGCGTCGGCGAGGCCATGATCTGCACCTCGCTGCGATACCAGCGTGGCGCGACGTAGGTCGCGGCCGCAACGGCACCGACAACAAAGACCACGATCAAGAGTATGCCGAGAAACCGGCTTGCGACGATGCGAGCCAGTTCACGCAGGGTTCGGCTGGTATAAGTTTCGGCCATGGTTGTACACCTTCAGTATAGCATACCCGGGGGTCGGCCTAGCGAGGCGGCCCGAGCCAGTCCACGGAATCGATGACGCTGTAGGTCGCCTGGATGCTGTAGGTCACGGGGAAGACCGCGTAGATGCCCCGCGTCCAGACGTATTCGATGTAATCGGCGCGTTGGGCCAGCTCGGTGGTGGGCACGTAGACCACGTCGCCGTCGTCCAGCCAGATGTCGTGCCGGAACTTCGCGCCGTCGGGGCGGAAAGGCCCATTCTCGGGCTGGGCGTGATTTATCAGCAGATCGCGGACGTTGACCACCGCCACCTGCGGGCTGGGGACGTTCCTGTAGCGGACCAGCAGGACCTTGCTGAGTTCCGCCCGCTTGGGGTCGTACCCGCCGGCCTGGGCGAGAGCCTGGAGGAGGGACAGTTGCGTCGTCCCGCTGGTCGTGCCGGTCTCGTTGAGCACCACGCCGGGATTGCGGACCTCCCCGAGGACATAAGCCCGCAGCGGCGCGACGGCCTCGATGTTGATCGTCACCTCCAGCTCGGGCAGGTTCAGATCCTTGTACTGCTGCTGGACATCGTTGCGGACCTCGTCGACGGTCTTGCCCCCGGCCAGGACACTGCGGGGAAGCAGGGGCAGGGCGATCGTGCCGTCCGGCGTGACCGGCACGAGGCGTGACTGACCACGCGGGCTGGTGGTGATCGCCTCTCGCAGGTCGTCGATCTCACGCTTGGATTCCTTCAGCGAGACCGACACGACGGGCTTCTTGAGATAGCGGGCGTAGGCTTCGGTCAGGTCCTCGTGGATTTCGTTGACCGTCTTGTCGAAGATGTACACGCTGTTGACCAGCGGCAACTGGATGGTCCCGTCGGACTGCACCTCCGCCGAGTCGACGTCCAGGGAGGAGTTGAACGGGAATTTCACACTCAGAATGTCGCGAATCTTCAGACGATAGACTTCTTCGGGCCGGAAGGTTCGGAAGAAATAGATGACCTCGAGCTTGTCGCCAGGACGGATTTTGTAACTCCGGCGGACGGTCCGGGCGAAGAGGCTCTGCGACTTGGGCCAGTCTTTCTGGAGAAAGGGCTCCGGGTAGTTTTTGACGACAGGGTCTTCGCCGTCCATGCAGTCGGACTGCTCACAGCCGGTCGGGACGACCGCCCATGTCGCCGCCGTCAGCAGGACAAGCCACGTTGGTGATCGCATCATCGCTTACCTCGTCGGATGCAGGAACGCGTCCGGGCGAACGGCTCGCACGGCGCTTTGGTGTGCTTCTGCTTCTTCATATCGGTCCCATCGGCCAACCTGCACCAGAAACATCAGGTCGCTTTGGCGGACGGAGGGGACGACGGTGGGCTCGAGGCCGGCCTGTCGCAGCGTGCGGGCGGCCTTTTCCGCATGGGATCGCTCGGCGAACGACCCGGCCTGGACCGCCCAGGCCCGCGCCCCGACCCGCCGGCGGGCGCGGGGGGCGAGGTCGGAGTCCGCAAAGTGATAAATCACCTGCTGGAGGTGCAGATCGGCGTCGTTCCATCGCCCCTGGCGTTGGGCGATCTGCCCCAGCCGATAGTGCGCGTGCCCGCCGGGTCGCTGCCCGTCGGTGAGTTCAGCTACGACTGCTTCCAGACGTGTCCGCGCCGTGTCGAGTCGCCCCCGGCGGAAGTCGATCTCACCCAGCGTGTCCAGCGCCTTGAGCCGAAGGTCGTCGCTGCGGGCGCTGCGAGCGACCCGTTCGAGGTCCGCTTCAGCCTGATCGTAACGCTGCTGACGGAACCGCGCCAGACCCCGAAGATACAACGCCTGCATCGCCGCCGGTCCGCGGGGATGATCGGCGAGGATACTCTCGGCGCGCGCGACGGTCCCGGCGTCGTCGCCAGTCTGGTAGGTCGACAACGCGCCGTCCAGGCGGGCCTGCGTCTGCGGATCAATCTGCGCCATGCATCCCGGCGCGAAGACCAGCAAGACCAGGCCCGAAAGCAAACGTTGACTGCGCGGACTCATGGCGGTCTCCGGGCGCTTCGCGTCATCGCGATACGCCGAACTGACTCTGTCAAGGACTTCCGTCGACCATCCAAGGGAAGTTTCTTGAAGGTTTTGCGAGATGCTGTCGCCCCCGACTCCCCTCCGCACTCCCCCAAAAACGTGCCGTGACTATCCCGCCCGTCCCACAATGAACCCAAATTTTGTTCATCACGTCACATTGTGGATGCGCCCCTCAAACGTCGACGGAACGGAACATCAGGGCGATTCGTCAACGCAAGGAATAGAGTTACATCCCCAAAATCCCCAAAACGGTCCTCCCAGCGTGTTCTTGGCAGTTCTGAGGGAGGCGTCATTGTGAAGAATCGACAGAACAGATAAGGTTCAGGCATTGTCCGGTGGCGGGGTGGTCTTGTCTTGCTGCTGGAAGTCATCCGGCCTGGCGGGTCGGGCGTTCTGCGAGATCTGCACGAATGCGTTGCGCAGCTCATACAGGGCCTGGTCGAGGAGTTTCTGTTCCTCCTCCGTCGTGTTGCCCTGGGTCTTTTCCCTCAGCAGGTCGAGCGTGTCGATGTGGAACTTCGCCACGCCCAGGTCGACCATGCGGCGTTTGGTCTGGGGATCTTCCATGCCCCCCAGCGCAAGCATCGCCTGCATGGCGATCTGATTGACAAGGTTCGGGAAGGACGCCTCGGGCAACTGGCGCGGGCCGCCCTGCCCGCCGGGCTGAGCGCCCTGCGAAGGCTGCTTCTGCTGGGCTTCTTTCGTGAGTTTCTCTTTTTCCGCCTGGACCTGGGTCTTCCAGTCGTCGTCGACGAAGATTTTCGGCTTCTCGTCGTTCGAGCCTTGCTGTGCGTTCTCGTCAGCCATGGGTTTCCTTCCCGTGAGGGTTTGTGGGTGTTTTTTCCTTTGTAGTCGTCCGTCGGGGCGGGATCAAGAACTGATTCCGATGGGTTTCGGGCGTGTTTGGGATGAATCGAACTCCTGCCGGCCATGAATCATCCCATGATCTGCAGCGGTCGCGGGTCGGGCGGTATCAGTGAGAGGCTCGGCGGATGGGACCAGCCGGAGCCGGACTGGACACGATGCGTCCGGACGAGCATGTGGTGAATTCACCAGTCTCAACGCACGACGGGCCTACGGATCGAATGACCTCAGCAAGCCTGCGGCCGCAAAGTCTTGACGCCTCCCTCAGAACTGCCAAGAACACGCTGGGAGGACCGTTTTGGGGA
>CAYMAP010000106.1:0-1620 GCA_964388425.1 uncultured Planctomycetaceae bacterium
CGGGCAGGGGCGGGCTCGGCCCAGACCGCGCGCCAGTGGCCGGCCTGGGCGAGGTAGACGCACAGATATCCCTCTGCCGGTTGCGTCTTAGATTCTTCGGGAGGTTGGGTGCTCGCACCCACGCGGTTCCTGCCCCCGCCTTCCTCAGCCTGGGGCGGCTGAGCCGCACGCCGGGAGGGGCGTGTCGCGGCCCGGGGCGGGGAACGGTCCGGTATGACGGGGTCTGAGTCGCGGTAGACCGGCGCCACCAGCGCAGCGTTGCTGTTCGTCCACGCCGTGGGCAGGGCCCCGAGAGCCCGCACCTTCCCCGGAGCGTTCCTCCCCGGGGTTCCGTTGCCGTCCGGATCGATCAGCAGGTATCGGCCCTGGGGGAAAAACACGTGCAGCGTCCCGCCGACCGCCTGGATGTGCGTCGGCTTGCCGCTCAATCGCCGGACCACCGGCTGCCAGCTCTTGCCCAATTTTCGGCGAAAGACGTCAATGCTCTCCCCGCCCTCGTTCGGGCGAACCAGCCAGAGCGACTCGGCGCTTCCGCTGAACAGCGGATCATCGGCAACGGCGGGAAGGCCCCCGAGCGAACCCAGCAGAAGCAGAATCGTGACGCAACGCAGGAACCTCAACGAACGCCCCTTCCGGGAAATCGGCGGCGGGGGATGCGCACCGGGGCGCGGAGGCCCTCATCCACCTGTCGGACCTTGTCTTCCAGACTCGCCGGCAAACGATCCCAGAACCAGTACGCCTCGGGGGCGACCACGTCGGCAGTGGTCATCTCGGAGAGGACCAGGTGCAGCTCGCTGCCCGTGTCGTGCCAGTAGACCTCGATGTCGGTCGGCATGACGGGCGGGTCGACGGACGGGTCGGGCACGTCGGCCAGTTCGATCGGGCGGTAGTCGCGCATCGTCGCGGTCACGAGGATCGCACCGCGGTCGTTGAACAGTTTCAGCATGACGGGCCTGCGGGGCTTGCCGACCCGGCGGTCGAAGTACAGCTCCCGCTTGAACAGCAACCTGTGGGTGATCGGCTGGCGGTCGATGAACGTCAGGACCTGCGAGCAGGGGTCCGAGCTGAACGTCTGGGCGATGAACGGCGGGTCGGTCTGACGGGCCGGCAGCGAGGTGACGCACAGGGCGTGGAGCAGTTGCGTCGGGTCGACGGGCAGGTCCTTGACGCCTGGAGCGCCGGCCAGCGACAGCCGACCCCACAGCCCTTGCGGGTTGTCCCCGGCCAGGAACCAGGCGTAGTACGCGCCGTCCTTCGTCGAGATGCCGATCCGGGACATTTCCTTCCCCGCCTCGCGAATCTGCAGAAAGAAGTCCGGTGTTCGGCCCGACTCGGCTGACTTCAGCAGAAACACTCGCGCGTTGGGCTCGGCCAACTCGCTCGTCGAACCCCAACTGAAGCCCAGGTCGGTCGGCTTGTCGCGGAAGGTCATCGCCACCCGCGCATACGCCTTCAGCCGGGGGACCTTCGCGGCGTTGGCGTTGTACTCCGCCACGACCTTCTCCAACGGGTCGGCCAGCGAGACCGGCGGGCACTCGACCGGACGGATCTCGCAGCCGACGCCAAGACAAGCCAGTCCGACAGACAGCAACGCGATCATGCTGCGAGAGTGGTTCATTC
>CAYMAP010000106.1:1720-9108 GCA_964388425.1 uncultured Planctomycetaceae bacterium
GTCATTCATTCAAAATCGCCTTCCGCACAGCGGCCGTGCAGACTCATGTCGGAATCGTCATTCATTCAAAATCGCCTTCCATGATTTGGCCGAGCTGACCGGTCACGTCGGCGATTTTGTCCTCGTCCAGGCCCGGGTCGATGACCTCCGTCCGCCGGTCTGAGCCGCGGTACCGCAGCGTCCAGATTTCCGTGTGGTCCGCGCCGGGGCGTGCACTTTCGTAGACCAGCAGCTTCTTGCGCATCAGCACCAGCGTCAGGACGTAGCGAAAGTGGATCCGGCGGGGTTCCTCGGCGCCTTCGAGGCGGTCGAAGAGATTGACCAGCAGGTCGTCGTCGACGAGGAGCTTCTTTTTTTCCTCGGCCTGGGGCATCCGTGTCCGCCAGATCCCGAGGACATCGGGCGTTTCGTGGAGAGTCTGATGGCTCAGTGCTTCCCACGCCGACAGGCTGTAGTCTTCGCGGAGCAGTTCCTCGCCGGCGTCGCGGACCAGCGCGACGAATTCCTCGCCGGGCTGAATCGGCTCGCCGGTCTGGTGGCAGGTGCCGTGGGCTTTGGAGATTTTGAAGTCTTTGGCCATGGTCCGGTGATTACGAGGATGGTTTTCGGTCCAGGTGGGGCTGGCAGAGGGTTTCGATTTCGCGGGCGAGGTCGTCGGCCCCCTGGCGGTCGGCGGCGCTGGCGGAAAGCAGGTCCCCGGCGGCCTGTTCGTCGTTGAGTTGCTTTGTGTTGACGCGGACGTTGAAGTCGCAGAGGCCTGTCGTCGCCGAGGCCAGAACAGCCGCAGCCAGCAGGTCACTGACCAGCCAGGGCGTACAGCAGTCGGCCAGTCGGCGGAGGTCCTCCAGGACGGCCAGGCAGAGCTTGGCCATTTGGCGGGGCACGTCGATCGACGCGGCCAGAGACAACTCGCCGGCCCGGTCTTTTTCGGGCCCGTCGGGCATCGCGGTCGTCTGGGCATACATGCCGTAGGCGGCGACGTCGTCGGCGAGGAGTTCGAGGAACATCTCCCGCGCCCGCTGCAGCCGGATCGAGAGTTCCTCGTGCGTATCGGCGTGGTCGGCGAGGGATTTTTTGCCCCGGCTGAAGGCTAGGGCCATCTCGCCCAAAGCCGTGCCCAGCGCGCCGACGACCCCCGCGACGCTCCCGCCGCCGGGGGTGGGGTGTTTCAGGGCCGTCGCGGCGATGAACGTCGCGACAGGCTCCTGCAGCAGTTCGTGTCCTTTGCTCATGGTTGCCTTCCGTTCCCTTGAACCTTCGCCTTCCCCGGCCGGGGGCGGAGGAGCTACACCTTACTCGACCTGCCTGGGGTCTTCCACGACCGTCGCCTCGGGAAATTCGTTCGGTGCCGGCGTGATGATGGTCACCACGTAGTCTCCGCCGAGGTATTTTCTGGCCGCGTCGCGGACCTGACGGGGTGTGACAGCTCGCAATTTCGGCTGGAGCTTTCGGGGCCAGTCGACTCCCAGTTCGTACAGCTCGTCCAGCGCCGCCTGCGTCGCCAGTTCTCCGACGGTCTGGTTGCTAAGGACCTCGGCCGTGACGATGGTGGTGATCGCGCGGTCGATTTCCTCCTGGGTGGGGGTGTAGTCCGCAGCCTTGCGAAGGTTTTTTGTGATGATGTCGACGACCTCGCGGGCCTTGTCGGGCTGCGTGCCGGCGTAGGTGACGAACGCACCGGGGGCGAGTCCGACCTTGTGGTAGCTATGGACCACGTAGACCAGCCGCTTGCCGCGCAGTTCGGTGTGCAGCCAGCCGCCCGGCATGCGGTAGCCGCTGATGAGGGTATCGAGGATCATCAACGGCAGGCGATCTTCGAGGTTCGTCACCGTCGTCCCCGGAGCGGCGACGATCACACCGGCTTGCTGGGTCTTGGTGGGCTGGACGTAGCGTTCCCCGCCATCGGCGACGGTTCGTTGTTCGGGCAGAGTCAGCGAGGCTGAGGATTTCTCGATCGGCCCGAAGCGGTCCTCGACGATCTTTCTCGCGGCCGATTCGTCGAAGTGTCCGTAGATCGCCAGCACCGTGTCGGCGGGGTGAAGGGCGTTGGTGTGGAAATCCGCAATCTGCTTCGTCGTGGCCGATTCAATGACTTCGAGGCTGCCTGCGTTGAGCAAGCTCCAGGGCGAGTCGGTGAAGAATTTCCTGCGGAAGAGTTTCTGCAACTTGCCCTGCCAGTTCTCATCGGTCCGCAGGATTTGCGCACGGGCCGTGGGGCGAATGCGTTCGAGTTCCGCTTGGGGGAAGTCGGGTTCGAGGATGACGTTGGCGAAGACGTCCAGGGCCTCGGCGAACGTGCCCTCCTCGGTGTAACGGTCGGAAAGGATGCTCGCGGAGTAGAGGTAGGTGTTGTCGCCGCAGGTTCCCCCGATGCTGCCGCCAGCGTTGTTGAAGAAGGCGTCGATCTGCTCGGCTGACCGTCCGCCCGCGCCTCGCGGGCTCAGGGCCATCATCAGAGCGCCCAGGCCGTTGGTCCCGGGTGTTTCGCGGAGCATTCCGCCCTTGGTCGCCAGGACCATCGAGACCAGCCCGACCGCGGGCGTGGGCTTGAGCACCACCCGCATGCCGTTGTTCAGGCGATACACGGTCGCCTCGTGGCTTTCGGCGGTGTCGGCCTGGGGGGTCGCGAGGTCGGTTTTCGTATCGGCCGGCACCATCCGGGTCATGACCACGTCGTCGAGTCGCAGGTATTTTCGTGCGGTGTCCTGGACCTGCCCGGCGGTGACCTGCTGGATGCGGTCGGTGTAATTCCGGCTGAAGGCCAGATCGCCGGCGACGAGGTAGTCGTGCCCGAGGGTGGAAGCAATGTCGTCGATTTTCTGCCGAGAGCGGACGAAGTGGGAGACCATCTGCCGTTTGGCGCGGGCGAGTTCGTCCTCGTTCACGCCTTCGTCGATGACGGCCTGGAGCTGTTGGCGGACCGCGGCTTCGGCCTCATCGGCGTGGGCTGGGTCGCAGCGGAAGCTGACGGTGAAGGCCCCTTTTCCCCAGGCGGGGGTGGCGGAATACGTCGAGATGCTGGTGACGAGTTGCCGTTCGAACTGGAGGGTTTTGACGAGTCGGCTGGCCCGGCCTTGCGAAAGGACGGTGCTGAGCACGTCCAGCGGGTACAGGTCGTCATGGAGAAGCGGGATGGTTTGGAAGCTCATCATCTGGGCGGCTTCCTGGAAGCGAGGCGAGGGCCGAACCAGCCGACGCGTGCCGCTGACGGCGGGGACCTCGGGGAGGGTGTACTCGGTCTGACGTCCGCGAGCGAAACCGGCGAAGCACTCGACGGTCCGGGTCAGGGCGGCCTGGGGGTCGATGTCCCCGGCGACGACGAAGACCATGTTCTGCGGCTGGTATTTCAGCTTGTGGTATTCCAGCACATCGTCCATGGTCACCGCTGCGAGTGGCTCGGCGAAGCCGATGACGGGCACGGAGGCGGGGTGAGAGCGGTACAGATTCGCCTGATGCGCGTAGTACATGACACGGCTGGGGTCGTCGCGCCCCATCTCCAGTTCGCGCTGGACCACGCCGTGCTCCCGCTGGAAGTCCTCGGGGGTGATGTCCGGGCGGGCGAGTTGGTCGGCGATGATGTCGATGCACTCGTCGGTCTTGTCGGCTGCGGCGGAGATGTAGTAGCAGGTGTGGTCCTGCGAGGTGTAGGCGTTGGCCTGAGCGCCGATTCGGCTGCTGCGGCTGCGTTTGTCGACGTGCTTCGAGCGGATGTGCCCCTCGCCGCCGCTGACGGCGTCCTTGGCGACGAGGTGTTCGAGGAGGTGGCTGAGCCCACAGCCCAGCCAGCGACCCTCGTAGAGCCCGCCGGCACGGACGTAGCCCCGGACGTTGACGACCGGGGCGGTGTGAACCGGACGGACGATGACGGTCAGGCCGTTGCTGAGCTTCGCGAGGATCGTCCCGTCGTCGGTGACGGAGCGTTCGGCGACGGTGACGGGTCGAGGCGAGGCGGGGGGTTCGTCGGCCCGGCTCAGAAGGGGCGTCAGCAGCAGCGAAGCACCAAGGGTGCAGGACAAGGCGCGTGCGGAACGTGTCATGATATCGATTCTCCCTGTACGTCGAGGGCGAGGATGCGTCGCGGGTCAGCCGCCCTGGTTACCGGGCCCGGTACCCGATTCAACCTCGCCGAGGTACGCCAGGGTCCGGTCCAATTCATTTTTCAGGTGGCGGACGCGAAGCAGGCTGCGGACGCGGGTAATCAGTTCGAGGCGGTTGACCGGCTTGGAGACGAAATCGTCCGTGCCGCTCTCGACGCCGCGTTCGATGTCGCCCAGTTCGTTCAGGGCGGTGACCATGACGACGGGAATCTCACGGGTGGTAGGGTCGGACTTGAGTTTTCGACAGCACTCGAAGCCGCTCATCCGCGGCATCATCACGTCCAGAAGGATCAGGTCGGGCGGGTTGTTACGGACGTTCTCGAGCGCTTCGACGCCGTCCGGGGCCGTCTCCACGTCACAGTCTAGTTCGTCCAGATACGCCACCAGCAGTTCCATGTTCTGGGCGTTGTCGTCAACGACGAGAATCCGGCTGTGGGGCGGGTTGTTCCGCGGATCGGTGGGTGATTCCATCATGATCGGGCTCCTTCGGCCTGCCGATGGGCAGACCGGTTCGTCTCAGGCCAAACCACCAGCCTACCCATTGGCACGCCGCGAAGCAACCTCCCGGATACTCTTGCCTTCAGCTTTTCCTGCCGGCGACCCTCCGCCCTCCGCGTAGGTTTTTCCTTGCCCTGTACGGTTGCGAATGTACGCTGGACGGACTGTTGCGCCCTGAGCGGCCCACCCCTCAGCCGAGGTCGGCTGAGATGCAACCCGAAATAAAGGAATGACACGATGGAACCGATCGGAATCGCGGTTGTCGGAGCGAGCAACCGCAGCAGTATGATATTCCATTACCTTCGCGACCATCCTCGCGAGGGATTCATCGCGGGGGCGTACGATCTTCTGCCCTCGCGGTGTGAATGGTATTTTCGAGAATACGACTTGTCGGACGCAACGGTGTACGGCTCTTTGGACGAGGCGGTGAACGACCCGCGCGTCGGAGCGGTGTTCGTGGGCACATGGGACGCCGCCCACGCCGAGCCCGCCATCGCCGCTCTCCAGGCGGGCAAACACGTCTACTGCGAAAAGCCCCTGGCGACGACGCTGGACGACTGTGACCGTATCATCGACGTCGCCCGTGACGCCGAGACGGTCTTTTACGTCGGAATGAACCTGCGACACGGACCGGTTCACGAAAAACTCCACGAAGTCCTCCAAAGCGGCACGCTGGGCAAGCTCCTGACGATCGAGGCCAACGAGTACTATATCGAGGGCCGGTCCTACTTCCGTCGCTGGAACCGGCTGCGGGAGTTCGGCGGGGGGCTGTGGATCACCAAGGCCTGCCACGACTTCGACCTGCTGAACTGGTTCGCCGGGGGCAAGCCGACCCGCGTCTCGGCCTTTAGCAACCTGAGCCATTACCGGCCCCGACCCGAGGCCGGCACGCACTGCCGGGACTGCCCCGTCAGCCAGACGTGTGAGGACTACCTGGACTACCACGAATTGCCCGAACTGGTCCGGCTGCTGGAAGAACAGACCGGTACGCCAAGCGACCTGTGCCTCTACAACAGCGACAAGGACACGTTTGACAACGGCCAGGCCATGATCGAATACGACAACGACGTCCGTGCGTCGTACACCTGCAACGTTGTCACCGCCCGCAGCACGAGGCAGATGAACCTCATGGGCACGGAGGGATCAGCCGAGGCGGATATGAAGGAAGGGCTGGTCAAGGTCTGGAGGCGATTTGACCAGGACGTGACCGTCCATGACGTGCGGACCCGCATCGCCGGGGGGCACGGCGGGGCGGACATCCCCATCCTGCAGGATTTCTTCCGCTGCTGCCGAACTGGCGACAAGCCCCGCAGCAGCTGGGCCGATGGCCGAATGAGCGTGCAGGTCGGACTCGCCGCACGCCAAAGCTGCGATACCGGACAGACCGTCCATCTGGACTGACCCGGAGACCCCATGAAAGGCAACTGACATGATTCGCATGGGTGTGGTGGGAGTGGGCGGGCGCGGTGCCAGCCTGATCAAAAACGTATTCCGCGTGGTCGAACCGGACCTGCGGGTTGTCGGCGTGGTGGACCCGGACGAAGAAGGCGCTCGAAGCCGACTCGCCGAATGCGACCGCGAGGCGGTCTTTTACAAAGACCTCGCCACGATGGTCCGCAAGGCGAAGCTGGATTGCCTGATGATCTCCACGCGCTGCCACCTGCACACCCCCTACGCGGCCGAGGCTGCGAAGTACGACATCCCGCTGTACCTGGAAAAGCCCGTCGCAGTGAACATGCGGCAGGCGAGGCATCTGGAGCGGGCCTTTGAGTCCAGCCGCTGCCCCGTGGTCGTGAGTTTCCCGCTGCGGGTCTCGCCCCTGTGCGTCCAGGCCCGCCAGCTCATCGCCGACGGGGCCGTCGGGCAGGTCGAGCACATCGCCGCCACGAACTACGTCTCCTACGGGACGGTCTACTTCGACCACCCGGGGTACCGGAAGTACGAGATCACCCAGGGGCTGTTCCTGCAGAAGGCGACCCACGATCTGGACTACCTGATGTACCTCGCCGATCAGCCGATTGTCCGCGTCGCGGCGATGGCCAACTGGGGGCGGGTCTTCGGCGGGTCCATGAAACCGGGCCTGACCTGCAGCCAATGCAAAAAGCGGCTCACCTGTCCGGAAAGCCCCCGCAACCGGGAGCGGAACCACTCCGGCGGGACCTTGGAGGACCACCCCTGCACGTTCGGCAAGGACATCGGCACGCCCGAAGAGGGCATGAACGAGGACTGCTCCAGCGCGCTGATCGAGTTCGCCGACGGGTCGCACGGGGTCTACACGCAGGTGTTCTTCACCCGCCGGAATGCCGAACGCCGAGGCGCGGTCGTCAGCGGGTACGAGGGCACGGTCGAGTTCGACTGGTACCGCAACGAGCTTCGCCGCATCCGCCACCACGAGCCCTTCACCGACGTCACCCAGGCCGCCGAGGGACTCAGCCACTTCGGGGGAGACATCGAACTGGCGCATGATTTCTTCGACATTCTCGCCGGTCACGGGAAATCCCGCACGCCCGTCGAAACGGGCCTGGCGAGCGTCTACGCCTGCCTCGCCGCCAAGGAGTCGTCCCACAAGGGCCGATTCGTCGACGTCCGGCAGGTCGGGCAGGGAAGCTGACGGGACACCTTTCGGCGCAGGAGCAGGCACCGCAGGCCACGCAAGGTCGTGGCACCGGCATCTTGCCGGTGAGTAGCACAGCCGCCCTCGGCTGTGAGATTTCCCTGCCAGACCGATCTGCTGCGGCATTTGATCTCCGCCGGGGACGACGGAGCTACACTTTTGGACGGAGCCTAATTCAG
>CAYMAP010000107.1:0-9047 GCA_964388425.1 uncultured Planctomycetaceae bacterium
GGTCCTCCCAGCGTGTTCTTGGCAGTTCTGAGGGAGGCGTCTTTTTTCTCCGTCGGGGATCACGAGGTCAGGGCTGGGTCGGTGCAATCGGCGCGAGTCGAAGCAGTCCGTACCGCTGGGGTTCCAGACCCGGCCGGGACTGGGGATGCAGGAAGAGATCGCTGCGTCGCCCGTGAGAATCCTCGGCCGAGACGCGAAGCTGAACCCGCCACGCCTGTTCGCCGGGCGACGTGCCGACGATTCGCAGCGGGATGCTCAGCTCGAAGGTCAGTTCCCTGCGGTCCTCGTCGCGTCGGCCCTGAATGCGGAAGTTTTTTTTCGCCGACAGGTTCGCGGTCGGTCCCATGCGGGTGTGTACGCCTGCGGACCGTTTCCCGCGGGAGTCGAAGCCCAGGCGGAAGTCGGTCCAGCCGTCGTGGTCTGCGTCGATGGCGAAGACAGCTCGCCAGTGGACCTCCGTGAGGTCCGGCAGAACGAGTCCCACGCGAAGGTCGTCGGGGCCTCGAACCAACCGGACCACGCCCGCCAGATCGTCCGTCGGCTCCTCGCCGGCGAGCGGGCGCAGGGGCATCGGCCGGCCCCGGTTCCAGAACGTCTCGTCGAGCCGACCGTCGATCTTGCCCAGCTCGGGGACGAAGGGCGCGTCGAGCGGAGCGAAACCGGCCAGCCCCCCCGTTTTGCCGGTCCTGAGCAGCGCGAGGCGGGCCGAACGACGGTACGCCTCAGGAAACGGTCCGCTTTCGAGGATCGCCAACGTTGCCGATGCGAGCTTGCCCTTGCCCGCCACCTGCAGGGCACGGGCCTTGAGCAGCATTCCCGCAGCCGAATCGCTCCAGGGGTGGAAGTCGGCAAATTGTTCCGCCGCCCGCGTGATGGCTTTGTGGTCGAAGGTCTGTCTCGGCCCGCTGCGGGCCAGGGCGGCACGATACTCCACCGAGCACCCCATCGCCAGGGCAACCACGGAGGTCTGCTCGAACAGCGGGTGGCCCGCGCCGATATCGAAGAAGGCGTCGCGGGCCTGGGTGGCGCGGACGAGGTCGCCCTGCTCGCTGAGCCGAGTCCACGCCAGCAGCAGCCGATCGGCGGCCAGGACGGCCGGGTCGAGGCGATTGTCCAACCCTGCCACGGGCGAGGGCGGGAGCTTTTCCTTTGCGGCGTCGAGCAGTTTGGGGATGACGACTGCGACGTTTCCGCCCCGCTCGCCGAGCTGGAGGTAGGTCCCGGCAGCCATCATCCGCTGGGGGGTGCTGATCCGTTTTTCATAAACCAGCGTCCGCGGGAGCAGCCCGGAGGTCATCAGTTCCAGGAAACCGTCAACGTCCGCGCAGCGAAAGGCGGTGAACACAGCGGGCCGGGCGGTCACCGGGCCGGGCCGGGCGAGCCAGCCGGCCGTGGCCGATTGGAGTTCGATGGTTCGGCTGTCGCCACGGGGGATGCGGGAGGCATCGATCGCGGTGCTATAGTCGGCCCGGTTCAGCAGGCGGGGGCTTTCCCAGGGCAGACGGGCGGTTTCATTCTGCTCCAGGCCGGTGAACACCCGACGGACTTTCCACACCGGCAGGGCCTCGGTGGCCGGCAGTCGGGCGGGGTCGGCGGCGAGTTCGACGGCTTGCCTGCCGAGCCGGGCGATGAGGCGGTTCTCGGCGGTTCGCCCCCGGCCGCCCTGCCCGGAAAACCCGACGGCGACAACCGCCGGCCGGTAGACCCGGATCGCAAAAGCGAGCTGCCGAAGAAGTTCGTTCTCGGCGTCGGCGTCGAGGTCGCGTGACCAGCCGGCGAGGATCGCCTCGGCGTTGAGGTCCGCCGCGTCCCCGCTGACCGAGCGGAAATCGTCGAGGACGACCACCCCGCCGGCCCCGGCAGTCAGAGCGGCGGATCGCGCGGGCTGATCGGGCGGGATGGCCGGGTAGGTCTCCGGCAGGTGGGGTGCGGTGGCGAAGACCATCGCGGTATCCAGGCCGGCCCGGCTGTGGGCGAGCAGCGCGGGGTAGAGGCTCAGGTCGCCTGCCGCGGCGAGGAACAGCACGTCGCACGAAGACGGGCCGTGGGTCTGCGCCCAGGTCGCGCCGGCGTCGGCGGATCGCCAGATGCGCCCGCCGTCCCCACCGGCCAGCAGGATGTCGTCGTCGACCCAGCAGAGGCTGCGGACCGGTCCGGACCCGGGTGCGGACAGGGGCCGGAACGTCGCGCCGGCGTCATCGCTGAGGAAGATCAGCCCCGTCAGTCCCCCGGCGATGGCAACGCACCGCTTGCGGACGGCGACGGCCTGGAGGTCCGCCGACCTGGCCGAACCGGGCGGCAGGGGCATGGGGCGGCCGACCCAGCGTTCGTCGGCGGGGCCGCCGGTGCGGACCTGGCCACGTGTGCCGACAGACCAGCCTCGACGGTCCGGGCCGATCGCCAGCCCCGCAAAGGCCAGTCCACCCGCTCGCTCAGCCGGGTGCCGGGCGGGCTGACGGAAATTGCGCAGCGACAGGATTCGGCCCTCGGCCCCGGCGAGGCAGACGAAGCGAAAGCTCTCCATCGCAACCGTGCGCAGGTATCCGGGGCTGTCAAAACCCAGGGGTTCCCATGTCCTGCCGGCGTCACGGGTCCGCCAGGCGCCTCCGTCGCGCGTCCCGAGGCAGGCACCGGCGACCAGAGCGCTGCCGGCCTGAACGCGCCCGCCGTATAGCCAACCCAGCCCGCCCGAGGGCAGAGGGGAAAACGTCCGCCCATCGTCGCTGCGCAGGATCACTGCCCGACCGGTAGGCGTGGGGAAGCCGGGCACGCCACGCCCGCCGATGAGGGCCAGGCTCGGCCCGTCGAAGCTGACGGCGTGAGCGTGGAGCGGCGAGTCGAGCTTGATCGCTCGCCAGGTTTCCCCCCCGTCGCCGCTGCGCAGGACCGTCCCACGGTCGCCGACCGCCCAGACCTCGCCCGTCAAGGGATTCACCGCGATATCGCGAAGGGCCTGGGCATGAGACCCGCCGCTAAGACAAAACAGAGCAGCGAATACCTGCACCGCACGGATGAGCTTCTCAGCCGAGGGCGGCGGAGCTACACGCTCCTTCATGAAATGCACAACGGGTTGCATGCCGGATACGGCACGTTGCGTTTCGTCTGTGGCCGGGCATCGTGAGGAGATCATGGCTCAGTCGATGACCCGGAGCTGGTTGTGCAATTCGTTGGGGTTTTCCTCGGCGTTGGGCAAAACGGTTGCGAGCCGATCCCCGGCGTGTTCGACGGTCTTGCAGAACGCGTCCGTGACGTGTTCGCTGCGGAGTTCCGCCACGAGCATGTCCCGCAGACCGTCGAGGGTTTCCTGTCCGGGTTTTTCGACGATGGTGGCGTCGGCCTGGGAATCTCGAAGGTCAACTCCTGGGGCCGTGCGGTTTGGCAGGTGGCCAGCAGCCCGGTCAGGGTTGCCAGGAGTAGGCATCGGCGGCTTGGGGTCATGGAGCAACTCCTTTGTCGGAAGGAGAACGGCTGCATCGCGGGTCTGTCAGGTGTGTTTCATTGCGGTGCGGATTGGCAAGCGGGTTCGGCCTTGCGTTGCGATCGTCCCGTCGTCTCGGACGGGTGGGTCGTCGAGGCCTTCTGCCAGGGGCTGGGCATCTGGAAGTAGCGTTGGATAACCTCCATGGCGGGCTTGCCGACGGGGCGATAGGACGTGTCCTTCTGAGGATCGGTCGGCTGGTCGGGGTGGTTGGCCCATTCCCAGACGAGGTAGCCGGCGACGGTCTTCTCGCGGACCCAGGTCTCGAAGAAGGCTTTGAAGCAACGTGCCTGGAGCTGCGGGTCGGGTTTGTCGGTGGCGGCGTAGTAGTTCCAGGGGAACTCGGCGGCGGTTTCCTGATTCGGCCAGCCGACCTCCGTGAACAGCAGCGGGCGTCGGACCGTCTTCTGCCAGGCGAGGATATCCTCGCGGATTTCGGTCCATCGTCGGAGGATGGCTTCGTAGCTGGGATCGGCGCCCTTGGCGAGAGTGAAGTAGGTCGTCAGGCCGACGATGTCGAGGTCGGCCCAGAACTTGGGCACCTGGTAGTGGTCCCAGTTCGCCGAGTACGTCAACCGGGCTGAGCTGACCTTGCGGACCTCCGCGATCAGGGCGCTCCAGCGGTCGGTCTGGGTTTCGGTGGAGATCAGTTCCGAGCCGACGGCGAAAATTTCGACCTCGCCTTCCTCGGCCAGACGGGCATAATGCAGTACGAAGTCGCTGTAGTCCTGCCACCAGGCGTTCCAGTTGCCAGGCTTGATCTCGCCCCGCCATTCGTTGCTCCGTCGCTGGGAGAGCAGTACGACGGGCATGACCATGACGCGCAGGCCTCGGTCGTGAGCGTGGTCGATGAGCTTGGCGAGGTGGGCGTCGGAGGGCGTCTTGCGGGCGTCGATGGTGATGGCCTGGGACGAGGCGTTCTCCTGGTAGGCGTGCAGGACCAGGCAGACGGTATTCGCGCCGGTCTTGGAAATCTCCGTGATGAATCGCTCGTAGGGATGCTGGGGGTCGGCGTCGTTGAGTTGCAGACAAATGCCGCGAAACTCCCCCCCCTGCGAGGGTCGCATGGGGCGGACGGGGTCGGCGATCGGCGAGGTCTGCTCAGAGGGCAGGTAGTGCAGAACGACCACCAGAAGCAGACCGGCCAGGAACAGGACCAGCAAAATGGTATTGCGATACATGCGCGGGCTTTCTCTCGATCGGAAGGTCCGGCGTTGACGGGACCATCGTGAAGTTTTATCATAACCGGCCGGAGACGTTCATTCCGCAATCATTTTCATTTCATGCTCAGCCGTTCGAAAGGACGGCGCGAAGGAGAATCGCATGACTGCTGAGAACCGCGACGAGGAACCGCTGCCCATCGAACTCGACGTCGACGACGAATCGTCGGACGAGCCTCAACCCGTGCCGGTCCCCCCGCCGAGCCAGCAACAGGCGTCCGGCCCCGTGCCCGTGCCCCCGTCGGGCCAACAGGGCGAGCCGAAACCCGTCCCGCCGCCTCAGCCCCAGAAAAAGGGAGAAGATCTCGACGAGCCGATCAAACTCATTGACGACGGCGAGGCCGGCGAACAAAGCGGCTCCCTCCAGCGGAAAATGAAGATCGGCGGCGCCGCTGCCCGCGGGTTGACGCACAAGGACGAGTTCAAACGCCCGCTGAACAACACCGGCAAGGGCGCGACCCGGGTGCGTACCTTCAACGCCAAGATCGCCGAAGGCCCCCTCCTGCACATGGAAACGGTCATCAACGACTGGCTGGACAGCAACGACGACATCGAGGTCAAACACGTCACGCAGACCATCGGCGTGATGGAAGGCAAACGCGCCGAACCCAACCTTCTCGTCATGGTCTGGTATTGAACCGGGCAGTGGAGCGGAACACTCAGCCGGAGACGGCTGAGCTACACAATCCCCCGTAGCTCGGCCACGAATCCGGGGGGTGCTTGCACCCACGCGGAAACTCAGCAGTCCTGTTGTTTGTCGGTCCTGTCGGCGGATTTCTCGTGCTCCTCCCGCAACGCCTCGGGCGGTTCGGCGGGCAGGATGAGCGTGAACGTCGCCCCCCCGCCGGGGTCGCTGCGCAGCGTCAGGCGACCGCCCAGCAGGGTGGCCAGTTCCTTGCTGATGGCCAGGCCCAGGCCGGCTCCGGGTGATTCCTTCGTCAGCGTCGAGTCGGACTGGTAGAACTTCTCGAAAATCCGCGCCTGGTCGGCTTCGGAGATGCCCGGCCCGGTGTCGGCGACGGCGATGTGGATTTCCTCGCCCCGCCCGTTGCCCTCGGCTCGCCTGGCCTCGATCGTCACGTCACCCTCGGGCGGCGTGAACTTGACGGCGTTGCTCAGGAGGTTGTAGAGAATCTGCTGAACCTTCCCGCCGTCGGTGGTGACGATGGGGATGGACTCGTCGAGCGTGCCGTGCAGCGTGATGCGCTTCTTGTCCGCCTGGGGTTCCATCAACGCCAGGAGCGTCTGGCAGGTATCCAGCAGGCTGACGCGCTGGAGGTGGACGGTGGCCCGGCCGGCTTCGATCTTCGCGAGGTCCAGCATGTCGTTGATCATCGCCAGAAGATTCTTCGCCGCCGAGGCGATGTTGCTGCCGTAACGCGCGACCTTTTCGTCGTTGCTCGAACCCAGCAGATCCGCGAAACCGATGATGCTGTTGAGCGGCGTGCGGAGTTCGTGGGAGATGTTGGCGAGGAATTCGGTCTTGACGAGGTTGGCCTCGTAGAGCGCGACGTTCCGCTCGCCGAGTTCGTTGAGCTTCAGGTCCAGGGCGCGGTTGGCGGAACGAAGCCGGGTGTGCTGGAGCTGGATGGCGTCGAGCATGTCGTTGAAGCTGCTGCCGAGGTGCTCCAGTTCATCGCCCGTCTGAACGGTGCTGCGGACGGTCTGGTCGCCGTCGGCTACCTTGTCGGCTAGTTGCCTCAACTCCTGCACGGGCCGGAGGATGATCCGATTCGCCAGCGCCGAAAAAATCAGCAGCGCCAGCACCCCCGCCAGGACCCCGCCGATGAGAAACGCCCCGCGCGTCCACCACAGCAGCGTCCCCGACGCCGCCGAGGCCGGCAACGTCACGTCGATCATCCCGACAAGCTGGCCCGGTGCGAAACGCGAGCCGGGAGGGATGTTCGGATCGGTGGTGTTGTGGCAGCGGGAACAGGCGGTGGTATTGTAGACCGCGCGAAAGCAGCGGTATGTGGTTCGGCCCCGCTCGTCCTCCATCCGCCGCCAGGCGATGGTCTTGCCTGGAGTCTGCCGAAACGACGACAGCGCCTTGCGGACTGGCTTGTCGAGACGTTCGGCGTCCGTCTCGCCGCCGGGCGACAGCAGAATGAACGCCGGGCCGGCCAGTTCCTCGCCCTCGTGCCCGGCGAGGTAGGTCTCGACGATCAGGCTGTCCTCGTCGCGCAGATGCTTCTGGCCTTTCTGCATGACGCTCCGTTGCCATTCGTTCAGCCGAAGCTGCGTCAGCTCGCTGGCGGTCGTCTCCAGGCTATGCTCGGAGAGAATCTCCATCGAATACCACGGCACGAGAAGGGCTGCGGCGATCACGCCCAGCAGCGCCAGCCCGAACAGCAGGCGGAACTTCACCGCCAGCGAAATGCGTATGAACCGCTTGGCCATGAGGCGATTGTAGCGTCTGACGCTCGCCGGGTGGAGCGCAAAGCGCATTGCCGCAGCTTGCCCATGGCCGTCGCCAGGCCGACGCAACTCTCGCGGAGTCTGTTGGCCCCGCCAGGCTGGCAGAACAGCATCGCCACGAACTGGTCCCAGCAGGAGAAGCCCTTGGCGGCCTTCTCGGCATCCCCGGTTGCGAACGGCCCGGCTGAAATCGCGGCGGAAAATGAGCGAAAGAACCTGTGCAAACAGACTGGCGAGCGATACCATGGTTGCTTGCACCCACGCGGTTCGTTTCCTCAGCCGAGGGCGGCTGAGCTACACGATACAACATCCTTTTCAAAGGCGTGGACGCATGATTGTCGCGGGCATTGACGAAGCCGGCCTCGGGCCGATGCTGGGGCCGATGGTAATGACCTCGGCCGCGTTCGGGGTCCCGGACGGCCAGGCGGACTGCGACCTCTGGGAGCTTCTGCAACGACAGGTCTGCCGGGACCTGCGGGGCGCGCGGAAGGGCAGGCTCGCCTACGCCGACAGCAAAAAGCTCTACCACCGCGGGAAGGACGACGCCCTGGCGGTACTCGAGCGGAGCGTACTGTGCATGATGCTGGCCTGTCGGGAGGACAGGACGGTCCCGGCGTCGCTGGCGGAGTTGCTGGAGGCGGTCGCTCCGGAGACGACCGAGGAGTCCGCGGGGTATCCGTGGTACGGCCGCTGCGAGCTGCCGCTGCCGACCTGCGGAACCGCGACGGACCTGGAACTCGCCGCCAACGCCCTGCGGGTCGCGATGCGCGACGCGGGGGTCGGGCTGCTCGGGCTGACGTGTCGGCCTATGCTGGTCGGGCGGTTCAACCGGATGATCGGCGCGACGGACAACAAGTGGACGACGGCCTTCGACGCAACATGCGGGCTGCTGCACGAACTCTGGACCGCCTGGGCCGACCAGCGCTACGTGCAGGTCACCGTCGACCGACAGGGCGGGAAGCAGCGCTACGTCGAGCCGTTGCGACGGGTATTTGCGTCGGCCTCGCTGAAGGTGCTCGAAGAAAGCGACCGCCGAAGCGTCTATCGGCTCACCCGGGACGGAAGGACCATGGAAGTCCGCTTCCGCGTCGACGGAGAGACGCACTGCCTCAGCACCGCCCTGGCGTCGATGGCGAGCAAGTACCTCCGCGAACTGTTCATGAGCCTGCTGAACGCCTACTGGCAGCGGCACGTGCCGGACCTCAAGCCCACCGCCGGCTACTACCAGGACGGCCGACGCTTCCTCGACGAGATCACCCCCGCCGCGGAGACACTCAACGCCCCCATGGACCTGCTGGTGAGAAATCGGTGAGTCGGTTCGGGTCAATAGGCTGTTGACCCCGGCGGGGTCGGGGGGCTATGCTGTCGGAGTCACCAGCAACAAAGGAAGAATCGATGGCGATACAGGAATGGTCGGATGACATCATCGTAGCGGACCTGGCCGACGATCCGCAGTTCACGGACGAGTTGTCGGCCTTGATGGAGAAGCTCGAAGAAAAACCCCGCCACGTCGTGCTGAACTTCGGGGCGGTGGGGTTCGTCAACAGCTCGAACATCGCCAAGCTCCTCCGCCTGCGCAAGGCGATGATTACCTCCGAGAACAAGCTGGTCCTCTGTGACGTCAACACCCAGGTCTGGGGCGTGCTGCTGGTAACGGGGCTGGATAAAATCTTCGAGTACACCAACGACGTCTCGACGGCCCTGGCAATGCTCCAACTCGGCGGCAACGACTGAAACCTGTATAAAACCGCGGCATGGCCGTCTGGCCATGCGTTTGACGGGCGTCCTGCCCGCGCAGCGGGCCGGCGGCGCAGGGCCAGGATGGCCCGGCAACGCACCGGCAAGAGGCCGGTGCCACGAAAAGAACGGTTTTTGCCGCCTCCCTCAGAACTGCCAAGAACACGCTGGGAGGACCGTTTTGGGGATGTCAC
>CAYMAP010000108.1:0-9023 GCA_964388425.1 uncultured Planctomycetaceae bacterium
AACGGTCCTCCCAGCGTGTTCTTGGCAGTTCTGAGGGAGGCGTCTGTGTTGCGTTTTCAGGCCACATCCGCCTGGCGTGGGTCGGACTGGATGGCGTCGTCGGCGACGTCTTCGCCGGCGAGGTGTCGGTTGAAGAACGCCGTCGTTCGGGCGGCGTAGGCCTCGGGAGCGGTGACGACGGCCTGGTTGTGCTTGGCCCGTTCGACGATCCAGAGGTACTTCGGGCTGGGGGCGATGTCATGCAGCAGTTGGGTCTGCTCGACGCGGATGTAGCTGTCCCGCTGGCCGTGAATGAAGAACATCGGTCGCGGTGACATTTCTTTCAGGGCCTTGCGGACGGAAGGAAACCGTCTGCGGAGCTTGGGCTGGGCGAAACGCATCAGCAGCCAGGCCAGGAACCGCCAGAATGCGTCGGGGTGGTTTTCGTAAACGACTTTGACGGTGGCGAAGATTTTTGCCCACCGTTTCATCAGCGCCACCAGGGTCGTTTCGGTACTGAAGGCTCCGTCGCAGACGATGGCCTTGATGTTGGCGTCGGTCGCAGCCGCGAGCAGGCCTGCCCCGGCGCCCCGGCTGATGCCGAACAGCCCGATGTCCCTCGGCTTACCCTCCGCCGCCAGGACGCTCTCGACGTACGCCGTCGCTCCGAGCACATCCCCGAGTTCCTTGTCGCTGGGCCACTGCAGCGGATTATACAGCCCCCCGCTGGAGTCCCCGTGGGCGCGGAAGTCGAAGGTGAAGACATCGAACCCCGCCTCCAGCAGCGGGCGGGTGTAGCGGGCACAACTGTACATGTCCGAGCCGTACTCATGGCAGAAGACGATCGTACCCTTGTACGGCTGGCCCTTGGGCGGACTGAGGTGCATGCCGCGAAGGCTCGTGCCGTCGTAGCTGCGGAAGCGGACGACTTCTCCGTCCAGCCGCTGGAAATCCATCGGCCCCATGCTCATCGGGGGCGGGGTATCCACGAAGATATTCAGGCAGATGCGGACGTAGTAGCTCAACAGCCAGGCCGCCGCGCCGAGGATGCTCAGACACGTCACGCCAATGGCGATCAGCGCCCAGTGCCTCACCGCCCAGTCCAGCACCGCCAGGATGAAGACTCCATCCGTCATGATCTCGCCGAAAAAAGACCGCAGGAAGTCCACCTACTGTACCGCCCCGGCGGTTGGCCTGTCCAGCCCGTTCCGGTGCCGGGCACGCTCGCCGGTTGACTTCTCGCCGGTCGGGCGGGAAGATCGGGCTTTCCTGACAACGCGGAGTCCTTCCATGAGCAGTCCCATCGACGAACAACAGGTTCGCAGCATTGCGCGTCTGAGCCGGATTCGGCTGACGGATGCCGAGGTCGCCACCTTCAGCCAGCAGTTGGGCGAAGTCCTGGCGGCGTTCAGCAAGCTCCAGCAGGTGGACATCGAGGGCGTCGACCCCATGCCCCACGCCGTGGAGCGAACGAACGTCCTGGCCGACGACGAGCCGGGGCAGAGCCTTGCCCCCGACGCCGCCTTGGCCAACGCGCCGAAGCGCCACGAGGACGTCTTCCTCGTGCCCCGTGTCCTGGGGGCCGGGTCATGAGCGCCGACGCCCTTCGTTCGCTGTCCGCCGTTGCCCTGCGCGACGCCGTCGCCTCCGGCGAATGTTCGGCGGTCGAAGCAGCGCAAGCCTACCTCGATGCCATCGACGCCCACGACGGGCAGCTTCGCGCGTTCCTCGACGTCCACGCCGCCCGCGCCCTCGACCGCGCACGCGCCGTCGACGCCGGCGAGGCCACCGGCCCGCTCGCCGGCGTGCCCGTCGCCGTCAAGGACAACATGACCACCACCTTCGGGCGAACGACCTGCGCGTCGCGATACCTCGAATACTTCAACGCTCCGTACACCGCGACGGCCGTCGAGCGACTCGAATCCGCCGGGGCTGTCATTCTCGGCAAGACCAACATGGACGAGTTCGCCATGGGCTCGTCGAACGAGAACAGCAGCTTCGCCCCCGCCGCCAATCCGTGGGACACCTCCCGTGTGCCGGGCGGGTCGAGCGGCGGGTCGGCCGCCGCCGTTGCGGGGAGACTCGCCGCCGCCGCGGTCGGCAGCGACACCGGCGGGTCCATCCGCCAACCGGCCGGGTTCTGCGGCTGCGTGGGGCTCAAGCCCACCTACGGCCGGGTCAGCCGATACGGACTGGTCGCGTTCGGGTCCAGCCTCGACCAGATCGGCCCGCTGACGCGCGACGTCCGCGACGCGGCGCTGCTGCTGGGCGTGCTCGCCGGGCACGACCCCCGCGACGCGACCAGCCTGCCCGGCGATGTTCCGGACTACCTCGCCGCACTCGACGCCCCAGCCGACAATCTTACCGTCGGGCTGCCGAAACAGTTCTTCAATGAAACCCTCGGCGGGGCGGTCCGCGAGGCCGTCGGCGCTTCCATCGACAAACTCCGTGCAGCCGGGGTGCGGACTGTGGAAGTCGACCTGCCCCACAGCCGGATCGACGTCGACGAGGCGGGCACCCTCTCCAGCTTCGCCGTCGCCTGCTACTACGTCGTCTGCACCGCCGAGGCCTCCAGCAACCTCGCCCGCTACGACGGCGTACACTACGGCCACCGCACCGCCGAGGCCACCGACGACATCGTCGAACTCTACTCCGCCAGCCGGGACGAAGCGCTCGGGGCGGAAGTCAAACGCCGCATCATGCTCGGCACCTACGCCCTGTCCAGCGGATACTACGACGCCTATTACAACCGCGCCCTGAAAGTCCGCCGACTCATCGCCGACGACTTCGCCTCTGCGCTGAAACAATGCGACGTCATCCTCACCCCCACCTGCCCCAACACCGCCTTCCCCATCGGGCAGATGGCCGACGACCCCCTCCAGATGTACCTCCAGGACGTCTACACCATCAGTGTCAACCTCGCTGGCCTGCCGGCCATCAGTCTGCCCTGCGGCCTGGATAGCGGGAACCTGCCCATCGGACTGCAACTGATCGGCCCCGTCCTCGGCGAACAAGCCCTGCTCCGCGCCGCGGCCTTTACCGAACGGACCCTCGGCTGCGCCAACCTCGCCCCGCCGAGTGCGTCGGCATAAATTCCCGTCGCGAACAGTGGGGAAATGACGTGTAGCACAGCCGCCCCCGGCTGTGGTAAGGTACACGTCATGGGAGGTGGCGCAACCTGAGAGTCGTCCGGCAGGCTCGCTAGGCCCCTTCGACGGAATCGGTGAGTCATCAGAGTACGCGCCTTCCCCACGGTTTGCCCCATGCTTGCGAAGATCGAACAACGCTTTGGCGAGACGTTGCCCGCGGTGGAGTTCTGCTCGCTGCGGGCCGTACGGTCGCGCGACGAGATACTCAGCGTCCGTCAGGGCGTCGACGAGCCGATGCGCCGCGGCGACGACTGCGGGGGGATGGTCACCGTTCACGACGCCGGCGGGCTGGGCTACGCGGCGACGAGCGACCTGACCGAAAGCGGCATCCGCCGGGCGATGCAGGCCGCCACGAAAATTGCCCGCGCCTCGGCCGGACGATCCGTCCTGGATACCCGCAACCTCGAGATGCCCGCGCCGGTCGGCGAATACGTCGGGCCGGAGGACATTCCTTGGGAGTCCCAGACGACGGAGGAGAAGTACGCCTACCTCCGCAAGGCCGCGAACAAACTCAACATCGACGACCGCATCGTCGACTGGGAGGCCAGCGTCTGGCGGACGGAACTGGAAAGCCTCTATCTCACCAGCCACGGCGGGCGGGCGTACCAGCGACTTCGGCTGCTGGCGCCCTCGCTGTCGGCGACGGCCAATCGCGGCAGCGAGACGCACACCCGCACGCTCGGCAGCCTGCGAGGCCAGTGCAAGCAGGGCGGGCTGGAAGTCTTCCACGCCTGCGAGTTCAAGTACGCCGGCGTCTGCATCGCCGAGGAAGCCCTCCTGCTGCTCGACGCCGAGGACTGCCCCACCGGGCGGATGCCCGTCCTGCTGGCCAGCGACCAGATGATGCTCCAGATTCACGAGTCCATCGGGCACCCGCTGGAGATCGACCGCATCCTCGGCGACGAACGCAACTATGCCGGCACGAGCTTCGTGACCCCCGAGATGTTCGGGACCTACCGCTACGGCAGCGAGCTGCTGAACGTGACGTTCGACCCGACGAACCCGAAGCAGTTCGCGACCTACCGCTGGGATGACGACGGGGCCGAGGCCCGCAAGGAATTCATCATCCGCGACGGCATCCTCCAGCGCGGGCTCGGCGGGACGGTCAGCCAGCTCCGCAGCGGGCTGCCCGGCGTGGCCAATGCACGCGCCTGCCACTGGAACCGCCCGCCCATCGACCGGATGGCGAACCTCAACGTCGAGCCGGGCGATAGCACTCTCGCCGAGATGATCGGGCAGGTCGACTTCGGCGTGTTCATGCGGACGAACCGCTCGTGGTCCATCGACGACAGCCGAAACAAGTTCCAGTTCGGCTGCGAGTACGCCGAGCTGATCGAAAACGGCAAACTCACCCGCCCGGTCAAAAATCCCAACTACCGCGGCATCAGCGCGACGTTCTGGCGGAACCTGCGGGCGGTGGGCAAAAAGGAAACCGTCGGCGTCTTCGGCACGCCGTACTGCGGCAAGGGCGAGCCGAACCAGGTCATCCGCGTCGGCCACGCCAGCCCCGCCTGCCTGTTCGACGACGTCGACGTCTTCGGGGGCGCGTAAAGCCATGCAGGACTACTTCAACAACCTGGCGGATGCGTTGATCGGCGAGGGCGGTTCGGACGAAATGCTGCTGCTGAACCTCGCCGGGGAGGACAGCGACTTCGTGCGGTTCAATCGCAGCGCGATCCGCCAGGCCGGCTCGGTCCAGCAGAATTCTCTGACCGTCGAGTTGATCGCCGGACAACGCCACGCCAGCGAGACCTTCACGCTGACGGGCGAGGCGGAGCTGGACCTCGCCCGGGCTCGGCAGGCCATCGAGGCGTTGCGGGAGCAATTGCCCCAGCTTGCCGAGGACCCCTACCTGCTGGTCAATACCGACCCGACGAGTACCGAGCAGGTCGGCCCGAACGACCTGCCGGAAACCGATGACGCGATTGCGGCCGTGCTGGAGGCAGGGCAGGGGCGCGACCTCGTGGGCCTGCTGGCCGGCGGGTGCATCCGGGCGGGCTTTGCCAACTCGCTCGGGCAGCGGAACTGGTTCGCCTCCCACAGCTTCAGCCTCGACTGGAGCTTTTACGCCCACGACGACAAGGCGGTCAAAGCCCAGTACGCCGGCTTCGCCTGGTCGGACGAGGAGTTCGCCCAGCGCGTTGCGTCGGCCCTGGAGCAGCTCGACCTGCTCGGCAAGGAGCCGATCACCATCGACCCCGGCGAGTACCGGACGTACCTCGCGCCGCCCGCGCTGGCGGAATTCCTGGAAATGGTCTCGTACACGGGCTTTGCCCTCAAGGCCCACCGGACCCGCAACACATGCCTGCTGAAGATGATCGAGGCCGGTCTGACGCTCGACGATCGCGTGACGCTCGCCGAGCACACCGCCGCCGGCATCGGGCCGAACTTCTCGCGGGTTGGCTACGTCCTGCCGGACCGCGTCGGACTGATCGAGCAGGGCAAACTCGCCCAGCCGTTGGTCAGCCCGCGGTCGGGCAAGGAATACGACCGGCCCGTCAACGCCGGTTCGGAAGTGCCCGAAGCCCTCGACCTCGCACCGGGCGAATTCGACGCCGAGACCATCCCCCAGCAGCTTTCCGAAGGCGTGCTGGCCAACCAGCTCTGGTACCTCAATTACTCCGACCTCGCCGGCGGACGGATCACCGGCATGACGCGATTCGGGACGTTCTGGGTCGAGGGCGGTAACATCGTCGCGCCGTTGAACGTCATGCGATTCGACGAGACCGTCTTCCGCGCCCTCGGCGAGAACCTGCTCGGGCTGACGCGCCAGCGGGAGTTCCTGCCCGATACCTCGACCTACGAACAGCGTTCGACCGCCTCGGCCCGTCTGCCCGGCGCGCTGATCGACCGGTTCCAGTTCACGCTCTGAGGACCGCTCTTCTCGTGGCACCGGCATCTTGCCGTTGCGTCGCGGGGCCATCCTGGCCCTGATGTGTTTGTTTCGACATGCGCGGGACGCCATGCCACGTGTTCATACAGGCTCTGAGAACGGAGGGTGGGTGCTTGTGTCCTGCGAAGCCTTGGCGAAGCGGGATGCCCCCACGCTGTTTCTTCAGGCCGGCGTCAGTGACTCATGGCAACGTGGAGGCGGTGGCCCAGCGCGAGACCTGCGAAGGTCAGCCCCACGCCGGCGAGGTTGCTCAGCAGGAGGTGCAGACCGGCGGTGGTGAATTGGCCGTCGCGGAGGAATTCGGCAATTTCGAGGCTGAAGGTGCTGAAGGTCGTGAACGCTCCGATGAACCCGACGACCAGCGCAAAGCGGAGGGCGGCGGGGACGGCGGTGGTGGCTGCGAGGTGGTAGGCCAGCCCGATCGCAAAGCAGCCCAGGAGGTTGACGGCGAGGGTGCCCCAGGCGAAGCCAGCCCCGCCGAGCCGTTGGAGGGCTTCGGAAAGGCCGAATCGGCACATCGCCCCGCAGGCCCCGCCGATTGCAATAGCTGCCAGGTTGCCGATCGTGTGCATGGAGCATCCTTTCGGTGATCATGGTCGCCCCGGGCATGCCCGAGGTTTGTGAGGGTTCCTTCCACGCAGGGTTTTTTCGCCGCGCGGGTTTTTGTTTCTTGACGCCTCCCTCAGAATTACCCAGAACGAGGTTGTAGGACCATTTTGGGGACGTAACTCTATTCTTTGCGTTGACGAATCGCCCTGCTTTTTTCGTTCCGTCGACTTTTGAGGGGCGCATCTTTCTTTCCGAAAAACGGAAGAATCCGCCGCCTGCGGAAAAAAGCTCCATTTTGTTGCGCTGGTAGGGGATTCGTTCCGAAGTGTACCCGGACGCGCCCGCGGCCGTCCAGTGGTTCAGGGGATTTCGGTGAGTTTCCCCTGGGAATGAGTCATCGATCGGAACACAGGAGACAAACGACCATGGACAGGGCAGAGATGCTGACTGAGGAAGATCTGGCCTTTTTTACGAATCTCACGAAACACGTTTCGCCCGGGCGGGGCCAACCGACGGGCAGGAAGACGAGGCGAAGCCGGTCGCGCAAGGCGATGGGGACGTCGTTTACGCGTCCGTTCAGCGGCCCGACGAAGCCCGCCGCCCCGGCCGCGACCATTCAGCCGGAATCCGCGAACGTCATCGCCCGGCTGACGGAGTGCAGCAAGCCCGCCGGACCCTCTCCCGCGGCCCCGACTGCGGCCGCTCCATGGGCCCAGACGCAGCATTCCGCCCAGGCAGACCAGACCGTGCAACCCGCCGAGACCGCCGGCCCCGGCAATCGGCTGGCAGGGCGATACGACGTGCGGAACATTTCCTCGCGCGGGATGAACCGCCTGGGCCAGGAGCTCTACCAGGCCGGGCGGATCGGACGCGAGGAGCTTGCCATGTTGAGTTTCCAGCCCGAACTCAGCGCCAACTACGACCGGGTCGGGGCTGAGGGCATCCAGAGGCCCGACCCCGACGGGACCCGCGACGCCCTGCAGGAGTGGCGGGCCATCCTGGCGAGGCAACTGGAGTTCGGGCACAGCTCGTATTTCACGGACAAGACACAGTCGATCATTCGGCTGCTGGAGAGCCTCGACCGCTCCGGCCGTGGGGCGGCCTGAGAGCCTGCTGGTCCGATCGAAGGGGCGCAGCCCGCGGCTGTGCCCCGCCTTTTTGCGCCCGGAGAGTCGTTTCTCGCCAAAGCCCGGCTTGGCGGCTTCCGATATGTACCCAGCCGCTGGCGAGGTAACTCATGACCGATGAAGAACGTAATCAGGGCGTGTATCTCTCCGCCGAACAGTATCCCGACGAGGATGACTTCGAGCCCTCCGGCGTGATGGCCGAGGCTCTGCGGATGGCTGCCGTGGTCCTGGACATCGCCGAGGACTACGACGTCCGTGCGATGACGTCGGCGGAGATGACCGAGATGGCCGAACGGCTCTACGAGGCCGGCGCGGTCGGTCTGTGCGAGTACGCCGCCATGAGCTGCCAGCCCAACCTGCACCCGGACGTGCTCGAACAGGTCGAAGCCTACCGCCGGATGCACCTCGACCCCGAGGAGCCGCAAAATTTTGTCCTCGCCTGGCAGCAGCACCTCCACTGGCTCTGGGCGCACCACCCCGAGCCGAACGACATCGCCCTGGCCGAGGGCATCGTCGAACTGCTCCAGAGCTTCATCCCCGCGATGGACGACTGACGTAGGGCGTGGGGTCGTCGATGCCGGCCTCGAGAAAGCCGGTCCGCCGCAGGTTGCAGGCGTCGCACCGTCCGCAGGCCCGTCCGTCGTCGGCCGGGTCGTAGCAACTGTGCGTCAGGGCGTAGTCCACGCCCAGACGCGTGCCGGTTTCGATAATCTTTGCCTTGGTCATCGAAATCAGCGGGGCGTGGACGCGGAAGGTTCCCCGGCCCTCGACCGCGGCGGCGGTGGCGAGGTTCGCCAGCCGCTCAAACGTCTCGACGAACGCCGGCCGGCAGTCCGGGTAGCCGCTGTAGTCCACGGCGTTGACGCCGAGGAACAGGTCGAAGGCCCCCAGGACCTCGGCATAGCCCAGTGCGATCGACAGGAAGATCGTGTTCCTCGCCGGGACGTAGGTCGCGGGAATCCCGTCGCTCATGTCCGCAGCCGGTCGGTCGTGCGGGACGTCCAGGTCATCGGTCAGTGCGCTGCGCCCGAACCCGCCCCCCGCCGAGAGGTCCAGCGCGACGATGCGGTGCTCGACGGCCCCAAGGTATTCGGCCACCCGGCCGGCGGCGTCCAGCTCGGAGCGGTGCCGCTGGCCGTAATCGAAACTCAACGCATGGCATGCAAAGCCCTCCGCTAGGGCAAGAGCCAGAACGGTCGCGCTGTCCAACCCGCCGGACAATAGCACCACGGCGCGCCTGTCGGTCGTTTCATGCATAGCCGGAGCATACTCGATGCGCCCCTCAAAAGTCGACGGAACGAAAAAGCAGGGCGATTCGTCAACGCA
>CAYMAP010000109.1:0-8976 GCA_964388425.1 uncultured Planctomycetaceae bacterium
CGGTACAGCGGGCTGGGCCTCCACATCGCGAGGTACTGGAGAATCTCCTCGGGGATGTCGATCCACCGCGCGGTGGACATCTCCTGTTCGATGAGGTTCATCGGGAAGACCGGGGCGAGGTCTTCCGGCGAGAGCGGATTGCCGTCGGCTTTGATCGGCGGCTGGGGCGGGTTGGGCAGATCGGCGGCAAGGTTGTACCACTGCCTGGGCATCTGCTCTTCGGACAACTCGAACTTGATGCGTTCCATGAGGCGTCTCCTGTATCGCGGGAAGCGGCGTCGACAACCGGATGTCGACACCGGTCCCCCGAGGATATGGTTTTTTGACCGACGTGCAAGCCGGCTCGCGGCGAGCGGGTGTCCTCGGGTGCGGTTACGACGGATCGATGATATGGGGCCCGGAGCGTTCGGAGACCTCGCCGTCCCAGCGGTGCTGGTTGAGCTTCTCAACGATGGCGTTGGCGGTGCGGACGGCGGCGAGACCGTCGCTGGCCGGCACGGTCGGGCTCTTGCCTGCCTGCACGGCGGCCTGGAAGTCGCGGGCCTGGAGCGTCAGCGGGTCGCCCTGTGATTCGTCGATGGACAATTCCTCGATGGTCAGCAGATCGGTGTAGTCGACGGACTGGGCGAGTTCGGCGATGTCGTCGACGTCCATGTCGCGGGCCATCTGGATCAGGTCGAGGTTCTTGCCTTTTTCGATGACGATGCCGACCTTCTTGCCGTAGTCGACCGAGAGATAGTGTTCCTCGGAGAAGATGCGCATTTTGCGTTCGGTTTTGATGGCGAGTCGGCTGGCGGTGATGTTGGCGACGCACCCGTTGGCGAAGCTCAGGCGGGCGTTGCAGATGTCCTCGGTCGCGCCGACGACCGCGACGCCGACGGCCTGGATGTCGGCCACGTCGCTGCGGGCGTAACTGAGGACGAGGTCGATGTCGTGGATCATCATGTCGAGGACGACCCCGACGTCGGCGGAGCGGAAGGTGTACGGGCTGATGCGGTGGGCCTCGATGAACTTGGGCTTCACGGCGTAGGTGCTCAGCGCGACGCTGGCGGGGTTGAAGCGTTCGGTATGCCCGGTCAGCACGACCGCGCCGGTGGTTTCGGCAAGGTCGATCAGGGCCTGTCCGGCGAGGGGGTCGTTGCAGAACGGTTTTTCGATGAGTACGCCCTTGCCGGCCTGGACGAAGGGGCGTGCGGCGTCGAGGTGGGCGACGGTGGGGGTGGCGATGACGGCCGCGTCGACGCGTTCGACGGCCTGGGCGGGATCGGTCAGGGCGTCGCAGTCGCGCTGGCGGGCGAGAGACTCGGCGGCCTTGGCGTTGGCGTCGACGACGCAGACGAGATCGGCGGATTCGAGCTGATGGAACGTCCGGGCGTGGTGCTTGCCCATCCGCCCGCAGCCGACAACGGCGACGCGAAAGCTCATGGCAGGTTCCTCTGAATTTCGGCGAGGGTTTCGGGGGGGAGGGACTGCTCGGCCTCGGGAGGGATTTTGCCTCGATAGTGCTCGCGGACCCGGCCGAACTTGCCCTGGAGGCTCTGCTGGCAGAAGGTGCAGAGGTCGGCGGCCTGGCCTTCGACGCCGAGGTTTTCGAGCTGTTCAATTTTGGTCTGCAGGGCGGATTCGTCCTCGAACAGCTCGTGGAGGGCGCGTCGGAGTTCGGCTTCTTCTTCGGGGGCGAGGTCGGCCGCGGCGATGCCGGCCTCGTGCAGGCCGCGGACCGACGGCGCGGTCCAGCCGTAGTCCTCGCTGAAAAAGTCGGTGAACGGCGGAACGTCCCGGCGAACCGGCGTGCCCGGACCGACGCGGGCAAACCGCCCGATCGTCACAAAGTGGTGGATGCCGGCGAGGTCCTCGATGACCGCCCCGTCGTGGACGCGGATGTGCCCGGCGAGTTGGACGCTCCGCCCGATGTGGGTGCGGTCGTCGACGTAGCAGTCGTGGGCGACGTGGGTTCCGTCCTGCAGGACGTTGCCGTCGCCGATCCGCGTGACGAATCCGCCGGACTCCGTGCCGGTGTGAGCGGTGACCATCCGCCCGAGGCGGTTGTTGTGCCCGATGACCAGGACGGTATCGGCGCCGCGGTACTTGAGGTCCTGGGGGATGGCCCCGAGGACGCAGGCGTCCTGGATGACGTTGCCCGAGCCGATGGTCGTGTTGCCCGCGACGGTGACTCGCCGCCCGAGGACGGTGCGGGGGCCGATCGTCACGTCCGGGCCGATCACGCAGTAGGGCCCGATCGTCACGTCCGGGGCGACCCGCGCGGAGGGGTCGATTTCCCGCAGGACCTGGAGATCAGCCATCATGCTGCTGCCCCGCTTTCCGCAGGTAGTCCGCGAGCTTGGCCAGATGCGGGTTGTCCGCGACGGCGTCTTGGAGGGAGTCGACGGCCTGGGGTTTCATCGTCCCGTTGCCGTTGAAGACCTCGCGGAAGATGCGTTTGAGCTGGCGGATGTCGTCCTCGCCGAAGCCGCACTGTTTGAGGTTATGGCTGTTGACGCCGCGAACGCGGAAGGGGGTTCCCTGGATCATGGCGTAGGGCGGGGCGTCGCGGTCGACGTGGACGTAGCCGGCGATGAAGGTGTAGGCCCCGACGGTGACACCCTCCTCGACGGTGCTCCAGGCGCTGGTGCGGACGTAGTCCTCGAAGACAGCGTGGGCGGCGATGTGGGTGCAGTTGGCGAAGATGCCGTGGTCGCCCAGCGTCGCGCCGGCGCCGACCTGTGAGGCGATCATCAGCAGGTTGTCCTGCCCGATGCGGGTGGGGCACCGACTGGTCCCGCCGTAGATCGTCACGTGCTCGCGGATGCTGTTGGCGTTGCCGATGACGCACTTGCCCCTGGCTCCCTCGCCGTCCGGGCCCAGGCCGATGACGGCCAGGGGGAAGACGTGGTTCTGCTCGCCCAGGGTCGTGCGACCCACGACGGTGACGTTGTTGTGGAGGACGCAGCCGGGCCCGATGTGGACGTTCGGGCCGACGTAGCAGAACGGTCCGACGCGAACGTCCCGGGCGAGTTTCGCGCCTTTTTCGACGATGCTGTGAGGGGAGATGTCCGGCATGAAGTGGTTCTTCCCGTGCTTGTGTCGTGGCACGCCCGTGCGGGCGTGCGTCGCAGGGGCCTCTTGCCCCTGCTCTGGACCGTTACAACGTGATGTCATGGGCAAGATGCCCCTGCGACTCATGGCCGAGACGGCCATGCTACCTCAGATCGGCTCGCTGTCGACGAGCATGAATTTGATTTCGGCTTCGGCGGCAATGTCCTGTCCGACCAGGGCTCGGCATTTGCAGTGGCCGGTGCGGGACCGGGCGTGGAGGGCCTGGGCTTCGAGGACCAGTTGGTCGCCCGGTCGGACGGGGCGGCGCATTTTCACGCGATCCATGCTGAGCAGGACGGCGACTTTTCCGGTGTGTTCCAGCCGGCGGGACAGCAGGATACCCGACAGTTGGGCCATCGCCTCGACGATCATCACCCCGGGCATGATCGGCAGGTTGGGGTAGTGACCTGTGAAGTAGGGCTCGTTGATGGTGACGTTCTTGATCCCGATGGCTTTGCTGTCGCCCTCGATGGCGACGATGCGGTCGATCATCAGGAACGGGTAGCGATGGGGCAGGAGGCGCATGATCTTGCGGATGTCCATGACCGGCTCGCCTGCGCCTGCGCCGGCCTGTTCCTGGGCGACGAGGCTTTCGGCGAGCTGCTTGACGAGGTCGTGGTTCATCTCATGTCCGCTGCGGGTGGCGATGACGCGTCCGGCGAGCGGTCTGCCCAGCAGGGCCAGGTCGCCCAGCAGGTCCTGTACCTTGTGCCGGACGTGCTCGTCGGGAAATCGCAGTTCGTTGTCGATCGGCCCGTCGTCGCGCATGACCAGCACGTCGTGGGTCGTCAGGTGCAGTCCGAGGCCCATGGACTGGAACTGTTTCGCTTCGTCTTCGAGAAGGAAGGTCCGCGCCGGCGCCAGGTCGGTCATGAAGTCGTCCTGTCCCAGCCGATAGGTCAGGACCTGCCGGCCGATCGAGGGCATGGCGTAGTCGAGGGTGTAGGTGATTTCCAGGGCATCGGACGGCCCGGGCAGGGCGGCGAGCATCGCCTGGCCGTCGGAGACGACGACGGGCTCTTCCGGGACGATGACATCGCGGTCGATGTCCTGTTCCTCCAGGCCCGCCTGGCGGAAGGCTTCGGCGAAGGGCTGGGCGGACCCGTCCGTCGAGGGCAGTTCCTCGGCGTTGACTTCCACGCGGAGGTTGTCGACGCCCAGGCCCATCGCAGCCGACAGGAGGTGTTCGACGGTGTCGACGGCAACGCCGTCTTTGCTGAGGCTGGTGGTCCGGCGGGGACGCGGGGAGAGGAACTCGACGGTGGCGGGGATTTCGATGGGTGAAATCGTGTCGGTCCGCACGAAGACGATGCCTGTATCTTCCGAGGCCGGCAGGCAGCGCATCCAGCAGGGAATACCGGAGAACAGGCCCGGGCCTTCGAGGACGGTTTCCTTGGCGAGGGTGCGTTGGGCGGTCACGGGCGGGTCTCCTTGGCGTCGGGTACGGGCTGCGGTTGGCGAAGGTCGGCGAGTTCACGTTCGAGCCGTTTGACGCGTTTGAGCAGGTCGGGGAGTTTTCGGAGGGCGGCCTTGGCCTTGAAGAAGTCGCGTCCGTTCTCGGCGGGCATGCCGACGAGGACCTCGCCGTCTTCGGCGCTTCGGGCCAGGGCGGCGTGTGCGGCGATCTGCACGCCGTTACCTACCTTGATGTTGTCGCGAATGCCCGCCCCACCGCCGGCGACGACGTACTTGCCCAGCTTCGTGCTGCCGGCGACGCCGACTTGGGCGACGAGCAGAGACCCCGCGCCGACCTGGACGTTGTGGGCGATCTGGACGAGGTTGTCGATCTTACAGCCCGGCCCGACGCGGGTCGAACCCCACTTGGCACGGTCGACGCAGACGTTCGCGCCGAGTTCCACGTCGTCGCCGATCACGACGTTGCCGGCGTGGGGAATTTTGTGGTGGACGCCCTCGCTCATGTAGTAGCCGTACCCGTCGTACCCGATGACGCTGCCCGGCCCGACGCGAACCCGGTCGCCGAGTTCGCAGCCGCTGCGGACCACAACCCCCTCGGCGAGCACGCAGGCTCGACCGACCGTCGCGCCCCGCCCGACGAACGCCCCCGCGCAGAGGACCGTGTCCTCCCCGATCCGCGACCCCTCGCCGACCGTAACGTGCGGGCCGACGGCCACCCGCGGGCCCAGGTCGGCCGACTCGCTCACCCAGGCCGACGGATGCACCCCGACCGGTGGGAGGTCCTCCGGGTCGGCCAGGTCGCCCAGCAGGACGGCCAGGGCGGCCTGGACGTTCTCGACGCGGATCAGCGCCATCGCCGGTTCGGGCAGTTCCAGATCGAACGGCACGATCGCTGCTCCGGCTCGCGACGCGCAGAGCGGCCCGGCGAGGTCGGCCTCGTTCGCGAAGGTCAGGTCCGTAACCTCCGCGTCGGCCAGCGAAGCCAGCGCACGGACCTCGACGGCCGGGTCGCCTTCGACCCGACCGGCCAATCGGTCGGCCAGGTCACGGACTGTCATCGGTTGGCGGAACATGCCCTTTCCCGCGCGTCAGGGTTTGGAAATGCGGTAGGTCTCGTTGACCTTCTGGAGCACTGTCGCGGTGATGTCGACGGAATCGGCGTGGTAGAGAACCTTCCGCCGATCGATCTGGGCGATGAGTTCCTCGACGTTGCGGGCCTGGAGTTGGCCCGACTCGAGCTGGACCACCACCGCGTAGCCCTGTTCCTTGGCAACCTGGGCGATGGCGTCCTTGATTTGTTCGTACATCTCCTCGGTCAGCCGGCGGTGCTTGCGGAGGATCAGGTTCTGCTGAAACTGCTCCCAAACGCGAAATTCGATCATTTCCTTCTGCATGCGCTGCAGGGCGTCCTCGTGGGCCTGCGAGCCGGGCTTGAAGCCCTCGGCTTCGTTCTGGAGCGATTCGAGCCGCTTCTTGCGCTTCTCGGCCTCGGCCGCGAAGGCGTTGCGCTCCTGATTGAGCTTCTCCGTTTCGTCCTGGGCTCGCTGGTATTCCTTGAATACCTCGACGATGTTGCAGACGGCGACGGTCCCGCCGGTGCTACCGGCAACCTGAGCCTCGCTGCGGGTCAGGCTCAGCAGGCCCGCACCGGTCAGCCCGGCCAGGCACAACAGCAACAGATGCGAACGGCGAATGGTCATGGTTCTACCTCTTCTGGTGACAGGATGGGTGGTCTCCACTTCCGGGTTCCGAGGATCGGCCCGGCACGAAGGGATCAGTGTACACCACAACGTCGGCAGGAATCAACCGCTCCTGCCCGCGGAACCGCAACACGCGATGACGGGGGGTTGTCTTTGCCCGATGAATCGCCTATGTCATACCTGTCCGTCGAGACCCTGCGCCCCCCGGACCCGCCATCATGACCGAGCCCATCCTGCCCTATCTCACCGCCGACCTGCCGGCCTTCGAGGCGTTGCTCAAGCAGCGGGTCGAGGACTTCCGCGTCGAGGAACTGCCCCTCTACGAACCGGCCGGCGAGGGCACGCACGTCTACGTCCGCATCGAAAAACGGGGCATCCCCACGCCGGCGGCGGTGAGTCGGCTGGCGCGACACCTCGGGGTCGGGCCCCGCGACGTGGGCTTTGCCGGGCTCAAGGACGCCCAGGCCATCGCCCGGCAGACCCTCAGCATCGAGCACGTCGACGTCGAGGCCGTCAAACGGTTCACCGATCGGCAGGTCCGCGTGGTCTGGGTCAGCCGACATCACAACAAACTGCGGACCGGGCACCTGCGGGGCAACCGCTTCACGATCCGCCTGCGGCCGGGCGGACCCGACGGCGGCTGGGGGGAGCAACTGGGCCTCGACGACGCCCAGGCCCGCGCGGAAGCGAGCCTGGCGGTCCTGGCCCGGCGGGGCTGTCCGAACTACTTCGGCGCACAGCGATTCGGCTCGCGGGGAGACACGGCCGAACTCGGCCGGGCGATCGTCGCCGGCGACCTCGAACGGTTCGTGCGATTGTTCCTGGGCTGCCCGCGCGACACCGACCCGCCCGACTGCCGACAGGCCCGCGACGAATTCGACGTCGGGGCGCTGGACAAGGCACTGAAACACTGGCCCCGCCACTACGCCGACCCGCGAAAGGCCCTGTCAGCCTACAAAAAAAAGCATCGCCCCGCCCACGCCCTGGCCGCCGTCGACAAGCGGATGCGCAGGCTGTTCGTCTCAGCCTGGCAGAGCGAGCTGTTCAACCGCATCCTCGCTCGACGGATCGCCGCCCTCGACCGCCTCCTGCCGGGCGACCTGGCGAGAAAAACCGACACCGGCGGGATCTTCCCCGTCGAGAACCCCGTAACCGAACAGCCCCGCTGCGACCGCTTCGAGATCAGCCCGACCGGCGCACTGCCCGGCTACGACGCGGACCTCGCCACCGGCGATCCCGGCCGGATTGAACAGGCCATCCTCGAGGAAGCCGACGTCAACCTCGATGACTTCCGCAACCTCGGGGCGATCAAGGCCCACGGCTCGCGACGCGCCCTGCGGTTCCCGCTGGGCGAACCGGCCATCCGCACCGACCGCGACGAAGACGGCGAATGCATCGAACTGACCTTCGACGCCCCAGCCGGGTGCTACGCCACCGTCGTCGTCGAGGAACTCTGCAAGAATCGACAGCCCTACACCCGCCCAGTCGGCGACGGCCCTTCCTAGCCCCCCTGCAACTCCTCTCGGCCGGGTCACTCCAATCGGTCGTACACCTCCAGGTGCCCTGAGGTGTAGTCCGCCCGGTCGGGCGATTCAAGCCGAGGGGGGCTTGGGTTCGTCGAGGGCGGCGCGGATTTCCTCCAGCAGCGCGGGCAGGATGTCGGCCTCAGCAACGGTGCGGAGGAACCCCCCGCCTCGGTAGATCGCGCCCTTGCCGGCCCCGGCGCAGAAGGCCAGGTCGGCGTGCTCGGCCTCGCCGGGGCCGTTGACCACGCAGCCCATCACCGCAACGGTCAGCGGGCGGTCGTTGCCGGCGAATTCGTCGAGGGCGGCTTCGAGGGATTCGACGATCGGCGTCAGGTCGGTCTGCATCCGTCCGCAGCCGGGACAGGCGATCAGCTCCACACCCGTCCGTCGACGCAGCCGAAGACTGGCCAGCAGTTCGACCGCAACCCGGACCTCGCGGAGCGGGTCGCCTGCGAAGCTGACGCGGACCGTCTCGCCGATGCCCTCGGCCAGCAGCGCCCCCAGCGCCGCCGCCGACCGCACCGCGCCCGTCCGCGCCGAGCCGGCGTGCGTCACGCCCAGGTGCAGCGGGAAGTCCCACCGCCGGGCCAGTTCGCGATTGACCGCGACGGTCGTCACCGCGTCGGCGCTCTTGGCCGAGAGGACCAGGTCCTCGAAGCCCTCGGCCTCGAAGAGTTCGAGGTAATCCGCGAGCTTGCCGACCATCAGGTCCACCACGGGCCGGGCGAGGTCGGCGTCGCGGCGGTCGCGGTCGCGGCGCTCGACGATCGAACCCTCGTTGACGCCCACGCGGATGGCGACCCCGGCCTCGCCGGCGGCGGCGATGACCTCCCGGACCTGCCCGGCGTCGGAGAGGTTGCCCGGATTCAGCCGAAGCTTCGCCACGCCGGCCTCGACGGCCTCCAGGGCGCGGGCGAAGTGGAAGTGAACGTCCGCGACGATCGGCACCGGCGAGCCGGCGACGATCGCCCGCAGCGCCGCGCTGTCGTCGGCTCCCGGTGTGGCGACGCGGACCAGCTCCGCCCCCGCATCGGCCAGGGCGCGGACCTGCGCGAGCGTCGCCTCGACGTCCGCCGTCGGCGTGTTCGTCATCGACTGCACGGAAACCGGCGCGTCTCGGCCGATCGTGACCGACCCGACACGAACGGGGCGCGACCGGCGTCGTTGAATCTCGGGGCGCTGCATGGTTGCATTGTACCCGACCGGAGATCCAAAGGCAGCACCGGCATCGGCTGAGG
>CAYMAP010000110.1:0-8949 GCA_964388425.1 uncultured Planctomycetaceae bacterium
GACCGCCGAGAGGCAGATTACCACCATCTTCGTGCGTTGTCGAGCAGTTTTGAGCTGGGATCCGCCTTGGACGGCCTTCAGAGGTGAAAACGGAGCTTGACGGGCCATGGATAACCACCGAAAATCGGGTGTTATCCAGATCTGGATAAAACGGAAGATGAATATGGCGGAACGCGACGTTTATTTGCGCGAAGTGCTCGATGGCTACGCCAAGCTCCTGCAAGACAAGAACTTGGCGATGGATAAGCACCGGCCGTACCTCGTGCGTTGGGTGCGGGAGTTCCTGCTGTTCGCCCGGGCGCGGGCCGGGTACAGCTTCGAGCAGACGCTGGACCTGTTTCTGGCCGAGGTGGGCGGGCGCGTGGCACTGATTGATTTTCAACTTGGGGTGGCACGGCTTGCTTGCAAGCCGTGAGGGTAGGTGCCCCGGGCGGGTGGCGAGGTTGAGGAATGAACTGGCACACTGGAAATACAACATGATTTCCGCAACCACGCCACCCGCCCTTGGTGTGAGACGTGGGCCTTTTCGACGTGCGGGGCCTTGCGGTACAATGACGGCCTGTCGCCCGGTCCGCAACCGGCCGGGCAAACAGCGGAACTTCAACACACACGGTACGCGATGCTGGCCAAACGAATCATCCCCTGCCTCGACGTCGACCACGGGCGGGTCGTCAAGGGCGTGAACTTCCTGAACCTCCGCGACGCGGGCGATCCGGTCGAGGTCGCCCACCGCTACGAACGGGCCGGCGCGGACGAATTGGTCTACCTCGACATCACCGCCACGCACGAGGACCGGGACATTTTCCTCGACATCGTCCGTATGACGGCCGAGCAGGTCTTCATGCCGTTGACGGTCGGCGGGGGCATCCGCACGCTCGATGACTGCCGAAACCTCCTCAACGCCGGGGCGGACAAGGTCTCGATCAACTCCGCGGCCGTCACGGACCCGGCGTTCGTCACCGCCGCGGCAAGGCGGTTCGGCAGGCAGTGCATCGTGGTGGCGATCGACCCCATGCGGGTCCGGTCCCAGGACGGGCGGGAAAGCTGGGAGGTCCATATTTCCGGTGGGCGCAAGCCCACCGGCAAGCAGGCCGTCGCCTGGGCCCGTGAGGTCGAGCAGCGCGGCGCGGGCGAGATTCTGCTGACCGTCATGGACGCCGATGGGACGCAGGACGGATACGACATCGAGATCACCCGCGCTGTCTCCCAGGCGGTGGAGATTCCCGTGATCGCCTCCGGCGGGGCAGGCAGCCCGGAACACATCCGCGAGGTTCTCGCCGAGGGACTCGCCGACGCCGCCCTGGCCGCCAGCATCTTCCATTTCGGCACATACACAATCGAACAGACCAAGCGCTACCTCGCCGAGCACGGCGTGCCGGTCCGCCAGCCGGCCGAGTGCCCCGACGAGGTCGCCGGAGAGGCACCGTGAGCGAACTGCACGACACCCCCCCGCCCCAGCCGGCCGACGTCACCCCGCCGGCGAAGCTCGAGAGCTACTTCCAGGCCATGACCCGCCTGAACGTCTCCGACCTGCACATCAAGGTCGGCCAGGCTGTCGTCTTCCGCGTCAACGGCGTGCTGCGGGCGGCCAAGGAAGACCCCCTCACCGCCGGGGACACCGAGTCGATGGCCCGCGACCTGCTTAGCGAGGCCCAGCAGGCGTATTTCGCCCGGCACGGCAGCGTGGACCTGGCGTACGAAGTCGAGGGATCAGACCGCTACCGCATCAACGTCTTTCGGCAGCGGGGCGAGGTTTCCATCGCCGTCCGCAGGGTCACGCGCGACATCCCGGACTTCCAGGCCCTGCATCTGCCGGGGGAGCTCGCCGAACTCATCAACCGCCAGCAGGGGCTGATCCTGCTGGCCGGTCCGACCGGCAGCGGCAAGAGCACCACCATCGCCGCCATGCTCCAGCACATCAACCGCTCCCGACGATGCCACATCATCACCATCGAAGACCCCATCGAGTACCTCTACGCCGACGAGAAGGCCCTGGTCAGCCAGCGTGAAATCGGCATCGACGTGCCCGACTTCGCCACCGCCCTTCGCGCCATGCTCCGCGAAGACCCCGACGTGATCCTCGTCGGGGAGCTGCGGGACTACGAAACCTTCGAGGCCGCCTTACAGGCCTCGGAAACCGGGCACCTGGTCTTCGGAACCGTCCACGCCTCGACCGCCCCCCAGACCGTCAGCCGAATTCTCGAACTGTTCCCCACCGAGTCCCGCACCCTCGTCCGCCAGTCCCTGGCGTTCTGCCTCCAGGCCATCGTCTGCCAGAAGCTCCTGCCCTGCGTCCACCAGGACATCGAGCGCGTCCCCGTCATCGAAATCCTGCGGATGAACCCGACGGTGAGACAGATGCTCGAAGACGGGCGGGAGACCGAACTCGGCGACGTCATCCGATCCCACGAAGGCGACGGCATGCGGAGCTTCACCCGCAGCCTCTACGAACTCATCCACAACGACATGATCGACCCCAAGGTCGCCTACGCCAACGCCCCCAACGCCGAGGACCTCAAAATGATGCTCAAGGGCATCACCCAGTCCCAGGCGGGGCTGATCGGACGACAACGGTAGATGCGCCCCTCAAAAGTCGAAGGAACGGAACATCAGGGCGATTCGTCAACGAAAACAATCGAGTTACGCCCCCCAAAGGGCCCTACAACAGCGTCCTTGGCAGTTCTGAGGGAATCGCCAACGGTAGGGAACCTCCCGCCAGGTTCCGGGTGCGTACCGCCCAGGCCGACAGGTGCAATCACTCGCCTTCAAGCCGGCAACGTCTCAGAAGTCAGGTTGCCCTCTGGCGTGTCGGGGCCGGGCTGCGTATAATTTGCGGCTTGGAAATGTAAATGTAAAAACGACCTCTGATCCGACGAGGGCTGACCGTGACTGAGTTCCTGATGCTGCCGCTGGCTGAGACGACCGCGACGACCTGGGGACCGCTTGCCGGGTCGCCGGTCAAGTGGGCTGTGTTGCTGGCGATGAGCCTGCTTTGGCTGTGGACCTGCCCGAAGATCAACCGAGACGCCCTGGGCATCGGGCGGGTCCACCGGGAAGCATGGGCCCTGATGTACCTCCTGGCCGGTACGGCGGGGCTGACGGTCGCGCTGCTCGTGCCGACCTTCGCCATCGGCGTGGTGCTCTTCGTCCTGTTCGTCGCGGGGACGGGGACCGCCTATGTTCTGCACCGCAACGGCAAGGTCGACGAAGACTCGAAACTCACCTTCGGCAGCCTGCTCGGGGGCAAGGGTGGCGCGAGCCGAGGCGGTGCCCAGGAGGTCCACACGCACCTGCAGGTCTACAGCAGCGACGGGCGGGCGGTGAACCTCACCGGCGAGCAGGCCGCCGACGCCGCACGGGTCCGAGGGCACAACGCCGCCCAGGTCCTGCTGATGGACATCGTCCGCAACCGCGCCAGCGAGGTCGACCTCAGCCCGGCCGGCGAGGTGTATCGGTTCCGCCTGGTCGTCGACGGGGTGGTGACCGACCAGCCCCCGGTCCCGGCCGACCAGGCCGTCGCTGCCATCGACTACCTCGAACACATCGCCAACATCGACGCTACCGAAAAATCCAACCCCATGAAGGGCAAGGTCTCCATCGACCTCGACGACAAACAGGTCGACATGGACATCGCCACGGCCACCACCCAAAAAGGCCGACGCCTCCAGATCCGGGTCATTCAGGAACTCGTCCGCACCGACCTCGACACGCTGGGCATGGACGAAGACATGCGGCAGACGGTGCTCGGACTGCTACAGCAGCCCGGCCTGCTCATCGTCGCCGGGCCGCCGAACCGGGGCACGACCAGCACGGTCTTCTCCCTGCTCCGCAAGCAGGACGCCTACCTCCAGATGCTCATGACCATCGAGGACAAGGCCACCGTCGAACTCGAAAACGTCACGCAGCTTGACTACGGTGAGCCGAACCGCCTGCCGGACGTCCTGACCTCGGCGCTGCGGCGGGACCCCGAGATGCTCATGGCCGATCAGTGCCCCGATACCCAGAGCGCCAGGCTGCTGGTCGACTTCGCCTCGGAACACACCGCCCTGCTCTGCATGCGGGCCTCGGACGTCTTCAGCGCGATGGGCAAATGGCTCACGGTCGTAGGCAGCTCCTCGGGCATTCTGCCCGTCCGGGGCATCCTCTGCCAGACCCTCATCCGCCGGCTCTGTCCGGACTGCAAGGTCGCCTACAAGCCGGACCCGGCTCTGCTGAAGAAAATGCGTCTCGACGCCTCGACGGTCGACACCTTCCACCGACCCCCGAAGGACGACGAAAAACCCCGCGACAAGCAGGAACATATCATCCCCTGCCCGACCTGCCAGGACGTGGGTTATTTTGGGCGAACGGGCGTTTTCGAGTTTCTGCCCGTCGCCGACGACCTTCGCCAGGCGGTTCGCCAGAAAACCGCCCTCGCGCAGGTCAAGGGCCTGGCCCGAAAGCTGGGCTACCGCAGCCTGAAGGAAAACGCCCTGGCCAAGGTAGTCGAAGGGATCACCAGCATCCAGGAAGTTGTCCGCGTCTTCCAGTCCAAGTCCCAATCCTGATCCGAATTCGGAGTTTCCGTCATGATACTGATGATCGTCGCCTCGCTGCTGGTTGTGGGGATCGCGTGGTACCAGGCCCGTCAGGGTCTGTTCACCACGGTCATCATGGCCGTCTGCACAACGCTCGCGGCGGTGGTGGCGATGCTCAGCTACCGCGCCGTCGCCGAAGTCGCCACCCTCTACCTACTCCAGCCAACCCTCGCCGAGGGTATCTCGCTGACGGTGCTGTTCTGCCTCCTGCTGTTCGTCCTCCGCATTCTGGCCGACCGGCTCATTCCATCGGACATCCATTTCCCTCTCTGGGCCGAATGGGGGCTTGGCGGGCTTTTCGGACTCGCTGTCGGCATCCTTTCGGTCGGCGTACTGTTGGTGGTCGTCCAGCTCCTGCCGGTCGGCGGGGACGTGATGGGACTCTACAAACCATTCGACGAATCGCTGCAGCGCGATCAACGGCTGCTGCCGTTCTGCCCCGACGACGTCGTCGCGGGCCTGGGGGCCGTCACCGGCGCAGGATCGCTCAGTGCCGGCGACCTCCCGGCCGGTCAGGCGGACCTGCTGCGGACGGCGTTCTGCCGCCGAAACACCGCCGGCCTGCACGGGCGGGTCGGCGCCCAGGCGGACGGGTTCGCCCTCGGAGGTGTCTATCCCGGCGTGGACGAAAACGTCCCCCAATCCCCCCTGCCGCCCGCCCGGACGGAAACAAAGGTTCTCGTCGTGCGGGTCTCCGTCAACGCCGCCGCGGCCAACGACGACACATGGTGGCGACTGCCGGGGACCCAGTTCGCCCTGGCCTGCGATGACGGCACCCTCTACTACCCCGTCGCCTACCTGCTGTGGGACAACGGCGTGACGGTCGTGCCCGCACCGGCCGAGACGGGTGAACCCCAACTCACGCGACTCCTCGTCCAGCGCCCCCTGAGTTGCGGCGTCTACGGGGAGGAACGCTACACGACGTCCGGGGCAAAAAAAACCGACCCAAAAATCCCCGAGGGGGAAATCAATCTCCACGTCGACTGGGTCTACCGCATCCCGGCCGAGGCCGAACCCCAGGCCGTGATCTTCCGCGGCACCGCCCGGGCGGAAATCGAGCGGGTCGCCGAGTCCTTCCCCGTGCAACAACTCTCCGAACGCATGCTCAAGACTCGGCAGCGGGATGTACAGGACGGTAGAATCAAGCGGTAGAAACCGTGTGAGCGGGCATAGAGGTTCAGTTAAATTGCTGCCAGAGGCTGTAGGTCGTCTCGGGCCGGCGGAGGTGCCCGCCTCGGGATTTGTCCATGCTGCTGTTTTTGCTGGTCCAGCCGTGCCGACGGAGCCATCGGAACGCCATCCACGACTGATCCTGGATGACGCCTGCGTCGTCCTTGCCGACGAAGATGGCCACGGGAATCCGGCGGGTGCTTTTCCTCACCCCCAGGTGACTGAAGAGGTCCTCGTCCATGTTGCACGCGCGGGCGACGAGCATGCTGAACTTCTCCGGGTGGCGGAGCCCGACGTAGTACATCGGATACCCGCCTGAAGAGAAGCCGGTCAGGAGGATTTTGTTTTTGTCGATATTGTAGCGTGCGAGTAGCTCGCGCCGGATGGCCAGGAGTTTCTGTTCGTCCTTTTCCAGCGCTTTGACTCGCTGGGAAAGCGGGATGGGCACAATGCCCTGGGTGCTGTTGAGTTTCAGGCTGGGGGCGGCGACGATGAACCGCCGACTCTCGGCCAGGGCGCGCCATTCGCGAATCTGCATCATCGCGGTGTCCCACGGGTTCGTCCCGTGCAGCGTGATGACCAGCGGAGTGGGCTTGCTGCGGTCGTAGGTGCTGGGCACGTAAAGGTAGTAGCTCGCGCCGGTGACTTTTTCGTCGACCCGCTGGTAGTCGACGGGCGTATCCTGGGACTGCGTGACCGGGCAGCCGACCAGCAGCCCCAGCGGAGGCAGCAGGAGCAGCCATTTCAACGTTGTGCGCATAGGCGACGAGTTCCTTTCGTCTCCATGATACACGAATCGCACTGAAGGAGGCTACCGTTCGGCCGGTCGGCTGGCCGGTGCAGTCGTCGTATCGCCGGGCGCGTTGCGGTCGAGGTCGTCCAGGCGGCGCAACCCCTGGCGGGCGGGTCGGCTGTCGGGGTAGCGGTCGTTGAGCCTGCGGTACCACGCGCGGGCATCGGACCAGCGTTGCTGCTTCTCGGCGACATAGCCCAGCCAGAACATCGTCGCGGCGACGTGGCGGTCGCTGCGTGCCTGCTCGAACTGCCCCAGCAGCCGAGCGAGGGCCGGCCGGGATCTGTCGTATTCGCGTCGGCTGATACGTGCGAGGGCTTCGTCGAATGCCTGCTGGTCGGCCGGCGCGACGGGAGCTTCGGGCAGCGGGGCCGGTTGCGTGGCCGGCTCGGAGGCAAGCTGCATCGCGGGCCGACTCGCCGGGCTGCTCGTCGCCCGACCCTTCGGTCCCGAGAGCAGATAGGCGCCTTGCTTCGGTCCATTACAGCCGGCCCATACCAGCGCCGCCAGGACGCACATCGGCAAATGGATTCGCTTACGCGGCATGGCTGACTCCGCGGAGAACGACGGCGACTTCCGCAGCCCAGGTAAGCAGAGCGTCGGTCGTCCAGAGATTCCGGTCGATATTCTCCAGCCTACCGACCACCCCCCCGTCGCGGACGAGCTTGGCCAGTGCTCCGGCCGCTCGGGCATCATCGACGTCGATCATGTCCAGGCGGGTCAGGAGGGTCTCGACGGCGTCGAGGACCTCGCGAGCGGCCGGGTCGTCGACGGCGTGGCGGACCTCGCCGCAGCGGGCCAGCAGCTTCCGCTGCCTCGCCGCCCGCTGCCAGGCGGCCATGTTTCGCCTGTCGCCGCCAACGGTCAGTTCCAGGTACAGATCGGCCTGGCGACGCTGCATCCGGTCGCGCTGGGCGTCGAGTTGTCGCTGCAGCCGGCCGGTCTGTTCCCGCAACCGGGCCCGTTCGCCGGCGTGGTCCTGCTGTCTTCCCCCAAGCCGTCGGAGTTCCTCTTCTCGCTGTTTCGCCCGGGCGAGCTTCTCGAGGTGCTCCTGGTGGCGGAGGCGGGCGCGCTCGACCTCAGTTTCGAGTTCCCCGAGCTGGTCGGTCAGCTTGCGGTTGGCCAGGGCGAGTTCCTTCAGGCCGGCCCGGGCCTCTTCGAGCTGCCGCTCGGCCTTGTCGGCACGGTCGTGGTCCTGGAGCCTCTGGCGGGCCTGGCCCTTCAGGGCGTCCTGGAGCTCGGCGCGGAGGTCGGCAAGTTGCTTGCCATAATATTCCCGTTGCTGCTCTACCACAGCCAGGTCGACCTTCAGCCCGGTCTTGTCGCTGTCCGTCTTGGTCCGAACGAACGATTCGTGGCGGACGGGGGCACCGGACGGGGCGGCTTGCGTGCCATCGCCTTTTCCCAGGGCGGCCCAGACCCCCAGGGCCAGCAGAAACCCCGCGGCGGCTGCGGCGAGGTACCCGAGAAACCTCGGCAGCGAATGCTGTCGGATCGCCGACATCGGCGGGGCAGGCGGAGGGGTGGCGCGGCTCAGGGCTTCGTCCCGGCCCCAGCATCGCAGAAGCGGCTCGATCCGCCCGCCGGCCTGGTCGTCATGCGTTTTCATGGCTCACCTTGTCATACCCGCCCAGGCGGGCCGACGCGCAGAGATTCCCTTGGATTTCGGGACACAAAACGTCTCGGGGGCTGCGTCCGGGTCATGGCTGGTATCCTTTGTCGCGGAGGCAGTGCAGCAATTGGGCGCGGGCTTCGTTGAGTCTCAGGCGGACCGTGGCTTCGGGCAGGTCGAGCTGCCGGGCGATGCCGCGGGTCGTGAGTCCGTCGACGTAGCGCAGGGCCACCGCGCTGCGGTGGGTCTGGCCGAGCGCGTCGATACAGTCGCGCAGGGCCTGATATATCTCGGCCTGGTCTGCGGCGTCTGCGGGGTTGTCCGTCTCGGCTGCGTCGAGGAGTTCCTCGGCAAGCTGGGCGTCGAAGGCCTCGGCCGGTCCCCGACGGGACCACTGCCGACGGACGACATTCCGCGCAATGGTCCCCAGCCAGGTCGCGAAGCTGCCTTTCCGCTCATCATAGCTCCGCAGGTGACGAAAGGCCCGCAGGAAAACGTCCTGCGTGAGATCGTCGGCGGCGTGATGGGCAAAGCCGCTGCGGAGCAGATACGCCTTGATGCGCGGCGCGTGGGCGTGGTAGAGGTCGCGGTAGGCGGCCTCGAAGCCTTTGAGGCATCGGGCGATGATGTCCGCGTCACGTCGGGCCAAGCGCAATTCTCCCGCGGATGTTGTACGGGCTGAAGCGTCTTGCGTCAATTCGCCGACCGCATGCCGGGTCTGGAAATATCCTGCGCAATCCGCCGGACGGGGAGTATCTGAGGGCGGAAAGGAGCATGAAATGCGACGATTGATGATC
>CAYMAP010000111.1:0-8892 GCA_964388425.1 uncultured Planctomycetaceae bacterium
CGTTCCGTCGACTTTTGAGGGGCGCATCAATTTACAGCAGGTTGATGGGGTCGCAATCCGGGAGGATTTCCGCGTTCAGTCCCCGGGTCAGTTCAGGCAAATGCGTAGCGAGATGTTTTTGAATCAGGCCCGGCTGGGCAGAGAACAGGAGGATGTTGAACCGGTAGGCCGACCGGATTTTGATGAATTCCGCCGGCATGGGTTCGGTCATGGTTACGCGTTCCATGGGCAGAAGTTGCTGAAGTTTTTGGTGGAGTGTTGCCGTCGCCTGTTCGGCGGTGGCCATGTTCTCATGGCGGACCAGGATCCGGACCAGACGGGTGAACGGTGGGAGATGTGCCTGTTTTCGCTGCTCGATTTCATGTTCTGCAAAATTTTTATAGTCATGGTGTTGTGCCAATGCCACCGCGGGGTCATCTTCGTGGAGCGTCTGGACGACGACCTGCCCGGCGGTTTGTCCCCGCCCGGCCCGGCCGGAGACCTGGACGATAAGTTGGAACGTCCGTTCCCCTGCCCGGAAGTCGTGTATTGCCAGTGACGTATCGGCTGAGACGACCCCTACGAGGGTCACCTTCGGGAAATCCAGGCCCTTGGCGACCATCTGCGTGCCGAGGAGAATGTCGACTTGGCCGTCGGCGAACTGCTGGAGTACGTTCTGGAATTGTTTCGGCGAGGTCATGGTGTCGCTGTCCATGCGGGCGAGGCGGGCGAGGGGGAATTTGCGGGCCAGTTCGTCTTCGATCCGCTGGATGCCGTAGCCGAACAGGATGACTTTTCCGCCGCAGGCGGGGCACTGCTCGGGCAGGGAGGCTGAGCGGTCGCAGTGGTGGCATCGGCAGAGTTGGATCGTCTGGTGCCAGACCATCGGCCTCATGCAGTCGTCGCACATGAGCATCCAGTTGCATTTGGGGCAGAAGACGTAGCTGGCGTAGCCCCGTCGGTTCATCAGGAGGATGATCTGTTCCCGCCGGTCGAGGGTCTGTGCCATGCGTTGGGTCAGGGTTCCGCCGATGAGTTCGATTTTCCCGCGGGGCAGGTCGCTTCGCAGATTGACGATCTGGAGTTGTGGCATGGGGAGGTTTCGGACCCGGCGGGGCAGTTCGAGCAGATGGTATTTGCCGGTCCGGGCGTTGTGCCAGGACTCCATCGAGGGCGTGGCAGAGCCCATTAGGACAGGAGCGTCGACGAGGGAAGCGCGTTTGACGGCGACGTCTCGGCCGTGGTAGGGCGGGGCGGTGTCCTGCTTGTAGCCGGATTCGTGTTCTTCGTCGACGATGACCAGCCCGAGGTTGCCGGTCGGTGCGAAGATGGCGGAGCGAGGTCCGACGACGACGGCGGCGTATCCGTCTCGGATCTGTTGCCAGGTGAAGGCCCGCTGGGCTTCGGTCAGCCCGCTGTGGAGGACGGCGACGCGGGGCAGGCGGGGCAGGAGGCGTTGGAGCGTCTGGGTCGAGAGGGCGATTTCCGGGCAGAGGAGGATGGCTTGGCGACCGGCGTCGACGACCTGCCGGATGGCGCGGACGTAGACTTCCGTTTTCCCGCTGCCCGTCACCCCATGCAGCAGGTGCACGCCGAAGCCGGCCCCGAGGGCAGGGCACAAGGCATCCAGGGCGGCCTGCTGGTCGGCGTTCAACGGGAAGTCGGGATGTGCGTCTTGCGGATCGGTCTGCTGAAGGTCCTCGAGTGTGACTTGGCGGGATTCGGTTCGGACGAGGTCGCGTTTGATGAGTCTCTGGATGCTGTCCCGTCCGGCGTTGCTGTGGGTCAGCAGTTGTTCCATGGACAGCGGTTCGACGCCTTGCCGGCGTGCTTCGAGGAGTTCGTCGAGAACGGTTCGCTGCTTGACGCCGAGTGCGTCGGGCCAGTGCTGAGGGTCCGAGTTCAGGAAGACGACGGTCTGGCGTTTGGGGGCGTGTCTGCCGACGGCGGAGGGGATCATGGCGGCGAGGACCATGCCCGGGGGGGTGAGGTAGTATCGGCTCATCCAGTCGGCGAGCTGCCGAAGGTCGTCGGTGAAGGGCGATTCGGTGTCGAGGGTTTTGGCGACGGACTTCAGGGGGTGGTCGCCGCGGGGTCTGTCGATTTCGGTGATGAAGCCCAGTGTCGTGCGGTTGCCGCGTCCGAAGGGCACGCGGACGCGCTGTCCGACGGCGGGGGTGCCGAGTGCGTTGGGGAAGAGATAATCGTATCGCCCCCAGAGGTTGGCGTTGACGGCGACGGCGACGACGGTCGCGTCGGGTTCTCGGCGAGGGGACTCGTCGGAGTCGGCGGGGATGTCATCGAAAAGCCTGTTCATGGGCGCATGGTAGCTTCCACCGACGGGTCTTGCCAGCCTTGCCGGACGTTGTGGAAAACGGACTGGGGCTTCTCATTCCTTTGCGGTTGTTTATAATGATTCGCCTCTCAAGAGTCGACGGAACGGAACATCAGGGCGATTCGTCAACGCAAAGATATAGAGTGACATCCCCAAAACGGTCCTCCCAGCGTGCTCTTGGCAGTTCTGAGGGAGGCGTCTATAATACGAGGTCGAAGCACAGTGACAGCATGCAATGGAGAGTGCCATGAAACGTGTACGACGACCATGGATGGTGCCGGTGGGTCTGCTGGCGTGGGTGGTGACGGCGGGGGCCTCGGCCCAGCCGTTGCCGCTGGGCGAACCGTACCGCGATGACCTCAACGGCGTGTCACTCCGCCCGTTCGAGGTGGGCGTGCAGGTGCAGACGAAGAACGATTCCGATCTGGCTCGATGGGTCGGTCAGGATGCGTCAAGCGGAGAGATGCTCTGGTCGCTCCGGCTGTTTCTGTCCGAGGGCCCGAAGAGGGCGGATCTGCCCAAGCTCGCCAAGGCGATTTCGCTGACGTTGACCAGCCAGCCGGGTACGAAGGTCGAGAAGACGGCCAGGGCGAAGGTCGGCGGGGCGCAGGCGATTCTGCTTTCCGGCGAGCGCCGCAACAGGGGCGGCTTCGCCGGGACCGGCATGAAGAGCCGTTCGCAGGACCTGGTGTTTCGCCAGGCCTGGGTACTCCGTAAGCCCGGGGAATTTATGGTCATCGAATGGGTCAAGACCCAGGACAGTCCTGGGGATATGGAGTCGTCCTGGTTGAGGCTTCTGGGGGGGGTGACGCTGTTCGACCCCAGCGAGGCCATCGAGGCCAAGAAGCGCAGCATCGCCCGTGCGCAGAAGCTGTTGTGGGAGGAGGTCACGCCTCGCCGGCTTCACCAGGCCATGCCGAACAAGCCCCGTTGGTTTCTCAACAGCCAGGAGGGCAAGCCGGTAGGCTGGCTGCGCATGGAAGGCGGGCCGGCCCGGCGGGACCAGTTGGCGGGGTATGAACTGTGGAGCTGGACCTATTTGAAGTTGCCCGATCAGCCGATCCTGCTGATGAAGCAGACGCTTTTCTCCGACCCGAACCTGACGGTGGAGTTCTGGCGGATTCATCGACAGATCGGCGACGGCCAGAACGCGACAGTCCTCATCGAGGAAGGAGCCCGCCAGGGCGGGCTGATCCTCACCTCGTCCAGCCGAAACCAGGAACAGAAGAGTCTCCAGAGCGACATCCCCGAGCCAGTCAAGGATATCTACCTGCCCAAACTGCTGGGACGTGTGCTGCCCCGGCTGGTGAACCCGTCCCGCGTCGGGTCGTACACGTTCGCGGAATATGCCCGTTCCCGAAATGATTTCAACATGCGGACCTTTGCGGTGCTGGGGCCGGCAACACTGCGTCATGACGGCCGGAACGTCAAGACCGTCAAGTGTGCCGACCAGCCCACCGCCAGGGATAAGCCAACCGTTCTGTTCATCGACGCCGACGGCGCGCTGTTGCGTTCGACCACCCCGGGAGGGTTTGTCATGGAGGCCTGCGACGAGAGCCGCGTTCTGACGATTTTTCCCAAGGCCAACCTGATCGTACAAGCCATGAACCGGGCCGATCGGAAGGATTCCGGTCGGCCAGCACCTTCCCCCAGCCCATGAGGATGCAAGTATGACGGATATCCAGCAAACGCTTTACGACGTGATTATTATCGGCGGTGGTCCGGCAGGACTGGCTGCGGGCCTGTACGCCGCACGCGACCGGCTCCGAACGCTGATTCTCGAAAAGAACGGCCTGCCGGGCGGGCAGATCCTGCTGACTGAGCACATTGAAAACTACCCCGGCTACGAACGCGTCGGCGGGCCGGAACTCGTCCAGCACATGCAGAAACAGGTCGAGCAGTTCGACGCGGAAATTCGGATCAACCGCCCGGTCTCGAAGATCGTCCCGCAGGAGAACCACACCTTCGAGGTTCACGTCGAGGGCCAGGACGAGGCCCTGCGCTGCAAGGCCGTCCTCCTCTCGCCCGGCAGCGACTACCGCAAACTGGGCATTCCGGGCGAGGAGGAACTCCGCCAGGCCACCCGCGTCAGCTATTGCGCGACCTGCGACGGGGCGTTCTACCGCGACAAGCACGTGTTGTGCATCGGGGGGGGCAACACGGCCGTCGAGGACACGGTCTACCTGACGCGGTTCGCGAAGAAAATCACCATGATCCATCGGCGCGCCGAGTTCCGCGCCCAGCAGGTGCTCGTCGAGGAACTCCACCAGGCGGCCGAGGAACACGACATCGACATCAAGCTGCCTTACGTCGCCGAGAAGATCGTCCCGAACGATGATGGGACGGAGATCGATCACGTCCTGCTGCGGAATGTCGAAACCGATCAGACCGAGCCAATGAAGGTTGATGGTGTGTTCGTTTTCGTCGGCATGGTTCCGAATACGGACTGGTTGAAGGAACTAGTCGAAGTCGACGAGAACGGCTACGTCGTGGCCGATCCGCTGACGATGAAGACCTGCACGCCGGGGATCTTCATCGCCGGGGACTGCCGGCAGGCCGCCGCCATGCAGCTCGCCACCGCCTGCGCCGACGGCGTGGTCGCGGCCATGGGACTCCGCCAGTGGTTCCGCGATCCGGATTCCTGGGGCCAGGCCCCCTGCGAACAGGCCGACGAACAGACGCCCAGGGGGTATTGAGAGCCTGTCGCGACATACCGCTGACGCCGGAGGTGACAGGACAAAAGACTCAGCCGAAGGCGGCTGAGCTACACGATTGGGAGGGTAGGTGCTTGCACCGACGCGAATTTTCCGCCGGCTCTGCTGTCCCATCCTTTGCCCCCGTGCGATCCGCGGGGACAGACCGGCTGAAAACAGACGCCTCCCTCAGAATGTACCCAGAACGCGGTTGTAAGACCATTTTGGGGACGTAACTCTATTCCTTGCGTTGACGAATCGCTCTGATGTTTCGTACACGACAACTTTTGAGGGAGACGTCGATGTTCCGTCCCGTCGACTTTTGAGGGGCGCGTCAAAATACGTCATGTCTATGATATTTTGGTTCCCGTTGTCACGGTGGCACCCATTTGACGGGGTTCTTTGTCATGGGCAGTAATTTTGGCTGAATTGCCAACAAACTGCTATTTCAGCCAACCCCCTTGATACAGTAGGATATCTCGATACCGCTCGATAGATGGCAAGCGCGACGGGTCGAGCGAAACCGCTTTTTTTGCGAAGGGGCAGCGGACCGGCTTTCAGGCCGGTTCGCAAGGACATTCGGGCGGGGCAGTACCTACTGCCTGCCCCGCCTGGAATGTTCTTCCGGGGCTGCTTTCATACCGCCGAGTCGAGTTTCGAAATCTCGTAGAGCGTTTCGCCCTCGCCGAGATCGAGCGTGACCGTCGCACCGGTGGGTTGTCCCATGAGTTGCTGGGCAAGGCGGGTGGTGTAGGCATAGATGCGGTGGTCCGGATCGCTGTCCCACGGGCCGAGGAAGCTCAGGTCGACTTCGCTGCCGGTGGTGAGGTTTTTGAGGGTGGCCTTCGAGCCGATGCCGACGTGGTCGGTCGGGACGTCGTGTTTGTCGAAGGTTCGGGCGCGAGTGAGGTCGTTCTGCATTCTCCGCTGCCGGGCCACGAGCATGTCGCGCTCTTCGATAGCGGCCTGCCAGTCGGCATTCTCGCGGAGGTCGCCTTCCTCGGCGGCTTCACCGATCTGCTTTGCGTTGGCGGGCATGGCCTCTTCGACGAGGACACGAAGTTCCTCCTCGTGGGCGTGAAGGGCGGCTTCGGTGGTCCAGAGGATGTTTTCGTCTTCCCAGGGCTGGACCTTGGCCTTGACGAAGAGCATGGGATGGTGTTCGCGGAGGATCTGCAGCATCTGCTCCTGGGCGGCGACGGCCAGCCCGTCCGTCCGCTCGATGTAGCCTTTCAGTACGGAGGCCATCTCTTCGGCGACCTCGGCGATGACGGTCTTGAACCGGCCGAAACTGTTCTCGGCCAGGGCGTTGCGGACCCGCTGGCGGATGCGTTTGCGTACGTTGCGGTCAAGTGTCACAGTCGCGTCGACTTCCAGGAGCACGCTGAGGAGCTTGCTGAGGACGGCGACGGGCTCGGGAGGCTGGGGCAGTCGTTCGTCGCCCCCGGCCCAGACCCAGCGCAGGAGTTCTACGCCGTCGAGCGGGCTTGCCAGGGCGTTGTCGACGGCCTGCTGGAGTTCCTCGCCCCGGCCTCGCTGGAGCAACTCGTCGACGACGCGTGGAAGCTGGTCGGCCGATGCGGTCGAAAGCAGTTCGACGAGCTGGTCCTCGGCGTCGGGGCACTGGCCGAGGGCGTCCAGACCGGCGTTCCAGAGGGCTTCGTCGGCGAGGTGGACGAGGACGTCGGCGGGTTGTTTTGTCTTGGCCAGGAGGTCAGCGGGTGTGGGGTGGCCCGCGGGTTCCGGCGCGCCCAGCCTGAGAGCTTCTCGGACGGCCAGTGAAGCCGTCAGGGCCTCGATGGGACGATTGGCGGACCACTTGCTGACCTGTGCGGCGAGTTCGTCGGTGATTCGCTTGAGAAAGGCCGGATCCGGCTGGAGGTTTCGGGTGCCGGCTTCGTTGAGGTAGGTCCGCAGGAGATCGAGTTTGTCCTCGGGTTCGTAGGCCTTTTCGAGTTCCGTCTGGAGTTCGTCTTCGAGGCTCTGCCCGCCGGGGTAGTAGACGACGATGGTAGGGGATCGGCCTTCGAGGGTGAGGTGGGGGGTTTTCTTGGCGGCCGATCGCGCCCGCGACCACCATCCGGACCACTTGCCAGCCGGGAGAATCTCCCCGTCCAGCAGTTCCTTGAGTCGATCGCTGTCGATCTGTCCGCCGTGGGCTTGGCAAAGGTTGATCAGCGCGTCGGCGGGTTCTTTGAGGATTTTTTCGGCCAGGGCGTCGGGGTCGCGCTGTCGGAGCACGCGGTAGTCCTCAGGCGGGAGGAGTTCGAATTCGTCGGCGAGCCTGCGGGGTTCGAGCTGTTCTCGCTGCCCGTCGTCGATGTACTCGAAGACTTCCATGACGTCGTTGTAGCGGTGGACCTCGACGAGTCGCCCGTCGTAGCGGTTGATCATGGCTACAGGCTGGCTGTCGTCCTGCTCGGCGAGGGCTTCGTGCAGGGCCAGGCAGGTCTCGAGCGTGCGGAGGGCGCGTTCGGGCCGCTGGCCGGTCTCGAGACCGGCGGTTTGGTAGAGTTCCTCGAAGCGGGGGCGGCCCGCCCAGTTCTGCTTGAGGAGTTCGGCGACCTGGCTGCGTAGTTCGTCGCTGTCCGGCACGGCGAGGAGGGCGGCCTGGGCGACGGCGAGCGTTTCGTCCGGGGGGGCGTCGGCGTGGGCGTCCAGCAGGGCCCAGCCCATCGTTTCAGCCGAGTCGGTCTGGCCGGCCTCGACGAGAATCGAGAGGACCTTGCCGACGGCGGCGGGATCGACGCGGTCGTTCAGGGCGTTCATCCAAGCTTCTTCGGCCTGCTTGAACTGGCCGGTTCCGATGTAGTCTTTGATCTGTTCGACATCCATGCCGGATATCATCGCAAGTCGGCCGCCCGCTGTCCAGTCCGGTTGCGACGGAGTACCCCAGCACGGCGAAAACGGGGAAGAATTTCGCTGAAGTGCCAGGCGAGGAAGGACCGATAACCAGTACCAGGCAAGGACGCCTTCTGGGGATCGGACCTTCAAGAAGGACCTTCGCCATGAAATGGTTTCTGATGATCTGTGCGTTGATGGTGGCGGTGTCGGCCGGCTGTGATGGATCGGGCCAGGGCCTGACGCCCCTGCATTCGATGGAGTTGTCCCGCGCGTCGCACGCGTCGTGGACGTATCGGCCACCGTTGCCGGGCTCGCCTTACCTTCGCGGTCCGGGTGAGCGTGTGGCGGCCGTTTCCCAACCCGAACCGAGGGCACTGGAAGAAACCGGCGTAGTGGATGATCCAGTCCTGGACCGGTCCAGCCTTGTCAACAATCGTCCGCCGAAAGTCAATCTCTCCGTCGCCAGTCGATAGTCCTCAGAAGAACGACGGGACTGTCTGCGGTGCCGATCTTGTGCTCCGCTCACGATCGGGTGCTGGGTTCAGTCCGTCGAATCGTTCGTCGCGGACTGTGAGGAGGGGACGGCGGCGGCGGGTTCGACGTTGTGTCGGAAGCGGTAATACAACAGGAGGTCAGCAGTAACGAGAAGAGCGTTGAGGAGGTAGAGGCCCGTGGTGAATTCCGGCCAGGTCTCGTGGTGTCCGGCTCGGGCGAGTTTGGCCGCGGCACCGGCGAGGTAGCCGGCGATCACGAGCATCATGAAAGCGGGGCTTTTCCCGCGGACGAAGCGGCTTCGCAGGCTCTTTGCGATCGAGACGGGCCAGGACAGCCCGAAACAGACCAGCATGAGCGTTTCGAGCAGCCGGCCCGTCGTCAGCAGGGATGCAAGCAAGGGAAACTCCTTGAAGAAGGTGCAAGATGCAAGAAACACAACAGATCAAGCCGTAGTCTCAGAACGGGTCAACCGGCTGTCTCTTGTTATCTTGTGGGCACCTTGAAACATTGGATTCACGACATTGCTTGATCTTGTTGCCCGCTGCC
>CAYMAP010000112.1:0-8822 GCA_964388425.1 uncultured Planctomycetaceae bacterium
CGGGCAGGCTGCCGGGCAAGTCGCTGACGTTCCGCTGGCTGTACTGGCGGGGGGCGGTGGAAATCGTCGCGGAGAACCCGGTCCTCGGCGTCGGGCCGGGCAACTTCGCCGATCCGTACCTTCGGGTCCGACCGCCCGAGGCGGAGGAGGAGGTCAAGACGCCGCACAACGTCGTCGCCCATGCGCTGGCGCAGTTCGGCCTGCCGGGCGGTGCGATGTATCTCGCGGCGGTCGTGGGGTTTCTGGTGTTGGCGGGTCGACCGGGACGTGTAGCTCAGCCGCCCCCGGCTGAGGAGAAGACGCCAGATGGGCCAGAGGCCGGCGTCACGGAGCAGGTCGGGCGTTGGGTGCTGGTGGTTTTGCTCGCGGCGGTGGTCGGCGCGGTTCGATTCCGGGTGTCGCAGCCGGTCAACGAGTTCAACGTCCCGCTGCTGATTCTCGACGCGCTGCTGCCGGCGGGTGTGTTCGCGGGTCTGCTGATTGTCCTGTTGCCGTGGGGCGGGGCGGCGGGGGACCTGCCGGCCAGTACGTTGTTCGCGCTGCGGGTCGGCCTGTCGGCGGGGTGCGTGGCGTTTTTCCTGCACAACATGGTCAGTTACGGGTTGTGGTCGGGCGGGTCGGCGACGGCGTTCTGGATCGCCGCCGGGGCCGCGGCCGGGCGGGGGGCAAGAGAATGGAATGTCCGTCTCCGGCAGCGTCTTGGCGTGTTCGTGTGCGGCCTGATGTTGCTTGCGCCGCTTGCGACTGCAGGGTGGGTGCTGGTGGAGCGTTCGCGGATTCTGACGGAGGTCAACGCCCGCATCGCCCGGGCCGCAGCCCGAGGAGCACTGCAACGGGCAGCGGACCTGGCGTGTGACGTGCCCGAGCGCAGGCCCCCAGGGTGGTGGCCTGCGGATGATATGTACGGGCCGATGAACGCGGCCCGGCTGGCGGGGTCGGTGGAGCAAAAGGGCCGAAAGAGCGCCTGTGAGCCTCTCGACAAAGCTCGTCTTGCGACGGCATATCGGCCCGGGCATTTCGGGACGTGGCGGCTGCTGGGGCAGATCGCGCTGCCGAAGGCGGGGCAGGGAGACGCTGCTGCCAGAAAAGCCCGTGTCGCTGAGGATTGTGAAGCGGAGGGAAAACTGCGCGACACCGCGGTTCGGGCGTATGGCAGGGCGGTGGCGTTGAACCCGGCTGACGCAGCCCTCCGGCTGGAGTATGCCGAGGCCCTACTGGAGGCGGGACAGAAGGACCGCGCACGGCAGCAGCTCGACGAGGCTGAGCGGATGGACCAGCGGCTGCGAGCGTTCAATCCGCAGAGCGTGGTAGTCTTCGGCAGTGTCCAGAAGCAACGGCTGGCGGAGCTGCGTCGTCGGGCCGAGGCGGGGATGCGATGAGTGCCACAGCCATGCCCGCAGGAGCAGGCAACCACACACCTACGCTGCGGCCGGTAATGTTTGATGAGTCGACGTACAATTTCAAATTTCAAATTTCGAGATTCGGATTTCGGGGTTCCGGAACACGATTCAAACAATACGGCAAGCTGCTTAGCCGGGTAGTTTTTCCGCGACCGTTTTGCCGAGTTCGTAGCACTGCTGGAGGACGTCCTCGGTGGGGACATACTTGCTGGTGACGGGATCGGCGACGATCTCGACGTTCATGTCGCGGAGGAAAGCGTCGAGTTTTTTGATCGACTCGCCGCTCCAGCCGAAGCTCCCGAAGGCCGCCCCGATCAGCCCGAGGGGCTTGAGTCCCTTGACGTAGGTCAGGGCGTCAGCGATGCGGGGGAACATTTCGTTGTTGAGGGTGGGGGCACCGACGATCAGTGCGCCGGCTTCGAGGAGACGTGTGGCGATGTGGGTGCGGTGGGTGACCTGTGTGCTCATCAGCGTGGGCCTCCCGCCATGGTCTCCGACGCCCTCGCCGACGGCGCGGGCCATTTTTTCGGTGCTCTTCCACATCGTGTCGTACAGGACGATGACCTTGTCGGTGCGTTTCTGCCGTGCCCACTCGGCGTACCAGCCGACGATTTTGCCCGGGTCCTTCCGCCAGATTGGTCCGTGGTCGGGCGCGATGATCTGGATGTCCCAGCCGGCAGCCTGGACCTTTTCGAGATTCCTGGCCACGAAGTTCGACAGGGGCAGGAGGATGTTGGCGTAGTACTGGGCGGCCTCGAAGTGCAGCACGCCGGGGTCGAGCTGGTCGGCGAAGCGTTCGTGGCTGGCCAGGTGCATGCCGAAGGCGTCCTGGCTGATGAGGAGATCGCGCTCGGGAACCCAGGTAACCATGCTGTCGGGCCAGTGGCACATGCGGGTTTCGGCGAAGGCGGCGGTGAGGCCGCCGAGGTCGACGGACTGGCCGTCCTCGACGGCGGTGACCTGCTCGCCGATGCCGTAGTGCATCTGCAGGGCCTTCTGCCCGTTGGTCGAGGTGTAGACCACGTCGGGCTGGATGTGCCGCATCGTCTCGACGAGTTCTCCGGAGTGGTCCGGCTCGGCGTGGTTGGAGATCATGACGTCGATCTTCGTCGGATTGACGACGGAGGCGATGCGGGCGAGCATTTCCTCGGCGAAGCCGTGCTTGACGGTATCGACCAGCGTGATCCGGTCGGCGGTCAGCAGGTAGGCGTTGTAGCTCGTGCCGCGGTTGGTCTCGTAGCCGTGAAAGTCGCGGACGGACCAGTCGACGGCTCCGACCCAATAGACGTCATTGGCAACCTGTACGGCGCTGAACGGTCCTGTCACGGGGGTCTCCTTGCATTGCGTTTTGCGAATCGGTCGGGACTACACATGGTCGCGCTTGCTCCTTGGCCCTGCGTTGCTGAAGCTTCGGCGGGCTTGGGAGACTGAGCCGCGATGACCATGCCACCCGGCCTGCTTACTCTTCTCCCTCCGCGGGCGGGTTGAAGGTTCGACCGACCAGTTCCTTGTCCAGCATGTACAGCCCGCCGGGGTGGTCCTGGATCATCCGGGTCTTCTCGACGTTGCGTGTGGCGTTTTCCTCTTCCTCGACCTGCTCGTCGACGAACCACTGGAGCATGGTCTTGCTGGCGTAGTCGTTTTCCTCGTTGCTGACCTGGAGGAGTTTGTTGATCCGCCCGGTGATGTACTGCTCGTGCCCGAGGACGGCCTCAAAGGCGGCCAGCGGACTGTCCCAGGCGTGCGGAGGTTCGTCGATCTGCCGGAGGGTGACGGTCCCGCCTCGCTGGTTGATGTGGGCGTAGAACTTCATCGCGTGGGCCATTTCTTCCTGGGCCTGGACTTTCATCCAGTTGGCCATCCCGTCGAGGTTCTGGGTCTCGAACCAGGCGGCCATCTGGAGGTAGAGATAGGCCGAGAACATCTCGGCGTTGATCTGGTCGTTGAATTCGTTCTGGATGCGTTCGCTTAACATGGTGGAGTCCTTTCGTTGGTGTCCCCAGGGTCGCTTGCCGCGCCGTTACCTCGGTCGAGGTCAACTCATTGTAGGCTCTCTGTCGGCGGATTTCAGCCACGATCCCGCAGACTCCGCACCTGTAGACCTCCGCGCCGTCGGACGGTCATCGTCAGGAGGTGACCTGTTTGACGGCCTGGAGGGCGGCTTCGTAGTTGGGCTCGTTGGTCATCTCGGGGACGACCTCGACGTACTTGACGTCGCCCTCGGCGTTGACGACGAAGACGGCCCGGGCGAGGAGACGCAGTTCGTCTATCAGCACGCCGTAGGCTTTGCCGAACTGGGCCGATCGGTGGTCGCTGAGGGTGATCACGTTGTCGGCGCCTTCGGCTCCGCACCATCGCTTCTGGGCGAAGGGCAGGTCCATGGTGACGGTCACGACCACGACGCTCTCGCCGAACTGGGCGAGGGCGTCGTTGAACTTTTTCGTCTGCGTGCTGCAGACGGGTGTGTCCAGCGACGGTGCCGTCGCGAGGATTACTACCTTGCCCTTCAGGCTCGATAGTTTGAATTCCGAGAGGTCGTTGTCGACGAGTGTCGCGTCGGGGGCGTCGTCGTCGACACCCGGAACGTCTCCGATTAGTGTCAGGGGCTTGCCTTTGAAGGTCACGTCGTATTCTTTGCTCATGGTTTCCTCTTCCTCGCCGTCCTCGGGGGACTTGATGGCGGGTACATGTTTGTTCAGTGCGGATTCGATTTTCTGCCGGACTGCCTGCTCGTCGAGATGCCCCGCCCAACTGCCGACCTCCTCGCCCCGGCTGAAAAGGATGACGGTCGGGACGCCGCGGATCTCGAAGCGTCGAGGCAACTCTGGGGAATCGTAGACGTTGACTTTGGCGAATTCCACCCGGTCTTCATATTCGCCGGAGAGTTTTCCCAGCACGGGCGCGAGTCGCCGGCAGGGGGGGCAGTCGGGGCGGTAGAAGTCGACCAGGACGACCTTCTCCGACCAGCCCAGCAGATGGTTGAGCTGGTCGTTGGTCTTGAGTTCCTGAAAATGATCGATGGACTGGAAGGCCTCCTGGCCGCCGGCTCTGCCCAGGGCGGAGGCAATCAGCAGGCCGATCAGACCTCCCAGCAAGGCCGCCCCGAGGGGGTTGCAGGTCAGCGGGCAGGTTCCCCCGCGGGCCTTCATGAAGTGTCCGAAGGCCGCCCCGAAGGCAAGCCCGATCCCCACCCCGATGAACATTCGTGCTGACATGGTGCGAAACTCCGATTAGCCTGCGGACCCGGAGGAAGCCTCCGGGACGGAATAACCCAGGGATGTGACGGCTTTGACGAGAGACTTTCGTTCCAGCGATTCGCCTCGTACGACGGCCCGTCCTTCGTCGAGGTCGACCGTCGCGTTGCGGACGTAAGGAAGACTGCGAAGAGCCCGCTCGATGGCCGACACGCAATGATGACAGGTCATGCCGCGAATCGCCAGTACAATTGTTGATTCATCATTGGTTTGATGCGGATCGATCTTGGAGGACTTCAGCCGGGGCGAGATCAGCGACCAGCCCAAAATGGCCAACATCAACCCGGCCGCGACGTGCTGCCAGACGGCAGGCTGCATCGCCATGGCCTCGACTTGAGAGGTCAGGGCGGTATGGGTGACCAGGGCGTCGACGCCCAGGCCGGCGAGGATCGCACAGCCGAAGATCGTCACGAGGTAGATTCCCGCGGTCCATTTGCCCATGACCTTCCAGAGCGTGGCCACGGTGGCGGCGTTGGTGGCCGGTCCGGTCATCAGGAAGACCAGGGCGGCTCCAGGCGAGGCCCCGCGTGCGATCAGGGCGGCGGCGACGGGGACCGAGGCCGTCGCGCAGACGTACATCGGCACGCCAAGGGCGGCCATGGCCAACATCGCCACAATCCCCCCGCCGAGAACGGTCTGGAAGAAGTCGTCCGGGGTGAACGTCGTAATCGCCGCCGAGAGCAGCACGCCGATTAGCAGGGCCTTGCCGATGTCCTGCGGCAGCTCGACAAAACCGTGATGCACCGCTTGGAGCAGCCTGCTAGGCTGCGGAGGGGCTCCGACGTCAGGGGCGTGGTCGTGTTCGTGAGGTGCTTCGCCACTGCAGCAGGTGTCGTTGGAGTCGTTGTCGGCGGGGCAGGCCCCATTGTGGACGTGGTCTTCGGCGTGGCCCTGTCCGCTGCCGCAACAGGCATCCTGCGCAGGGCGGTTCCGCCGGGTCAGCAGGCTGGTCACACTCCCGCCGATCAGTCCCGTCAGGAGCGAGACCACCGGGCGGACGACAGCGAAGAATCCGCCCATCAGGCTCCAGGTGACGAGAATGCTGTCCACGCCGGTCTGCGGCGTAGCGATGAGGAACGACAGCGTGGGGCCTTTCCCGCTGCCGCTTCGGCGAAGTTCAGCCGAAACCGGGATCACCCCGCAGGAGCACAGCGGCATGGGCACGCCGAAGGCGGCGGCCTTGAGCGATGCCAGGAACCCCTCCCCGCCGAGGTGTCGTTCCACCAGCCGCCGGCTGATCAGGACGTTCAGCACGCCCGCGGCCGCGAAGCCCAGGAGGAGATAAGGCGACATCTCGGCCAGCACGCTCCAGAAATCGCGCAGAAATTGGGTAACGGTTTCCCACATTGCTTTCCGTATTATAGACGGCTAAGAGCAGCGATGCGTTCCATGGACAGCCACGATCTTTCGCTTCGCTCCAGACCGGATGTCGGGAAGGGGAACCGTGTAGCTCAGCCGTTCAGCGGTGAGCGAGTCGAACCGCCCCGGCTGAGAATTCAGCGTGGGTGCATCCTGCTTCGCCAAGGCTTCGCAGAACACAAGCACCCACCCTCCAGAGTGTAGCTTGCACCCACGCGGTTTCTCAGGGCCTTGTGGCGGGGTCGGCCATCCCGGCGTGGGCGAGGGCGAAGTCGTATCGGACGGGGTCGTCGGGGCAGAGGGCGGCGAAGGCGCCGGTCGCCTGGAGTGCGGCGGGGAGGTCGGCGGCCGCCCGGTCCGTGGCCCCCAGGCGGCGGCACCAGCGGTGGAGGTGTACGTCCATCGGCAGCAGGAGCCGGTCCGGCCCGAGACACGTCCACCCGCCGGGATCGACGGCGTCGCGGCGGACCATCCAGCGCAGGAACAGGTGCAGGCGTTTGCATGCGCTGCCGCTGGCGGGGTTCGGCAGAAGGTGTCCGCACCGCCCGGCCGGGTCGATCGCCTGCCGCAGTGCCGCCAGCCCGAACAGCCCGGTCCGCTGGCGGGGGTGCAGCCCGCCTGCGAAGCAGGCCTCCAGCGACCCGTACCGACGCTGAACCCGGCCGATCCCGCCCAGCAGGGCGGCGAGGTGTTCGGCCTTCTGGAAGCGGTGGGCGAACCCCTCGAGAAGCCCAAGCAGGTCGCGGTCCGACGTTTCGCAAAGGAGTTTCGCGGGGTTTGGCCCGAGGCGGTCCAGGACCCAGCCGACGCTCCGCAGAATCTGCGCGACCCGCCCGTAGGCCAGCACCGCTGCGATCAGCCCGACGATTTCCCTCTCGGCCGGGTCCGGGTAGCTGGAGAGGAACCGCACAGGGTCGTTCGCGGCGTGGTCCGGCGTCGTGTACCGACGATAGAGTGCCTCGAGACAGGCCCCGAACCCGGGCAGGGCCGTCTCAGGCGGTAAGGACCGGGCGATTTGTTGCAGTGCCGTGGGCACGGGAACTCCCTGAGAGCCTGTATGAAAACCGTTCTTTTTCGTGGCACCGGCTTCTTGCCGGGCAGTTGCAGGGCCATCCCGGCCCTGCGCCGCCGGCCCGCTGGGCGGGCAGGATGCCCGTCAAACGCATGGCCGAGACGGCCATGCCACGTTTTCATGCAAATTCTCAGGCGGCGAAGGCGATGTACAGTTCGCCCTTGGCGCTGCAGACGGGACATTGATCGGGGGCGTGGTCGCCGACCATGGTGTGTCCGCAGACGGGGCAGATTTGGATCGTGCCCACTTCGTAGTCGTTGCCGTGGTCGACGGCTTCCTTGGCTTCGGTGTACATGGCGGCGTGGATTTTTTCAGCCGCTTCGGCAAATTCTATGGAGCGAACGGCGGCCTTCTCGCCCTGCATCTTCGCCACTTCCAGGTACGCCGGGTACATTTCGTTGATCTCGAAGGTCTCGCCCTCGATGGCACCGGCCAGGGCGTCGGAGGTGTTGGTGTAGCCGAACCCGCCCCCGGCGGTGACCGCGGCGGGGCCGCCCTCGTCCTGCATGGCCTTGAAGTGACCGGTCGCATGGGCTTGCTCGGCCCGGGAGACGGCTTTGAAGAGTCGGCTGACGTTCGGGAAGTTTTCCTTCTCAGCCAGTTCCGCCCAGGCAAGGTAACGCATGTGGGCCATCGACTCGCCGCCGAAGGCGCTCTGGAGGTTCATGACAGTCATCGGGTGCATGGTGAATCCCTTTCTGCTCTGAAGGTGGGTACATGGAACCGGGACGGTTGCGGGAAGGAACCCCGGTGATGCCCATCATACGTTCCCGCCGGCAGGGCACTCAAGCGGAGGGGGGAATTTAGATTGATTCTCAACAGGCGGTCGCCTTCCCGCCTCTCGGCCGTCACGAAAGGAGCAGCGAAACATACGGTCCCGCGAACCTACGGGCTATCTGTCGGACTGGGGGTTGTAGAACCTTTGGCAGGCATTGGCGGCTCCGTTGGCCAGGCCGTGCAGGACCATCCCGGAGTTGACTATGGAAAAGTGGTCACCCGGAACGGCGATGTTTTCGATCCCCCGTATTCGGGGGGTATCGGGCAGGTGGTAATGCACGATATCGGTCTTCCGGGAACCCTTGGCGGGCACCTTGCCGCTCAGGTCGTGCGGGCCGATCGGCAGGACCATGTCGACCAGGCCCAGGAACGCCGGAGCGCACCGTCCGTCCTCGAACGTGTCGTTTTCGGTCAGTCCGTAGATGGCCGTCGCTCCGCTGCTGTGCCCGACGGCGATGAAGAGGTCGTTGCGCCCCTCGGGGGTCTTCTTCCTGGCCTTCCAGGCCGCGTACTCCAGGCCGAGGAACAGTTCGGAATCGCCCACCGGCAGCAGGCCGGCGATGCGCCGCTTGACGCTCACCTTCGCGCCCGGCACGGAGATCTTGATCTGCCGGATCATCTCCCGCTCGATGTGCTGCATGGTCCCGGCGGTCTGCACCCAGCCGCCCATGCTGACCAGCACCACTTCCGGCTGCGCTGGCGGGCAAAGCTCGCTGTCGGCCGGCTCGATCTTCTTGCCCTCTTCGTCGCAGGCTGGCAGACCCAGCAGCAACGCCAGTATCATGACCATCCGGAATCGTCGCATCATTCAACCCCTTGTCGCACCTGGCATTGCTGAAAAGTCCATTGTGTGTGGCACAGCCGCCCTTGGCTGTGAATTATCTTGACGCACCCCTCAAAAGCTCTCGTGTACGAAACATCAGAGCGATTCGTCAACGAAAACAATCGAGTGACGCCCCC
>CAYMAP010000113.1:0-8812 GCA_964388425.1 uncultured Planctomycetaceae bacterium
ATAGGAAGGGACGACATGTGTCATTCGAGGTCGAGTCATTTCCCCGGCTCACAGCGCCACAGAGGATAAAACGTGTTTTGGGGGCTGAGGTTTCCGCGTGTCTGCGACGGCATTTCCCTATTGCCTATTGCCTTTTTTTCTTGTCTTTGCCCTCTTTTCTGTCGTCGTTGCTCTGGTGTTCGATCATGCGGTGCTGTCGGCGGGCGCGGTAGACGACGACCATGCGGAAGACGGCGAAGTAGCTCAGGACGCCCAGGAGTGTGGCGATGATGATGCTGCCGACCCACAGTTCCCAGAAGATGGGGAGGATTTCGTGCCAGATGTTCCAGATTTTTGCGCTGAGCGTTCCGTCGGCTCGCATGGCGTTGTAGAGGGCGTTGAAGTTGCCGACGGGTTTGTCGAGGATCCACTGGCCCAGCAGGAGGTTGGGCCCGTAGACGGGGATGATCGTTACGGGGTTGGAGATCCAGACGAAGGGCACGCCGACGAGTTTGTTCGCCCGCAGCAGCCAGGCCGTTAGGACCGTCAGGATCATCTGGATGCCATAGGTCGGCGTCCAGCACCAGAAAACGCCGATCGCCACGCCCAGAGCGATGCGGTGCGGCGTGTCGTTGAGGTTCAGCACGCGGTAGACGAAGAACGTCTCCAGGCGGGCGAGCAAATAACGGGCTGTTCGCAGGAGGGGCATGGCGGGTCAGTCCTGCGCGGATGATAGCATGACGCGTACGGCTTTGGTTACGTCAGCCGGTGCGATGGACTGCATGCAGGTGATGTGTGGGCAGCGTTTTTTCAGACAGCCCCGGCAGGACACGTCGGCGGCGAGTGCCCGGCCTCGGAGGTACGGACCGGTCCGCTCGATGCGGGTCGGGCCCAGCAGGACGACGCAGTCTTTGCCGACGGCGGGCGTGATGAACTTGGCCGCGGAGTCGCAGCAGAGGACGCCGGCGGAGTCGGCGAGGAGTGCGACGAACTGTGCGATGCTGGTTTGCCCGGCCAGGTCGACCACGCCGGGAGGCTGACCCTCGGCGACGGCGGCGCAGAGGGCGCGCTCTTCGGGCGCCGGCGAGCCGGCCAGCACGACGGGCAGGTCGTCGGCGAGGTCGGCCACGACGCGTCGCCAATGGCGGACAGGGTAGCGTTTCGTCGCCCAGCGGGTGGGCGGGACGGCGACCAGGAATCGACCCGGCTGGAGGTCACGGTCGGCCAGGAATCGGCGAACGGCGGCGCGGGCGTCGTCGCCGACGGGGAGGGTCATGTCCCCCGGACGTGCGTCCAGGCCCAGCGAGCGGGCCAGTTCGATGTTGCGGTCGACGGTGTGCTCGGGCAGGGGCTGGATGCGACGGTTGTACAATCGGGCCGCGCCCTCGCGGGCGTCGGCAAAACCGGCACGGACCGAAGCACGGGTCCAGGCGGTGAAGAGGCCGGAACGGAAGAGTCCCTGCAGGTCGATCGTCCAGTCGTAGCTGCCCCGGCGGAGGCGTCGGCGGAAGCCGAGCAGGTCGATGGTGGCGGGCAGATACCACCCGGCCTTGCCGAGGCGTTTGCGGTCGAAGGGTACGATGTCGTCGAGGTCGGTTTCGTCGTCGAGCAGGTCCCCGCAGGCCGTCGAGAGCAGCCAGGCCAGGTGCGCGTCGGGATGCGTCCGCCGGAGGGCGCGAAGAACGGGCAGGGCGGTGACGACGTCGCCGAGGCTCGAGGGCTTGACGATCAGCACGCGCCGGGGCGGGTCCGGCGGATCGGCCAGGGGCTGGAGGTGCGGGGCGGTCACATGGGCCTCCGGACGGCCCACTGGCGGCGTCTTCGGGAGCGGATCTGCCGGGCGAGTTTTCGGGCGGACCAGGCTTCCAGGACCCGCCAGTAGGGTTTGAAATGGATGCGCCCGCTTCCGGGCCTGCGAAGGTAGCCCAGCAACATGCGCAATCGGCCGGCGTGGTTGACGACGGGGCATTGCAGCAGCGAGACGTTCAGCCTCATCAGCCCGCGGAACTTCCGCTGCGTGGTCATCAGCCGGACGCGCGTCAGGCCGTCGAGGTCGACGAGGACAATTTCCGGCCGGATGCCCCGATGCCAGCGGACGCGGATGTTGGTGGCCTTGAGGTCGCGGTGGGCGAAGTCGTTGTCGTGGAGCTGCTGGAGCATCCGCCCGAGCTGCCAGAGGACTTCCTGGGCGAGTTGTCGCTGCTGGGGAACGGAGATGGGCAGATCGCCCTTGGGGGGGTTGCTCAGCCAGGTGTCCATGAAGTCGTAGAGATGGGGTGCGTCGACGGCTTCGGTGATGAGGATGCTGTCGGCGAGGAAGGGGCCGCGGCGGCGTTCGAGAGCGACCAAGGGCAAGGCGGTCGCGATCCGCCGGGCCAGCAGTTGATGCCCGAGCTTGAACGCGCGGATCGCGCGGGACTTGCGGAAGGGACTCAGCAGGCGTTTCCACCATCGGCGGGGGGTGGCGCGCTTGATGAACAGGTCGATCTCCCGGCCGGCAAAGGTCAGGGACCTGCGGACGATGCGTGTGGATCGGCTGTCCTTGACAGCCTGTTGCTCAGGAGCGTTCAGGAGGGCATCGGGATTCTGGAGGAATTCTTTCCAGAACTCACGGGTGAAGGTCAGGTCGGCGGCGCGGGAGCCGGCGAGTTTTCGTTTGGAATCCAGCACGACGTGTCCCCGCCAGCCCCCGGGGCGATGCAGTGGCCAGAAGTAGCGGTTCCGCCCGGTGATGCGCCGATCTCGCTGGCGGTATTGTTTGCGGGTGTGGCGTCGTGCGAAACCGTCAATCCGCAAAACCCACCCCCTCAACGAACCGCTGGCCCCGCTGGCGCGGAGGTAGTGCTTGAGGAAGCGCAGGCGTTCGGTCCGGGTGGTGAACTGGCAGCGGTCGTGGTAGAGCTGGGCAAGGTTGGCGGCCACCAGTCGGCGGGAAAGACAACACCTGCGATGCATGCGGTGGAGGTCCATGAGAACGGGCGGGAGGCCGTCGCGGCCCTCGGGGACAAGGATGTTCCCGCCGTGGAGGTCCCAGTGGACCACGCCGGCGCGGTGCATGCGTCCGATGAGGTCGGCCAGTGCGACGGTGAGCTGCTGGATGCGGCGTCGGCCGACGATTCCTTCGGCCAGTCGCGATTGATGCCAGGCGTCGGCCGAAACCGCCGGCGTCACCGCCCGCGTCAGCAGCCAGTCGACGCCCCCCCCCGCCGACGCCGCCAGGGCCCGAACCGTCCGCACCCCGTGGTCGCTGAGGTATTGGCTGAATTGGAGTTCGCGGAGAGCGTCGGATCGGCCCAGCAGGCGCCGCAGCCGATGCAGCCAGGTCCGACCGTGAAAATGTTTCAGGAAGACGTCCTGCCCGTCGATTCGTCCGCGGTAGACGGATCGGCTGTCGTTGCGTTTGACGCGCGCCCAGGTTCCAGGATCGGGTCGGCAGAGTTCGGCTTCCCGCCCGGCCAGCAGGGCGCGGGCGTCGGCGTCGGCAAAGACAACCTTGCCGCACGAATTCTGTCGCACATTGTCGGAAGTTGCACTCAAGAGGCGTCGTGTCCTGGCCCTGAGGAGGGCGAAAGGCCGCAGTATACCGTAAAGTCGCGGGTCATGCAGCGCGGGCCGGCGGAGAGGTCAGATCGGCCCGATGGCGAGCAGTTCGTCCATGCGCTGCCGGGCGCGGGCGGGGGTGAACTCTCGGGCGAGATTCCGGCCGGCGCGGGCGAGCCGTTGGCGGAGGTCGGGGTCCTCGGCGAGTCGCATCAGCCCGGCCGAGGCGGCCCGGGGATCGCCCGGATTCACGAGCAGGGCGGTGTGTTCGTGGTCGAGCAGGTCGGCCTGGTCCGGTGTGCGGGAGGCCAGGACGGGCACTGCGGCGTCCAGAGCGGCGAGGAGGCGGTTGAGACCCAGGTCGCGACCGCAGAGAAAAGCGGCGATGTCGCAGGCGGCGAGGACATCGGCGAGTGGCAGTTGCCCGGCGGGGTAGCGGACCTCTCCGCCGAAACCGGTGGTCTCGGCGAAATCGCGGACGGCACGTTCGTGGGGTCCGGCGCCGGCGAAGACCAGGCGGACGTCCCGGCGGACATGGCGGACGATGGCGTGGACCCAGGACGCCCAGTGATGGCCCGCGCCGCGGAGCATCTGCTGCGGGACGACGACGGCGAGGTCGTCGTCTGTCAAACTGAGTTGGGTGCGGGTGACGTCGCGTCGGTCGCGGGCATCGCCGACGCTGCCGGCGGGAGGCAGGACGGCGACGCGCGCGGGGTCGGCACCGGCGGCAAGCAGTTGTTCCCGATCCTTGCGGGTCGGCACGGTCGCCAGGCAGCGATATTGACCGATGATCCAGGGCAGCTTGCCGGTCTCCGAGCGGGCGGGCAGGTGGGAGAGGGAAAGAATCGCCCTACCGCCGACGTCCCCGGCAGCGCTGGCGGCCAGGGGCAGCAGATCGACTGACCAGGCGTGCACAACCGTGCCCCGGGGGAGCAGTCGACGCAGACGGGCTCTGGCCAGAGGTGCCAAACCCAGTGGGCGGTGCAGGCAGTGGATGTCGCCCTTTCGCGGGACCCCGCGGGCAGGTGCGTCGCACTTCTGCGATTTCTCAGCCGGGGGCGACTGAGCTACACGCAGGGTGGGCGCGGGTCCGATGCTGACGATCGGCTGGGCGGGTCGGCGAAGGGCCGAGAGTTGCTCCAGCGCCTCGGCGGGGACGTCGGCGTCGATAAGATGGACCAGGGGCGGCATGAGCGTATCGTACGGTTTCCCGACGGGCGGGCAAGGGCAAAGGCGGGGGAACGATTCGTCGCGGGATCACCCGGCGAAACGACTGACAAGGAGGCAGCCGTTGTGTCCGCCGAACCCGAAGCTGTTGGACAGGGCGGTGTCGATCTGGCGTTCCCTCGGCTGGTTGGGGACGTAGTCGAGGTCGCAGCCCTCGGAGGGCCTTTGGAGGTTTCGCGTGGCCGGGAGGACGCCCTTGTTGATGGCCTCGACGCAGGCGATGAGTTCCACGCCCCCGGAGGCACCCAGGAGGTGGCCGGTCTGGGACTTGGTGGAAGAGACCAGCAGGCCATTGCGTGCATAGTCGCCGAAGACTTTTTTGATGGCGTTGGTTTCGGCGAGGTCGCCGAGTTCGGTGCTGGTTCCGTGGGCGTTGACGTAGTCGATCTGTGCGGGCTGCAGATCGGCGTCGGCGAGGGCTTCTCGCATGGCCTGAGAGGCGCCGATGCCTTCCGGATCCGGGGCGGTGATGTGGTGAGCGTCGCAGGTCGAGCCGTACCCGACCATCTCGGCGAGAATCGTCGCGCCGCGCGCCTTGGCGTGTTCGAGGGTCTCCAGCACGACCACGCCGGCTCCCTCGGCCAGGAGGAATCCGTCCCGGCCTTCGTCCCAGGGACGGGAGGCGTGTTCGGGATCGTCGTTGCGTGTGGACAGGCCCTTGAGGGCGCAGAAGCTCGCCAGTCCGATGCGGGTCAGGGCTGCTTCGGTGCCGCCGGTGACGGCGACGTCGCAGCGACCCCGCTGGAGCATGCGGTAGGCCTCACCGATGGAGTGCGAGGCCGAGGCGCAGGCAGTGGCGATGGCGAAGTTCGGCCCGGTCAGCCCGTAGTAGATCGCGATATGCCCGCCGGAAGCGTTGGCCATCAGCTTGGGGACGGTGAAGGGGCTGACCTTGCGAGGCCCGCCGTCCATCATGCGTTCGTGCTGGGTTTCCAGCTCGAAGAGTCCCCCGATGCCGCTGCCGACGATCACGCCGCAGCGTGAGCGGTCGACCTGCTCGAAGTCCAGTCCGCTCTGTCGAACCGCCTGGACGGCGGAGACGACGGCGTACTGGGTGACCGGATCCATTCGCCGGGCCTCGCGCCGATCGACGACGTCTTCGGGGACTTCCCAGTCCTTGACCTCCCCGCCGATCCGGCTGGTGAATTCGGCGGGATCGAACCGTGCGATGCGCGCAATGCCGCTTCGGCCGTCCATGAGGGCGGCCCAGAAGTCGGGCACGTTGTGGGCCAGTGGATTGACCGTGCCCATGCCGGTGATGACTACACGTGGAGAGGCCATAATCCTTCCGTACTCTCAGACGGTACCCTGCGGGAAACGTACCGGTCGTGAGAGTCAGGCTTTGTTGGCGTGTTCCTTGATGTAGTCGATGGCCTGTCCGACGGTCTGGATTTTCTCGGCTTCCTCGTCGGGAATGCTCAGTTCGAATTCATCCTCGAATTCCATGACGAGTTCGACGGTATCCAGGCTGTCGGCGTTCAGGTCGTTGACGAACGAGGTTTCACGGGTGATCTCGCTCTTGTCGACGCCCATCTGGTCGGACACGATTTCAATGACCTTTTCTTCAATTTCGTCGGGCACTTGCCTGACCTCCCTGCTGCCGAGGCGACTGCAATTCGCCTGCGGTGCGTCTGGTGTTCAAGCGGCAACGCGCGAGCCACGCAGGCCACGAGCCCGCGTGCAAACGTTGCCGATCGGCTCGCCCTGTACGGCCTGCCGCTCGGACATTTCTGTTGTTTTGATGCGGGCGGGTACTATAGCCCCGCAGTGCGAGGCATGCAATGACCTTTTTCGCTCGGGGGCGATTTGTTGTAGCCTATCTACGGAACACGGGCCCCGCGCGTCAAGCGATTTTATGCCGTTTCCCGGCTGGAACGGGAAAATCATGACCGACAAATTACGAATTGTGGATCTCGGATGTCGTATTGAGAAAGCACCTTGTAGTTTCCATGCCCGAAACATGTTCCACCACCGAAGCGGAAGCCTATGTGTGTTTCCAGTTCGCCATTCGCCCTACATGTGCATCCCGCCGTCGACGCTGAGCGTCTGGCCGGTGATGTAGCTGCTGGTTTCCGAGGCCAGGAACGCCACCGCCCGGGCGATGTCGGCGGGCTGACCCATCCGCTGCATGGGAATCTGCTCCAGGGCCATGCCCTTGGCTTCGGCGGGCAGGGCGTCGGTCATGTCGGTCTGGATGAAGCCCGGGCAGACGCAGTTGACGCGGACGTTGCGCTTGGCCAGTTCCTTGGCGGCGGACTTGCTCATGCCGATCATGCCGGCCTTGCTGGCGGCGTAGTTGGCCTGGCCTCGGTTGCCCTCCAGGCCGCTGAAGCTCGACATGTTCACGATGCTCCCGCAGCGCTGGCGCATCATGACCTTGGCGGCCTCGCGCGTGCCGACAAACGCGCTGGTGAGGTTGACCTTCAGCACGAGGTTCCAGTCAACGTCGTCCATCATGACCACGATCTGGTCGCGGGTGATGCCGGCGTTGTTGACCATCACGTGCAGCCCGCCGTGGGTGTCGACGACCTCGCCGATACGTTTCTCGAATCCCGCCGAGTCCGTCACGTCCAGGACGGCGGTGCGGAACGTCTCGCTGCTGATGTCGGACTCAGCCTGTTTGAGGGTCTCTTCCTGGATATCGACGGCGAGGACCGTCATGCCCATGCCGAGCAGTTCCCGGCAGATTTCCAGGCCGATGCCCCGCGCCCCGCCGGTGACGACGGCGACTTTTTCGTTGTCCGGTACCGATTTGTTTTTAGCCATGATGGGGTCCTTTCAGGGAAGCAGGATGCATGATGTCAGAGGCGGGGTTCCGGATGCTGGGGACATAACAAACAGGCTCGCGAACAGCAAGGTCTGCTCCTGTCAGCAACCCGTTTCCAGCATCCAACCTCTATCATCCAGCCTCTTGTTTCATCTGTTGAATGTCTTCTTTGGTTCCCACCGGCGTGACGTTCGCTTTTCGGTCGACGCGTCGCATCAGGCCGGTGAGGACTTTTCCAGGTCCGATCTCGTAGAACTGCTCGACACCGTCGGCCAGGAGGGCTTCGCAGCACTGTTGCCAGCGGACCGCGCCGATCAGTTGCCCCAGCAGTCGCTGCTTGACGCCGGTGGGATCGTCGTAGGGTTTGGCGTCGACGTTGGCGAGGACGACCGTTTCCGGGGAGGCGAACGCCTGGGCGACGCTCGGCTGGGCCGGCGCCTGGGCGTCCGGCGTGGGCGGGGCGGACGGGGAATCGAACTGCATGGCGTCGAGGGCGGCCTGGAGCCGTTTGGCGGCCGGGGCCATCAGCTCGCTGTGGAAGGCGCCCGCGACGTTCAGAACCGTCGCTCCGCGGGCGCCGAATTCCTCGGCCCGTTCGGCGGCTCGTTGGCAGGCGTCGGTTTCCCCCGACAGCACGACCTGCCCGGGACAGTTGAAATTCGCCGGCGTGAGGACCTGCCCGTCGGCGACGGCGGCGCAGAGGTCGCGTGCCTGGGTTTCGTCAATGCCCATGACGGCGACCATGCTCGATGGGTGGGCCTCGGCGGCGGACTGCATGGCAGCGCCGCGGCGGGTCACCAGCTCCAGGGCCGATCGGAAGCTCAGCATCCCCGCTGCGAACAGCGCGGTGTACTCCCCGAGGCTCAGCCCGGCCATCGCGGCGGGCTTGAGGGAGTCGACCTTCGATGGCCCCGGCAGGCTCGCCATGCACGCCAGCACGGCCGTGGAGTGCGTGAACATGCAAGGCTGGGCGTGGTCGGTACGGGCGAGGTCCTCCTCTGGGCCCTCGAAGCAGAGCTTCCGGATCGGCAGGGAGGTGATTTCCTCGGCGCGGTCGAAGACGGCCTTCGCGGCGGTGAAGGACTCGTAGAGGTCCTTGCCCATGCCCACGAACTGCGCGCCCTGGCCGGGGAACAGGAAAGCTGTCTTGCTCACGTTGTCGCTCCTTGGCGGACAGTTCGGCCCGCCGGGCAAACCGCTCCGTTGGGGGAGCGGGATCATATTGCAAATGTCGAATGTCACATTCTAGACGCCTCCCTCAGAACTGCCAAGAACACGCTGGGAGGACCGTTTTGGGGA
>CAYMAP010000114.1:0-8804 GCA_964388425.1 uncultured Planctomycetaceae bacterium
GAAGGCCCTGCCGATTCAGGCCTGGCGAAGCTCAGCCTGGAGGGTTTGGGCGAGGTGGGCGACGAGTCCGTTGACCTGCGGGTCGACTTCCTCGTGGGTCAGTGTGCCGGTGTCGCTGCGGTATTCCAGGGCGACGGTGACGGACTTTTTACCCTTCGGGATCGGCTTGCCGCGGTAGGTCGTGACGTACTCCTCGCCGACGCGCAGGGGCTGGTCGACCTCACGCAGGGCTGCCTGCAGGTCGCTCCAGGTCAACGTCTCGTCGACGATCAGCGACAGGTCCCGCCGGATGGGCGGGAACTTCGGCAGCGTGTTGGCGGTTCGGATGAGCGTTGCGCCCTCGAGCAGGAGGCGGAAGTCCAGTGTCGCCACGGCGAGGGGTTTCTCCAGGCCGAAATGTTTCCAGATGCCCTCGGCCGGTCCGGGCCCGACCGTTCCGATGTGCCCGGCGTCGCGTCCGGCCAGTTGCAGGACGTGGAGGGGGCCGTCGGTCCGTCGGACGTCGACGGCGGGTTCGGGCAGGAGTCGTTCGGCGAGGGCTTCGACGGCTCCGCGGACGTCGCGCAGGCCTGCGGTGCCGGCCAGGCCGATCTGGAGAAATTCGTCGGGCAGGTCGCCCCCGGCCGGGTCGGGCGGGAAGACGGCCGCCAGCTCGAAGAGACTGACCGACTCGTTGCCGGCGTCCTGGTTGGTCTTGACCGCTCGCAGGAGGCTGGGCGCGAGGCTGGGGCGGAGGGCGTTGTGGGTCCGCCGGACGTTGGGGTCGACGCGGACCGGGTTCGGCCAGCCGAACAGGGCTGATTCCTCGGCATCGACGAAGCTGAACGTGACGGCCTCGCTGTACCCGGCCGCCACGAGGGTCTCGACGGCCTTTCGGCGGATGCGCTCGGTCCGGCCCATTGCGGTGACGCGGTGGGTGACGTGATCCAGCGTGGGGATCTTTCCGAACCCATGGATGCGGGCGACTTCCTCGATCAGGTCGGCCTCGCGGGTCAGGTCGGCGCGGAACGGCGGGGGCGTGCAGCGGAGGACTTCCCCGTCGGGCTTGGGGTCCAGCCCGAGGCGGTCGAGGATGTCGACCTGCCGATCGGTCGGAATGTCGATGCCCAGCAGCAGGTCCGTCCGCTGCGGGCGGAGCGTGACGGTCCTCGGCTGCCAGGGCCGGGGCCAGGCGTCCACGACGCCTTCGGCGAGGTCCCCGCCGGCGAGGTCGCAGATGAGCTGGCAGGCCCGGCGGGAGGCTTCGTCGACGGCGACGGGATCCACGCCGCGTTCGAAGCGGTAGTTGCTCTCCGAGAGGATGCCCAGGGTCCGGCTGGTCCGGCGGGTGGTCAGCGGATCGAACCGGGCTGACTCCAGCAGGACGTTCGTGGTGGCCTCGGTGACTTCGGTGTTCAGCCCGCCCATCACGCCGGCGATGGCGACGGGCTTCTCGGCGTCGGCGATGACGCACATGGCCTCGTTCAGTTCGCAGGCTGTCTCGTCGATGCTGATGAGCGTCTCGCCCTTGCGTGCCCGGCGAACGACGATGCGCTGTTCGGCGAGGGTGTCGAGGTCGAAGCTGTGCAGCGGCTGGCTGTACTCCATCAGGACGTAGTTGGTCACGTCCACGACGTTGTTGATGCTGCGCAGTCCGACCGCTTCGAGCCGACGGACCAGCCAGTCCGGGCTGGGCCCGACCCGGACGTTGCGGATTACGCGTGCGGTGTATCGGCTGCAGAGGTCGGGGCACTGGAGGTCGACGGCGGTGAGTTCAGCGGCTCGGCCGACGGGTTCGGGCAGGGCGATGTCCGGGGGGGTGAACGGCTCGCCGGTCGCGGCGGCCAGCTCGCGTGACACGCCGAGGTGCCCCAGCCAGTCCGGCCGATTGGACGTCACCTCCAGGTCGAAGACCAGGTCCTCGCCGGCCTCGACGATGCCCTCGAGGTTCAGCCCGATCGACGTGAACAGCTCGCCGAGCTGCTCGGCGGGCAGGTCGACGGGGACGTAATCGCTCAGCCAGTTCAGTGAAATGTTCATGGTGCAGTCGCTTTCAGCCTGGGGAAACGGGCGGTTCAGGATACCGGCTGAGGTCACCCTCGGCAAGGACGATTGGACGCGCCGAGCGCTGGCAGAGGGCGGATTTTCCTTGTTCGCCCCGAACCAGCCGCTATCATCGGCTCTTTGCCCGCTCCGGATTCGGAGGGGTTCCCCGGCAAAACGAACCTATCGAAAAAAGGATGAGACATGCCTATCAAGATCGCATTCATCGGTGCAGGGAGTATCGGGTTTACCCGCCGGCTGATGCGGGACGTCCTGACCGTCCCGGAACTCCAGGATTCGCATTTTTCCTTTACGGACATCGCGAAACGCAACCTGGACATGGTCGCGCGGCTCTGCCGAAAGGACCTCGAGACCAACAAGCTGCCCGCGAAGCTCACGTCGACCACCGACCGCCGGCGCGCCCTGGCCGACGCGGACTACGTCGTCAACTGCACCCGCATCGGCGGGCTGGAAGCCTTCCAGTACGACATCGACATCCCGCTGAAGTTCGGGGTCGACCAGTGCGTGGGCGATACCCTCTGCGTCGGCGGGATCATGTACGGCCAGCGGAACATCCCCTGCATTCTCGACTTCTGCAAGGACATCCGCGAGGTCTCCGCCGACGGCGCGCTGATGCTCAACTACGCCAACCCCAACGCCATGAACACCTGGGCGGCCAACGAGTTCGGCGACGTGCCGACCCTCGGGCTCTGCCACGGCGTCCAGGGCGGGCACGGACAGATCGCCGAGGTCATCGAACTGCTCGTCAACAAGGGCAAAAAGAAATCCGACAAATCCTACAAGCCCGTCACCCCCAACGAGGTCGACATCATCTGTGCGGGGTTGAACCACCAGACCTGGTATATCCAGGTCCTCTATGACGGGGAGGACTGGACGGATCGGCTGCTGGAAGGCTTCGAGCAGCACCCGACATTCCAAAAGACCGAGAAGGTCCGCATCGACGTCCTGCGCCGATTCGGGTACTACTCCACCGAATCCAACGGGCACCTCAGCGAGTACCTGCCCTGGTACCGCAAGCGGCCGAAGGAAATCAAACAGTGGATCGACCTGGGCCGATGGATCGACGGCGAGACCGGCGGGTACCTGCGCGTCTGCACCGAGGGGCGGAACTGGTTCAAGACGGACTTTCCCAACTGGCTCAAGGCCGAGGACAAGCCCATCAGCCCCGAGGAGCGCAGCCACGAGCACGGCAGCTACATCATCGAGGGTCTGGAGACCGGCCGATGCTACCGCGGGCACTTCAACGTCGTGAACAACCACTGCATCACGAACCTGCCGGAGGACTGCATCGTCGAGGTGCCCGGCTACATCGACCGCAACGGCGTGAACATCCCGCAGGTCGGGGACCTGCCGCTGGCGTGTGCGGCGACGCTCTCGGCGACGGTGAACGTCCAGCGGATGAGCGTCTACGCCGCCATCACCGGCGATGTCGATCTGCTCAAACAGGCCGTCCTGCACGACCCGCTGACCGGCGCGGTCTGCAACCCCGAGGAAGTCTGGCAGATGGTCGACGAAATGATCGTCGCGCAGTCGAAATGGCTTCCGCAGTACAAGCCCGAAGTCCCCGCAGCCCGCAAACGACTGGCCGCGGCGAAGCGTTCGCGGAAGTACCGCGGGACAAACCGGTCCAAGGGCGCGGCCCGGCTGAAGACCAAGACCGTCAGCGAGCTGAAGAAAAACAGCGCCGAAGCCCGCCAGAACGCCGCCGCCGCAGACAAAGGCAACCTGACCGGCACGCAAAAACGCTCGGGGCGAAAGACCTCGAAGAAAAAAACGCCGTCCCGAAAAAAGCCCTCCGGACGGTCGCGGAAGTAGCTTTCACGGTTCTGGAAAGACGGTATTCAGGCCCGGCCCGCCTCGGCCGGACACGCTTGAACCCGGGCCGGGCCAGAAAAAACCGGCTGCGGTCTTGTGTTTTGCCGACCGCTTCGGCATAATGTTTCGTTCTCGTGCATTGACTTGACAAGTTCAGCCCTCAACCCTGCAGAAGGATTGTGTGATGGGACCAATCCTATCGGGCCTCTTGACATTACAGGACATCGAACGCGACCTCGCCCAACTCCGCCGGCGGATGCGCGCCCGCCGCAACGCCGTCAAGGCTCAGGAAGCGAGGATCGCCAAACACCGCGAGGAGCATGAATCGCTCCGGCAGCAGGCGCTCCAGCAGCGTAAGCAGGCCGACGAGTACGAAAACCGCCTGCGCGAGAGCGAGGAGGCGGTCTCGAAGCTCCGTGTTGCTCTGAACTCCGCCAAGACGAACAAGGAATACGCAGCCGTCCTCACCCAGATCAACACCCACAAGGCCGACAACGCCAAGATCGAGGAAGAAGCGCTGAAGATCATCGGCGGGGTCGACGCCCTCAAGCAGCAGGCCGAGGGCGTCACGAAGGTGGTTGAGGAGGAGGAAGCCCGGCTGCAGGAGATCCAGGACTCCACCGCCGAGGAGGTCGCCAAGCTCGACAAGATGATCCAGGACCTCCAGGCCAAGCGCAACGAAGCCGCCCAGGCCGTCACCCCAGAAGCCCTGGCGGTGTTTGATCGGCTGGCCGAACAGTACGAAGGCGAGGCGCTGGCGAAGGTCGAAGTCGTCGGCAAGAAGCCGCCCTACGACTATACCTGCGGGGGCTGTTACATGACCCTCAACGCCGAACACGCCAACGCCCTCCGCAGCCGGGACGAAATCCGACAGTGCGACAACTGCCAGCGGATCCTTTTTCTCGATCCCAAGGACACCTGAACCCCTGCGGAGGCGAGGTCATGCGCGTCACGGCCCACATCGACGGCGGATCGCGGGGCAATCCCGGCCCGGCCGCGGCCGGATTCGTCCTCCGCGACGCCGACGACGGGCAGGTTCTCCAGCAGGCCGGGGTCTTCCTCGGGGAAGCGACCAACAACGTCGCCGAATACCGCGGGCTGATCGAAGCCCTCCAGCGGGCCCAACTCCTCGGGGTGGATGAACTCGACGTCCGAAGCGATTCGGAACTGCTGGTCCGGCAGATGAACGGGCAGTACCGCGTGAAGAACGCCGGGCTCAAGCCCCTTTTCGAGCAGGCCAACGAACTCGCCGGGCGATTCGGGCGATTCGCGATTTCCCACGTCCGGCGGGAGCAGAACACCGACGCCGACGAACTGGTCAACCGGGCACTGAACCTCAAGCGGTCCGTTGAGGAATAGTCAAATCGCGTAGGCCCCAGCCGAGACGACAGGCCCGCACAGGAGACACGTCATGACCACCCAGCCCCCCCCGCCTTTCTCCGCGCAGCCGCCGATCCAGACCGCCCAGCCCGGCGGGTCGTTCCAGCAGCCCCCTCCGACAGGCCCCAGCGGCGTCTGGTACGTCATCGGCGTCCTGCTGTTGTTGGCGGGCATCGGCGGGGCGATCGCCCTGGTCGTCAACGCCGGCGTCGGAAAAATCCTGGCCATGGCGACGCAATCCAACCCCCTCGACGTGCCCGGCGTGACCACCGTCGAGATGACCGAACCGGGACCGAAAACCATCTACCTCAACACGCGGGACATGGACCATTACCCCGACGAGCTGGGGGTCATGGTGACCGTTGACGGGGCGGAACTGAGCACCTCGACCCCGACCATGACCGAAACGATCACGATCCAGAACCAAACCTACAGCGGCATCCGAAAACTCCAGGTCGCTCAACCCTGCACGCTGAGCGTCGAAACCACCCTCGCCGAGGACGTCGCGGACAAGACCATCGACGCGCGGATCGGCCCGAGCATCGAGTTCCAGTCCATCGCACGCATGGGCGCGATGATCGTTCTGGCCATCCTCGTCGGGCTTCTCGGGCTGACGCTGGGGCTGCTGACACTGATCCTCACCGGCGTAAAGCGCAGCAAAGCCGCCCGACTGACACGGTCCGCTCCGCCTGCTCCGCCGATCCGATGACCCCGGCGGCTGGCATCCCCCCGGTACCGTTCCGGGACCGACCTCCACCCGATGCGGCCGTTGACAATTCGGACGAAATCGCTACCCTACGGGCCAACCCCCAGCCAGAGGAGCCGTCATGAAAACCTCGCAGCGCATCGAACAGGTTCAGCCGTCCGCCACCATCGCCATCACCGCCAAGGCCAAGCAGATGCAGGCCGACGGCGTGAACGTCGTCAGCTTCGGCGCCGGCGAACCGGACTTCGACACCCCGCAGTTCATCAAGGACGCCGCCTCAGCCGCCCTCGTCGCCGGGGATACGAAGTACACCCCCCGGCAGGGCAAGGCGCTCAAGGCCGCCATCGCGAAGAAACTCACCGAGGAAAACAACCTGCCGACTTCGCCGGAGCAGGTACTGGTGACCTTCGGAGGCAAGCACGCGCTGTATGCCGCCTTCCAGTGCATGCTCGATCCGGGCGACAAGGTGCTCATCCCCGCACCGTACTGGGTCAGTTACCCCGCGCAGGTCAAACTCGCCGGGGGAGAACCGGTCGTCCTGCCCGCCGATCCGGACAGCCAGTTCAAGATCACGCCCGAGCAAGTCCTCGCCGCGGCGGACGGCGCAACGGCGATCGTGCTGAACAGCCCCTCGAACCCCACCGGTGTGATGTACAGCCGGGCGGAACTCCAGGCCCTCGCCGAAGCCGTCGCCCAGACCGACCTGATCGTGCTGAGCGACGAGATTTACGAGAAGCTCATCTACGGCCCCGAGCCGTTCGTGTCGTTCGCCACGCTCGACGACCGCCTGCCCGAACGGACGCTGACGTTCAACGGGCTGAGCAAGACGTTCTCGATGACGGGCTGGCGGCTGGGGTGGGTCGCCGGGCCCGAGGCCTTCGTCAAGCAGATGGCCAAACTCCTCAGCCAGGAGACGACCAACCCCGTCAGCTTCGCCCAGGCCGGGGCGCTGGCGGCCTACACCGATCCGCAGGCGGGCGACGTCGTCGAGTCCATGCGGGTCGAGTTCGAGCGTCGAGGCAAGCACATGGCCGACCGCCTCCGCGCCCTGCCCGAGGTCCCCTGCGTCCAGCCCACCGGGGCGTTTTACTGCTTCCCGGACGTCAGCACCCACTACGGGCGAACGCTCGGAGGCGTGGAGGTCACCGACTCGCTGAGCTTCGCCGACGCCGCCCTCAAGGCCGTCAACGTCGCCCTCGTGCCTGGGGTGGCCTTCGGGGAAGACCGCTGCGTCCGCCTGAGCTTCGCCACCGGCATGGAACAGATCGACGAGGGCCTGGACCGCCTGGCCAAACTCCTGGCCTGAGGGTTCCGCCGCGCCCGTCATCGGCTGCGATGCCGAAGCCCCGGCTGCATGCAACGGGACGGAAAACGGTCTTGTCCTGACCCCGAAAATCGGACCTAGCTACCCCACGCCACACCCACGACACAGAATCTGGATTTTCCGTGTCCCGCCCGCTACACTGCGCAGCCCGATAACCTCCGGGAGAATCACCATGAAAGAAGACACCTACGGAACCATGGTCAGTTCGCTCGTCCAGCAGAGCCCCAGCCGAATCGTCCTGCTGGTGATGGACGGCGTGGGCGACTGCGACAACGACGGCAACGGAACGGCCCTGCAACAGGCGAAGACGCCGAACTTTGACGCCCTGTCCAAGGCCTCCGCGCTGGGGCTGAGCGTCCCCGTCGCCACGGCCGTCACCCCCGGCAGCGGGCCGGGGCACCTCGGGCTCTTCGGCTACGACCCGCTGGTCTACCAGGTCGGCCGGGGCGTGCTCAGCGCGCTGGGCATCGAGTTCAAGCTCACGCCCGACGACGTCGCGGCCCGGCTGAACTTCTGCACGCTGGACGCCGACGGCAAGGTCACCGACCGCCGGGCAGGCCGGATTCCCGACGAGGAAAACCACCGCGTGCTGAAAAAACTCCGCGAGAACCTCAAGCCCGTCGCTGGCGCGGAGGTCCATCTCGAAACCGTCGCCGAACATCGCGCTCTGCTGGTCCTGCGCGGCAAGGACCTCGACGACAACGTCGGCGAGACCGACCCGCAGCACACCGGCGTCGCGCCGCTCAAGGCCGACCGTCCGCCCCACCAGGATTCGAAGACCGCGAAGATCTTCGAGCAACTCGCAGCGCAGGTCCGCGCGATTCTCTCCGACGAGCCGCAGGCCAACTTCATCCTCGGGCGCGGCTTTGCGAAGTTCCCGGACTGGCCGACCTTCGAACAGCGCTGGCAGCTTCGTCCCGCCGCCGTCGCGGGCTACCCGATGTATCGCGGCGTAGCCCGGCTGGTGGGCATGAACGTCGTCTCGCAACCCACCACCGCCCAGGACATCTGCGGCGAAACCGCCAAGGTCCTCGCCGGCGGGGAGTACACCTTCGTCTTCTCGCACTTCAAGTACACCGACAAGACCGGCGAGGACGGCGACCTGCCGGCCAAGATCGCACGCATCGAGGAAATGGACGCCGCCCTGCCGGCACTGCTGGACGGTCTGAACGACGACGACGTGTTGATCGTCACCGGCGACCACTCCACGCCCCCGAGCCTCAAGTCCCACAGTTGGCACCCCGTGCCGGTGCTGATGAAGGCGCCGCACCTCCGCGGCGGCGACGGGCCGACCTTCGATGAAGTCGCCTGCCGGACCGGGCAGATCGGCACGGCCCACGCCAAGGAACTCATCCCGCTGGCCCTGGCCCACGCCGGCAAGCTGGAAAAGTTCGGCGCGTAAGCCACCGTCTGGGGCAGAATCACATACTGGCCGCCAGAACAGAAATCGGCCTGTCGAGCGGCGAAGATCACTCCCTACCCGGCCTGCGCATCTGCGGCTGGGCCTTTGCATCGGGCCTGCGGAATGGTCTAATG
>CAYMAP010000115.1:0-8760 GCA_964388425.1 uncultured Planctomycetaceae bacterium
CCCTTTGCCGCCGGAGGGGTTTTGTAAACACAAAATCACGGCAGTGCCATTCGTGGCAGTCCCTATTAAATCCCAACGTACTCGGCCGCATGGCCGGGCAAGGCGACCTGGTACATTCCGGCTGATCGAGGCAAGACGAACATGCAAAAACTTTTTCTGCCCGGCGAGATTACCCAACGCGTGAACTGCTGCGATCGAATCGAGCCGCTGCACAAGCATCCGGCCAATCCGGTGCTCACCGCCGAGAGGCCGTGGGAAACCAGCATCGGCTATCCGTGCGTCTTATACGACCCGGCCGGGCCGACCTTCCGAATGTGGTATCACGCATGCAAGGAACTGGCCGACCGCCTCAACCCCAACGCGCCCCTCGTCGACGGGTTCGTCATGCAGCACGAGATGTACCTCTGCTATGCCGAGTCTTCCGACGGGCTGACCTGGGCCAAGCCCGAGCTCAACCGCCTGAAGACAAAGGAGTACGGCCCGAACAACATCGTCCTGGTCGACTCGGGGTTCATTGGCGGGCAGGGCACGGTAATCGAGGATGACACCGACCCGGACCCGGCCCGGCGCTACAAGCTGCTGATCTATGACATGGACGGCAAGGGGCGCGACGGCGTGCGAACGGCCGTCTCGCCGGACGGCATCGACTGGACGTATGTCGGACCGTTCCCCATCCTGCCGTCCCAGGACACGCCCAGCCTGTTCCACGATCGGAGGCGGGGCCGATACGTTGCGTTCTTGAAGACGCGGCTGGACAACAAACGCGCTCGAATGATCAGCGTCAGCGAAGACTTCGCGACCTGGTCCGAGCCGCACATCCTGCTGGCGCCCGATCTGGGCGACGCGCCGACCGTGGAGTTCTACGCCCAGAATGCGTTCTGCCACTGGGGCCACGACCTGGGCTTGTTGTGCTGCTATGACCAGGCCACCCAGCGGACGCATCTGGAATTGCTCTCCGCGCCCGGCGGGGTCGACTGGCGACGCATGCCCACGCGAACTGCGGTGCTGCTGCCGGGCGACATCCGCGGTCCCGAGGGCGGCGGCGTGTATCCCGGAACCGGCCAGCCCGTACACGTCGATGGAAGCATGGGGCTGTACTATTGTGGAACCAACCAGCGACACAGCGGCGAAGACGGCGACCTGGACCGGCAGGTCGGTTTCGGCATGGCCTCCTTCAGCCCGGGTCGACTGGCCGGGCAACAATTCACAGGCGAGGGCTGGTTTCAGACCGTCCCGTTCCGCTGCCCGGGCGGCCGCCTGACGCTCAACGCCTCGGCCCGCGAGCCGATCACCGTCGCGATTCACGTCGCCGGCTATGGCGGGGTGGTCGAAGGGTTCACCCGCGAGCAGGCCAGGCCCGTCACGGGCGATCGCCGTGACCACGCCATCACCTGGGAGGATCACCACACCCTTGACGCGCTGCAGGACCGATTCGTCCAACTGCGAATCCATGGCCGCCAGGGAACCGTATTCGGGATGACCCTGGACGGCTGAAGCCGGGACGTTGCGAAGCGCGGTCTGTCATTGGGGCGTCGAAAAAAATGAGAAAATCCCTCGCCCCCCCGTGCTTGACAACTCCGATGGGATAAGACAGCATAGCCGCCCATGAACCCTCCCCCACCGCCAGAAGTCACCTGGACCACCCCCAGTGAAAACTCCTCCGGCTCGATGCCGCTTGGCAATGGCCGCATCGGCCTGAACGCCTGGTGCGAGCCGACCGGCCAGCTTCGGTTCTATCTCAGCTCGACCGACGCATGGGACGAGACCGGCCAACTGCTCAAGCTCGGCCTGGTCAGCCTGGACCTCTCGCCGAATCCCTTTGACGAGGCCGGGCCGTTCACCCAGACACTCCGGCCGGAGGAGGGCTGTATCGAAATTACGGCCGGCACCGGCCAGGCCCTGCGAATCGGCCTGTGGGTCGATGCCAACCGGCCCGTCGTCCACGTCGAGCTGACCAGCCAGACGCCCATCGAAGCGGCCGCCAGGCTGGAGATCTGGCGGAGCGAACCGAGACAACGCGAACCCGGGGAATCCGCCCAGGCCATCGGCTTGACCGGCCCTGACCAGCAAGAGCAACTCGCCGCCGACATCGTGCTGGACCATCCCGACGCCCTGCTGTGGTGCCACCGCAACGAGACCTCCTGCTGGGAGGCGAACCTTACCCATCAGCACCTCGGCGAGCTGATCGCTACCGGGCAGGATCCCCTGCTGGGCCGAACCTTCGGCGGGCTGATCCGCGGGACGGGCCTGGTGCGGGCCTCGGCGACGCAGTTGACAACCGACGGCCCCGTTTGCGAAGCACACCTCGCCATCCACCCGCTGACGGTGCAGTGCGATTCTCTCGATACGTGGACCACCGCCCTGCTCGCCCAGGCCGACGCCAGCGACGCCACGCCGCGCGACCAGGCCCGCGAGGAGCACCGTCGCTGGTGGAAGGACTTCTGGCAGCGCAGCTGGATCGACATCGCCGGCGACGACCAGGCCGCAATCGTCACCCAGGGCTACGCCCTGCAGCGATTCCTCAACGCCTGTGGCGGCCGGGGCGCGTTGCCCATCAAGTTCAACGGCTCGATCTTCACCGTCGAGACGTCGCATCAGGGCCAGAGCTTCAACGCCGATTACCGCCGATGGGGCGGCGGGTACTGGTTCCAGAACACGCGGCTGCTGTACTGGTCCATGATCGCCAGCGGCGACTTCGACCTGATGGAGCCTTGGCTGGCGATGTACCGCCGCGCCCTGCCGCTGGCCATCCATCGCGACCGGATCTGCTTTGGCCTGGACGCCGCCGCCTTCTTCCCCGAGACGATGACCTTCTGGGGGACGTTCCTCAACAACAATTACGGCTACGACCGCGACGACCTGCCGCCGGGGCTCTCGCAGAATACCTACATCCGCCGGTACTGGCAGGGCGGGCTGGAGCTGCTGAGCATCGTGCTCGATGCCTGGGCCACCTCCGGCGAGGATCGGCTCATTACCGAGACGCTGCTTCCGCTGGCCGGGCCGATCCTGCGACACTACTTCGGCTACTACACGCGGCGGGATGAGAATGGCAAGGTGCGTTTCGCCCCGGCCCAGTCGCTGGAGACCTGGCATGAGGCGGTCAATCCTTCGCCCGTCATCGCCGGGCTCGGCTGGGTTCTCGACGGACTGCTGGCCCTGCCGGAGGAATTGCTCGACGAAGACTTCCGCCAGCGGTGTCGCTCCTGGCGAGCCCTTCTGCCCGAGCTGCCCACGCGGACCTTTGACAACTGGCGGAAGAAGGTCATTCTGCCGGGAGCCGAGGTCGACCACCTCCGCAACAGCGAGAATCCGGAGCTGTACTGCATCTTCCCGTATCGTCTGTACGGGCTCGGCAAGGCGGACCTGGACGTCGCCCTGGCCACCTGGGAGGACCGGCTGTTCCCCGGGGCCGAGGGCTGGCGACAGGACCCCATCCAGGCAGCGATGCTGGGCCTGACCGACGAGGCCCGCGACGGGGTCTGCCATCTCTTCTCGACCCCTCACGAAGAGAGCCGATTCCCCGCCTTCTGGGGGCCGAACTTCGACTGGGTGCCCGACCAGGATCACGGCAGCGTCGGCTGCATCGCCCTGCAGCGGATGCTCCTCCAGGCCGACGACGGTCGCATCCTGCTCCTGCCGTCCTGGCCGAAGCCATGGGACGTGCGGTTCCGCCTCCATGCGCCGCAGCAGACTATCGTCGAGGGCGAGCTGATCGGCGGTACGCTCCGCTCGCTGACGGTCACTCCCGAAGCGCGCCGGGCCGACGTTATCCTGCCCGACTGGCTGAGCTGAGCCGAGCGACCGGGTGTGCACAATCGATCCGGTCCCAATCCTGTTCGGCACAGCGTTTGCTCCTCCTTAACGCCATGTTCACGCGGAATCAGCAGAACGTTACCTTGCGCTTTCCTTGGTGACGGCGCATGATCGGCGACATGGCAATGCCGCGGCGAGAAGCCCTCACGGACGATCAGCTTCAGGGCTTCAAGTACTTCAAGACGTTCCTGCCTCTCGCTTTTTCTCACGTCCCCACGGATCGCTGCTGACCTCCCTAACCGAACCCATGCCCAGCCGTCTTAACGGCATAGCAATCCTTGGGCCGAACAGGATTAAGCCTGTCCCCTTTAACGCCGTCCCCTTTACCACCCCCTAAAGCGGCACGCCGTCGGCCTCCAATGCCTCTCGAACATCCGTGCCGGCCAGTTCGCCCGGGGTGGTCTCCTTCTGGATTGCCATGGCGGCGGCGGTACCGGCGGCCTGGCCGATGGCAAAGCAAGTTCCGATGACCCGCAGCGAGGCCATGGCTCCATGATCGGCGGATACGCACCGACCACTGATCAGCAGGTTATCCACATCCAACGGGGTCAGGCAACGATAGGGGATTTCGTAATAGGTTCCGTCATCGAGGTACAGGTTGTCATAGAGGGTGTCAAACTGTTCCCGCCGCACGTTGCAGCCAGTGGGCATTTTGCAGTTCTTGTCGCAGCACCAGCTCTGCGAACTCTTCAGCCCGGCGGGGCAGTGAATGTCCATGAACCAGGACCCGCGGGCGATGGCATCGTCGAAACGGGCCCGGGCGAGACATTCATCGCCCTTGAGGACATATCGACCGGTGATCTGACGGGTCTCGCGCACCCCGATCTGCGTGGGTGTGGCCATGAGGTACGCCTCGCGAAAGGCCGGTATGTTCTCTCGGCAGAAAGCGACGATTTCCAGCGAGTCGGCGCGAAGCTGGATTTCGTTGCGTGTCAGGTCCGCGGCATGGGTGCCATCGCCCGCAGCCCGAGTGACGGTCGGGGTTGCTTCATTCGGGCGAAGCGTGCTGCCATATTCACTGACCTCGCCGCCAAACGGGTGATAGACCGGAACCCGTTGTTCATCAATTCCTCTGCGGAAAATGTCGATGCTCTCCTGTCGGGCCTCCTGACTCATGTCCGCCACGCCACCGATTCGGAATTTCGTGCCCATCGACTGTGTCAGGCCGTCACTGGGTCGCCCTTTCGTAAACGCACAGCCTGCCTGGGCGGCTACGTCGCCATCGCCGGTCGCATCGATGAAGACCCGGCCTCGCACGGCCCCCCGGCCGGACTTGTTCTCCACCAGAACCGCCTCCAGCCGATTGTCCTTCCGGACCACCCCCACCGCGTGCGTGTGCAGAAGGAAGCGGACCGATCCGGCCCTGCAAGCCAGCCGCTCCAACGCATGCTTCATCATTTCCGGCTCGAAGGGCACGCCGATCCAGCTGATCTCTTCCGGCTGCGGCGCTCCGCCAAGTGACTGGAGTTCCCCCAGGATCTCCAGCGGCAGTCCACCAAGCATCCGCTCGTTTTTCTGGGCCGTGTTGTAGCCGAACAGCGGGCCAATCATACCCGCCGATGCCAGGCCACCAAGAAATCCATAATGCTCGACGATCAGCACCGAACAGCCAGCGCGAGCAGCCGCAATGGCTGCCGGTACGCCGCCGGGCCCCCCGCCGAGAATCACGATGTCTGCATCGCCGACCACCGGTGTCTGACGGGCTGATTCAGTAATACAATCATTCATCTTCGGTTTCATTGGTTTTCTCCTGGGAATATCCCATTAGCAAAGAGATCGAACCGGCCGCGTCGCGTACCCAGCCGATCTGTGTCCTGTCGTCTGTTTTTGTACTCAACTGAGCCCCCAGGGCCGCGATTACGCGACCCGTAACGTTCCGCACTCCCGCAGCGGCATATCGTGCCTCCCCACCGGCCGTGCTCACAACGGCATACCCCTCGGCCCGGATTGTGGAAAGCCGTTCGTCCAGACTCGCCGTCCCCGCGAGGTCAAGCCGATCCTTCTCCGCGGGATACTCCTGAAGGTGGGCCGAGACGGTTTCCTCCGCAGCATGTGCCAAAAGCACCTGTCCCGTTGCCTGAGGCCAGGCCGGCCCGACCTTCATTGGGAGGATATCTGCCCGGGCTCCCAAACCAACATCTACCTGGAGAAGATTGACCTGCTCACCGGCCTCCAAGGAAGCCAGAACGACCCGACCGCCCGTTTTTTGGGACAGAGACGAAAGAATCTCCACGCAGTCAGGCCCTTGTAGCGGTTGCCTCGCGAGATACCCGCAAGCATATCTCGCACAGCCTACCGAAAGCACAAATACACCCCCTTGTCGCGTCACAAGATCATGCGACTGAAGGGTATAGAGAATCTTCTGCATACCGGAATGACCGATCCCGATCACTTCGCTCAACTCCGCAATCGTTCTGGGCGAATCCAGCAACAGGTCCATGACCCGCAATGCCCGATCCACAGATTGAATTTTCATGCTCTCCATCGCAGAACCCAAACCCATTGATCTTAAAGGGAATACTATGTTCTTATAGAGAACACTGTATCTTAAAACGAATGGTTGTCAAGAATTTTTTTTTTGGCGGGAAAAAATAAGTTGACAAAAACCGGAAGAGTAGATACTATAAAAATCGTGGAAACGTTTTTATGCGGAGTAGAAACGTTCCTATTGGAAGTCGTTCACTTTAGGAAGATCACCATGGGCGCGACCCTCAAAGACATCAGTGCGGCAGCGAACGCATCGATTTCGACGGTGTCCAACATCATCAATCGCCGCCCGATTCCTTACGCCCAGGAAACACGAAATCGCGTACTGCGAGTGGCCCAGGATCTCAATTACCGCCCCAATACCGTCGCCAGAGGTCTTCGCAGCGGACGGACGGATACACTGGGGCTGGTGATTCCCAACCGTCGATATTCCTTCTTTGCCGATATCGCCATCGCCGTCGAAAAATTCGCCAAGCAGCAGTCCTGCCACGTCGTGACGGTCTTCTGCACGGACAATGAAGAAGTCCATGACGAGCACCTCGCCGAGCTGGAAACCCTCACCGCCCGGCAGGTCGATGGCATTGTGATCGTCCCGCCCGGGCAGAACGAGCATGTTATCCGGGCCTACCAGAAGCTTGTCAAACGCGACATTCCCCTGGTTTTGATGGACCAGGACCTTCAGGAGGTTCGTGCCGATTTCGTGGGGACCGACGATGTCCGGAGTGCCCGTGATGCTGTGGAATACCTGCTTTCCCGGGGCCACCGCCGCATTGCTCACCTCAGCGGCGCCCACAAGGCCGTCAGCGGCCAGGGCAGGCTGGAAGGCTACCGGATGGCCCTGAAGGAAGCCGGCCTCGCTGCGACAGACGAACTGGTCTTTGGGCGGACCTTCGCCGAGGTGGATTTCATTCCCGCCGTGGCGCAGCTTCTGGAAACCCGCCCGCTGCCGACCGCTGTATTCTGCGCCCACGACCTCATGGCGGCAGAGCTGTACAAGCAGTGCTGGCAGCGGGGTATCCGCATACCGGAGGACATCTCCGTGGTGGGGTACTGCGGATTTATGCTCTGTGAATACCTGACGCCCCCGCTTACGACGATGGTCCAGCCAGTAGCTGAGATGGCCCACCAGGCGATGAAGCTTCTCTTCGAACGCATCGCCGAGAAGGAAAACCCGGAAACACCCTCCGAACCCCGCCGCGTCTACCTCCCGGCGGAACGGATCGAACGACACAGTGTGCGGTCGATCAACGAGGAGCAAAGGCAAGATAGGACAAAAACCGGCTGCGTAGCCGGTTGATTAAACCGACTGCGGGACGGTCCCGCAGAAAACACCATTGTTAGGAGATCGAGACATGAAGAGGAACGCAACAATTCTGATGGCTCTGGCAGGAATGGTTCTGATGGCGGCCGGACAGGCAACGGCCGATACGATCACACTCACACCCACGGCGGATGTGGGGCTTAATGAATGGGATCCTGCTGCGACTGGGAATCCCGCGGCCACCTCGCTTGGTGCAGGGTGGTCGGAAGGGAAGTATTACAAGGCGCTCGTACAGTTCCCCACTTGGACACCAGGCCCCGGGGAAACGCTGGTCAGTGCTGAATTGAAGATGTACTTCAAATCCCATGGTGGGGCGTTGGGAGCAGGTTTACCGTTAAATATACGGACTGGTGCCCTCGATTCAGCATGGGATGAGAGTACCGTTACGTACGGCACGATTCCCGCAAAGCGAAGCGGGGTAACCTACGGCAACACTCGTGTCGAAGCGGATGAAACGGCAAATTGGAAAAGCTTCGATGCTGGCGGAACCGACGCCACCACAGCCGTACAGGACTGGATCGATACCGGCCAGAACTTCGGCATGCTGCTGGAAGGGCAGTTTATAGACACAGGCTGGCATACCGTCAAGAACTTCTCCAGCAGGGAAGACACCGACTTCGAGCCGCAACTGGTCATCACCTACACCCCCGAGCCGGCGACGATGGGTCTGCTGAGCATCGGCGGGCTGGGTATGCTGATCCGTCGCAAACGAAAATAGCCTCGCCCTTCGCCAGAGAAGTAGATCAACAGATGAACCGACCCGGCCGGTGGAGCCTGACTCCGCCGGCCGGGCTTCTGCAAAACAAACAGAACCCGTAGGGCCGGCAGCTTGCTGCCGGCGCCATCGCAGCCGTTGTCCAAAACGCGCCGGCAACGAGTTGCCGGCCCTGCAAGCTACAGGGTCAAGATGGCCCTGCAACGCACCGCCACGATGCCGGTGCCACGCTACACCATGCCTGACGGAGCAAGCATGGCACCCGTGAGGTGCCACGAAAAACAAACCGTTTCATAAGCCCGAAGGGCTGGTACAGCAATAGCCGGGACCGCACTTGTCTTGCCATAGCCTTGGCGATGGCAGAAGCTCCCGGGAACATCAACGACATATTCAAACCCTTTTATGGGCGAGGCCATTGGCTTAA
>CAYMAP010000116.1:0-8688 GCA_964388425.1 uncultured Planctomycetaceae bacterium
ACCGTTTTGGGGATGTCACTCTATTGACGCCTCCCTCAGAACTGCCAAGAACACGCTGGGAGGACCGTTTTGGGGATGTCACTCTATTCTTTGCGTTGACGAATCGCCCTGATGTTCCGTTCCGTCGACGTTTGAGGGGCGCATCTTGTGGAAACGTTCATCCAAAGGAGGTAAGCCCTCGCCACGCAGCCCAGGGGGCCGTGTGGCAGGCCGGTTTTTTTCCGCTCCAACCGTCGAGAAGGCCCCCTTGGTCGTCCCTTACTTCTCGAACGTCGGGCTGACGGTTGTTCCCGGAGCGGTCGTCGGAGACGCCTGCCGGGCATTCGCCTTGAGGTGCTCCAGGGCGTTTTTGGCCCGGCTGCGGACGGCATCGTCCCGTTCGCGCTGCATCAGCGAACGAATCGGCTCGATTCCCCGGGCATCGCCCAGAGACGCCAGCGCCCCCACCGCCTGATACCGGACCAGGGCAGACGGATCGTTCAGCGCGAGAATCAACGGCACGACGGCGGCGGCGTCTCCGATCCGCCCCAGGGCACCGGCCGCAGCCGCCCGGACCTTCGGCGAGGAGTCCCGCAACGCCTCGATCAGCGCTTCGGTCGCCCGCGCATCCCGAAGCAGGCCCAGCGACCGGCAGGCCGACTCCCGCACCCGCTCCTCGGGGTCCGACAGCGCATCGGCCAGCAGGTCCACCACCTGCGGGTTGCCCAGCTTTCCGACCGCCTCCGCCGCCGCCTGACGAACCTCCACCGCCGGGTCTTCCAGCCGGGCCGCCGCGATCATTGCCGTGTCCTTCTGCCCGATCGCTCCGATCGCCTCGACTGCCTCGGCCCGAACGGCGCGGTTCGGCTCGCCCACGCCCGAGGCCAGATACAACGCCTCCACCGCCGCAGACCGACGAAACTCACCCAACTGCTCCGCCGCCTCCGCGCGACGCTCGGCCTGCCCGTGGGCCAGCAACTGCACGATCTCCTCGCGAAAGGCCTGTCGAACCTTCGGTTCAGGCGGGCGGGGAGATTCCGCTATCCGCTCGGCCGCACGGTCGGCGACCATCGTCGCCTCCTTCAGCGGCATCGGCCCGCCGGCGTAGGCGTCGGCGGTCGGACTCGGAGCCGGCGATTCGGGACGGTCCGCGGCCGGCTGGTCCTCGCATCCGACCAGCCCCGCCAGCAGCACGCCCCACAACAGTAGCAATCGTTCAGTTCGCATGCCATGCCTATACCGCGCCGCAACGCTTGCGGCAAGGTCTCAACCTGTTACAATGCCCCCTCACAAGCACCCCGCCCGAAAGGAACCGCATGGATTTCGAACGTTCCCAGCGTCTGCAGCAGCTCCCGCCCTACCTCTTCGCCGACCTTCGCAGAAAGATGAAAGCCGCCAAGGCCGACGGCAAGGAAGTCCTCCGCATCGACATCGGCGACCCGGACCTGCCCACACCGGACCCCGTCGTGGCCGAACTCTCTCGAGCCGTCGCCGACCTCGATGACCCCCTCCGACACCGTTACGGCTGCGACGTCCCCGCCGAGGCCTACCCCCAGGCCGTCCGCAACTTCTACCAACGACGATGGGCCGTCGACCTCAACGAAAATCAGGTCGTCACCACCATGGGGTCCAAGGACGCCATCGCCAAGTTCGCCATGGGAATCATGAACCCCGGCGACCTCGCCATCGCGCCCCAGCCCGGCTACCCGACGTACAACATCGGACACGTCTTCGCAGGCGGAACCACCCACTACGCACCGCTCCGACCCGAAAACGACTACCTCGTGGACTTCGACGCCATCCCCGCCGACGTCGCCGAAAAGGCAAAGATCCTCTGGCTGAACTATCCCAACAACCCCACCACCGCCACGGTCGAGCTGGACTTCTTCCAACGGGCCGTCGAGTTCGGCCGAAAACACAGCATCCTCATCGCCCACGACGCGGCCTACTCCGAGAATACCTACGACGGCTACAAAGCCCCCAGTATCCTCCAGGTCCCCGGAGCCGACGATGTCGCCGTGGAGTTCTTCAGCCTCTCCAAGGCCTTCTGCATGACCGGCTGGCGGGCCGGCGCCGTCGTCGGCAACCCCTCCGCCGTTGCCGCGCTGAACGAAGTGAAGGAAAACACCGACAACGGTTGCCTGCGGGCGATTCAGTTCGCCGCCGCCAAAGCCCTCGACCTCGCCGAGCAGGTCATCCCCCCGATCAACGACGTCTACCGTCGACGCCGCGATCTCGTCGTCGAAGCCCTCAACGCCGCCGGGTGGAACCTCGAAAAACCCAAAGCGACCATCTACCTCTGGGTCCCCGTCCCGGAAAGCTACCGATCCGCCGAAAGTCCTTCCGGCGCGTTCGTCGCCGACCTGCTGGACAAAACCGGCGTGATGGTCACCCCCGGCCGGGGCTACGGCCCCACGGGCGAGGGCTTCTTCCGCATCTCCCTGACCTACCCCGACGGGCTGCTCACCCGGGCCGTCGAACGCATCGTCACGTAGCATGGGCATCCTGCCCATGAAAAACAAAAGAGAACACACAGACACGGAAAACCTCTCAGGGCCAGAATGGCCCTGCTACGCACAGGCAGGATGCCGGTGCCACGAGAAATGGGTTTTCATACACGTCAAGGAGATTCCCATGACCGACGAAATGACACCCCGCCAGCGATGGCTGGCCCTGCTGAACCGCGAAGACTACGACCGCATCCCCACCGACTACTGGGCGACGAAAGAGGTCACCGAGCGATTGTTGAAGGACCTCGCGTGTAAGGACCAGTGGGAGCTTTACGACAAGCTGCATATCGATGGCGTCTATACCCTCGGGGCGCCTTACACCGGCGGGCCGAACCCCAAGGTGCCGGAGGGTAACATCTGGGGCGTTCAGATGCAGACGGTGGATTACGGCTCGGGGGCCTACAGCGAAGTGGCCCGGCCCTACCCGCTGGAAGAGTGTAAGACCGTCGCGGATATCGAGGCCTTCCCCTGGCCGGATGGATCGAAGCATGACTTCGACGCCTTCGCCCAGGCCGTCGCCGAGCTGGATGACTACCGTGCGGTGCGGTGCGGCACGTACGAACCGTTCAACCTCTACTGTAAACTGCGAGGCATCGAGCAGGCGTACATGGACCTCGCCGTGGAAAAAGACATCGCCCATGCGATCCTGACGAAGATTTTCGACTTCCACTACGCCGTGATGAAGGGCATGTTCGAGGCCGGCGGCGGCCGGGTCGACCTGACGTATGTGGCCGAGGACCTCGGCAGTCAGACCAGCCTGCTGATGAGCAAGGAAATGATCCACGAGTTCATCCTGCCGAATCAAAAGAAGATGGCCGACATGGCCAAGAGCTATGGCATCCACGTGTTCTATCACACCGATGGCGCAGCCCGGGAGATCATCCCCGACCTGATCGACGTGACCGGCATCGAGGTGCTCAACCCCATCCAGTGGCGTTGTCCGGGCATGGAACGCGAAGGACTCGTGCGCGACTTCGGGGACAAAATCGCCTTTCACGGCTCGATCGACAACCAGCAGACCCTGCCCTACGGCTCGCCGGACGACGTCCGCGAGGAAGTCCTCGAGAGCGTCGATATCTACAAGCCCGCCCGCTGGATATGCGCGCCCTGCCACAACCTCCAGCCCGTCAGCTCGACCGAAAACATCGTGACGATGTACGAAACCATCCGCGAACACGGAAAACGAAATTCGTTATGAATGATGAATTCGGAGTGAAGAATACAAGAACACAAAGGTCGCCGCGAACAGCCGCGAACATGCACGAACTGCTTTGACCACAAGCCGCCTTGGCAGGTAGCGGAGACTGTGTTGTATTTTCATTCATCACTCACAACTCATCACTCATCACTCCCATGATCGTCCGCATGGAACATACTGAGGGGCGGGGGGGGCCGGCGGACGTCTGGGTCGACGGCACGCTGCTGCGGGCCTGCGACTACCTCAGCCCGCCAGACCGGCGGACGCCCCCCGGTCCGCTGGAAGAGGTCACCTTCCGCTACGTCAACGACGCCGGGACCGACTGGCACCGCGCCGTCCGGGAAAACCCCCACAAACGCATCACCCTCGAGCCCGTCAGCGGTACCGCTTACGTCGGCTGGGGTCGCGTGCAGTCCGTCATGCCCGTCGTGGTTCACTTCGGCCTGCTGGTCATGCCCGACCCCACCTGGTCGACCGACGAAAGCCTTGTCGGGCAGTTCGTCCGCATCGAGATGGACCGTCTCGAACTCCTCCCCGCCGAAACGGAGGACGCGCCATGACCAACAAGCTCCGCCTGCTGCTGACGGCGCTGGCCCTGGCGGCGGGGGCCGGGGCGGCGTGGTGGCTCCACGTCGCACACCGCGACGCCCCCCCCACCGAGACAACCACTGATCCCACGCAGCACCCGCCGGGGCTGATCTTCCGCCCCGCCTCGTCGAACGATCCCATCCACCACCTCACGTTCCCAACCAGCCGACCCGCGACCGGCCCCGCGTCGCGACCGGCCATCTCACCGGCAAAGACGACTCCCACGGAAACGCGCCCATGAACCCTAAAGGCTACATCGCGCTGGGCAGCAACGTCGGACAGCGAGGCCAGACCCTCCGTGCCGCCCTCGACGAACTCCGCCGAACGCCCGGCGTCACGCTTCGCCGCGTCTCGACCCTCATCGAAACCCCGCCCGTCGGCGGACCAGAGGGACAGGGCAACTACCTCAACGGCGTGGCGGAAATCGAAACCACGCTCGAACCGCACGATCTCCTCGCCACGCTCCAGGCGATCGAAGCCCGTCTCGGGCGGGACCGCGACAACGAGCGGCACTGGGGCCCGCGCACCTGCGACCTCGACCTGCTCCTGCTCGACGAGGCCGTCCTCGATACGCCCGACCTGACCCTCCCCCACCCGCGCATGCACCAGCGGCGGTTTGTCCTCCAGCCCCTGGTGGAAATCGCGCCCCGCGCCCGCCACCCCCTCCTCGAAGCCACCGCCGAAGAACTCCTCGCCGACCTGGACGACTGACTCCCTCGTGGGCCTCCGCCCAGCTCCAGACGTGGTGGCATGGTCATCGCGCAGCGTGACCATGGATCGCTTCGCATGAGTTCGCCTTGGTTCGTGGCAGAACACCCCCCAACCGCGTGTTTGCAAGCCCCCACCCTCCGCGACCCCCGCTTGTCCCCACCCCCGCGATGCTGTATCTTCTCCGCTGGATCGCACCTGTCCGAGAACCGACCGTTTCCCAACCCCACCTGTTCGGCATACTGCTTATGGCCGCTTCGCTCATCAGCATCATCGGACCCGTCGCCGTCGGGAAGACCACGCTGGCGACCTACCTCGGCGGGGAACTCCCCGCCGAGGTCCTTTACGAGGACTTCGCGGGCAACCCCTTCCTCGCCGAGAGCTTCACCGGCTTCGAGGAGATGGCCCTGCCCAGCCAGCTCTACTTCCTCATGACCCGCTGCAAGCAGTTGTCTTCGGCGACCTGGCCCGCCGAGGGCGTAGCCGTAACGGACTACGGATTCTGCCAAGACCGCCTCTACGCCGAACTCAAACTCACCGACGACGACCGGCTGTTCTACGAACACGTCTGCCGGCAGATCGAATACATCGTCCAGCCGCCCAACATCGTCATCCACCTCGACGCCTCCGTCGAAACCCTGCTCGACCGCATCGAACAGCGGGGCCGATCCTTCGAGGCCACGTACAGCGAAGACTACCTCGAACAACTCCGCGAAGGTCACCACCGCCTGACCTTCCCCCCCCGCTGTGAGATCCTCCGCATCGACTGCGACAACGTCGATCTCTTCGATCTCGCCGAACGCGTCAAACTCCTCCGCCGGCTCCGGGAACTGCTTTGAACCTCACCCACGCCATCGCCGAGACCCGCCGAGTCCTCGCCAAGGCCCGCTCCGCCGGACGCCCCGTCGCGCTCGTGCCCACCATGGGCGCCCTCCACGCCGGCCATGAAAGCCTCATCCGCGCCGCCGGCGAAGCGGAATCAGCCCCCTTCACCGTCGTCAGCCTCTTCGTCAACCCCACGCAGTTCGGCCCGAGCGAGGACTTCAACGCCTATCCCCGCACTCTGGACGCCGACCGGGCTATCTGCCAGCGACTCGGCGTGGACCTGCTCTTCGCGCCGTCCGTGACCGAGATGTACCCCGCCGGGGATCAGCCCCACACCTGGGTCCGTCCGCCGGCCTCACTGAGCGACACCCTCTGCGGTCGGAATCGCCCTGGACACTTTGACGGCGTCTGTACCGTCGTGACCAAACTCTTCCACATTGTCCAGCCGGACCTGGCCTTCTTCGGCCAGAAAGACTTCCAGCAGGCCACGATCCTCCGTGCCATGACGCGCGAGCTGGATTTCCCCGTCGACCTGCGCATCGGCTCGACGGTCCGCGAATTCGACGGCCTGGCCCTGTCCAGCCGAAACGCCTACCTCACCCCCGAACACCGCCGCCAGGCGCCTGCCCTGTATGCCGCGCTGCAACTCGCCGAGTCGCTCGTCCGCGAACAACACCCCCCCGCCGAGAAGGTCTCTCAGGCCATCGGCGAAGACCTCAGCCGCCACGCCCCCGCCGGACAGATCGACTACGTCCAGCTCGTCGACCCCGACACCCTCGCGGACGTCTCGACCACCGACCGACCCCTCGTCGCCGCGCTGGCCGTCCGCTTCGGCAGCGCACGCCTGATCGACAATCTCCCCATCCAGCCATGACCGCCGACGCAACCACCGCCTGCCTTCTCACACCGCCCGGCCGGGGGGGCATCGCCGTCCTCGCCCTGGCCGGTGCCGGCTATCGTCGCATCCTCGACCACCTCTTCCGCCCTCGGCCCGGACAGGTTCGCCATCACGCCACGCCGGAACCGGGGCAAATTCTGCTCGGCCAGCTCCTCGCCGGCCCGGACGTCATCGACGAAGCACTCGTGACACTCACCCCCCAAGCCGCTGAAATCAACATCCACGGCTCATCCGTCAGCGTCCGGCGAACCCTCGACCGCCTGGCCGAACTCGGCGCAATCGTCCAATCCGAACCTCCCGAATCCGCCCTGCCGACCGTCCACCCGCACTGGCGGAATCCCGCCATCGGGGCCGACCTCCTCGAACAACTGCCCCGCACTCGAGGCCAGCGTGCCTCCGCCCTGCTGGCCCTGCAATGGTCGGCCGGCCTGAGCCGACTCGCCCGCGAAACCCTCGATGCTCTCCAGGCTGAATCTTCGGACCCCACCGCCCTGGCCGAACCGCTCCGCCAAGCCGCCCAACGCCTGCCGGTCATACGCAGACTGCTCCAACCGCCCGAGGTCGTCCTGGCCGGCGCGCCCAATGCAGGCAAGAGCACCCTCGCCAACGCACTCGTCGGGCGGCCCGTCAGCCTCGTCCACGACCGGCCCGGCACGACGCGGGACTGGGTCCGCGAACTGGCCTTCCTCGAGGACTGGGCGGTCTGGCTGACGGACACCGCCGGTCTCTGGGACGACCCCGACCATCCCCTCGACGCCGAAGCCGTCCGACGTTCGTGGGACCGCATCGCGGGGGCGGACCTCGTCGTCCTCGCCGTTGCCAGCCAACCGCCCCGCATCCCGCACGGGCTCGAACACCCCCCCCTGCTCCGCCTGGCCACCCAGGCCGACCGCATCGCTCCACACGCCGACACCGAACTCGCCGTCAGCGCCGAAACCGGCGAGGGGCTCGACGCACTCCGGCAAACCCTGCTGGAGAAACTCAGGCTGGAGCCTCTCGACCTCGCCGCCCCCGCCGCCTTCACCCCCCGCCAGGCCGGTCTGCTGTTTCAGGCAGCCGACGCCCTCCGCGACCGCCACACAGACCCCGCCGCGGACCGACTCCAGAAACTGCTGGGTGCCTGACGCCTCGGTTCTCCGACTCCTCTTGCCTGCCCCGCAACGCTTGGGTTTCGTCCGGGCTTGGGGTATAGTGGGCGCATCGGGATGGCCTTCAGCCCGGATGCCGTACTCCCGGCTCTGCTGGCTTGCCCACACCGCAGGAGATGAACGTGAAACAACGCAGCGGGCAATGGCGGCCTGAGATCGTATGGGTGGGGGTCTTGTTTGCGGGGATGTTCACCCCAACGGCCTTGGGGCAAGAATTCAGCGCCCAGGCCGTCGAGAAGTCCGTCGACGCCGGGGTCCGGTTTCTGCTCAGCAAGCAGCAATCCGACGGAGGCTGGGGGCCATTCGGCGACGAGGAAAACAAGGATCAGGGCCACGGCTGGTATCCGACCGGACCGACCGCGCTGGCGACCTACGCGCTGCTCGAAAGCGGAATGAGTCCTTCGGAACGGCCCATGGTCAAGGCCCTGAACTGGCTGGCCGAGCACGAAACCGACAAGACCTACTGCCTCGGCATCCGCGCGAACGTCTGGCTTGTGGCCAATCGGAAGACCCTCGGCAAGTATCGCAAACACCTCGCCAAAGACGTCACCCAACTGCTCCGCAGCACCACGCAGGGGTATTACACCTACGTCTCGGACAAGACTCCCGTAAGAGATCGATGGGACAACTCCAACAGCCAGTACGGGCTGCTCGGCGTCTGGGCCGGCGCTCAGGATAACCTCGAAATCCCCCAACAGTACTGGGTGGAAGTCTTCAACCACTGGAGGCGGACCCAGTCCCCCGACGGAGGCTGGTCCTACAAGAAAGCCATCGACCCGGCTTCCGTGCCCAAGGAATTGCATCAAGCCGGCGGAACGTTGAGCCACAAGCTCC
>CAYMAP010000117.1:0-8665 GCA_964388425.1 uncultured Planctomycetaceae bacterium
CACATCTATCTTGCCGACTGACGCCATGCCGCGATACATCGCGTGGATACCGAGTCTTGTCCTGCTGGCTTGCTGGACCGGTTGCGGGCAGAACGTCGAACCTGCGACGCGTCCCCACCGACCGGGCGGGATTGCCGCGATGGAACCGACCCTCCGCCTGGACCTCGGCGGAGGCGTCGCGATGGACTTCCGCCTCCTGTCGGCAGGGACGTTCCGCATGGGCTCGCCGCCCGAGCAGCGCGACCGCGACTCCGACGAAGGCCCGCCTCGACCGATTACCCTGAGCCGCCCGGTCTACCTCGGCGTGCATGAAGTCACCCAGAAGCAGTACCGCGCCGTCGTGGGCGAGAACCCCTCGAAGCACGTCGCAGCGAATCGGCCCGTCGACAGCGTGACGTGGCCCCAAGCCGTCGCCTTCTGCCGGGCGATGTCCAAACGCACCGGCCGATGCGTCCGCCTGCCCACCGAGGCCGAGTGGGAATACGCCTGCCGGGCCGGCTCGAACGCGAGGTTCAGCTTTGGCGACGACGAAGCTCAACTGCACCGCTTCGGCAACTACTACGACCGCAAACACCCCAACTACGACGACGTCTTGGCCGACGACGGCCACGCCCGCGCCGCGCCGGTCGGCAGCTATCGACCCAACGCATGGGGCTTCTGCGATATGCACGGCAACGTCTTCGAATGGTGCTACGACTGGTACACCCCGACCTACCCGGCCGATCAGACGACCGACCCCGTCGGAGCGCCGGCCGGTGCCTACCGGGCCACCCGGGGCGGCAGTTGGGCCAGCCCCTCCTGGAAGTGTCGCTCCGCCTACCGCAACCGCTTCACCGGCGACGGACGCTACAACGACCAGATCGGCCTCCGCGTCGTCGTCGATCCCCATCTGCCGGCCGGTCATGACCCCGCCGATCCGCCCCGAAACCCCACAAAGAAATAAGCAAGCACCCCGCCTATAATGACAGCGAACTGCCAAAGGGCAGGAGCCAATCTCCCATGGAAAGGAATACGTCATGAATCAACGAACATGGCTGCTGGGCCTGGTGGCCCTCCTCGGGCTGGGCCTTTGGGCCGGCTGCGGATCGAAGGTCAGCAAGGAGAATTTTGACAAAATCCAGACCGGCATGACCGTCGAGGAAGTCCAGGACATTCTCGGCGAGGGGCAGAACGCCTCCGCCGGCGTCTCCGTCGCCGGGCTGAGCGTCACCGGGGACGTCTACGAATGGTCCCACGAAGGCACGGCGATACGCGTGGTCTTCAAGGACGGCAAGGTCGTCGAAAAACTGTTCGTGGATGCGCCCCTCAAAAGTCGACGGAACGAAAAAGCAGGGCGATTCGTCAACGCAAAGAATAGAGTGACATCCCCAAAACGGTCCTCCCAGCGTGTTCTTGGCAGTTCTGAGGGGGGCGTCTTCGTGGAAAACGAAACCCGCAACACCGAGTAGCCTGGTCCGGCTCTCGTTTGAATTTCCGGTTTCCGGCGGGGCTTTGACCACGTCGCGTCCCCCGCCGGGCTGGACAGGTAGACTGAGCACGCCTTCCGATCATGCCGCCAAGAGGAGCCCCCCATGGCCCATTCCACTCCCGCCGACCCGCACACACCCGCCTCGCCTTCGGCCGAGCAGTCCGAACCGCCCAAGCGAAAACGGCGCTGGCTGCGCATTGTTCTGATCATCGTCCTGCTGCTGGTGGTGCTCATCGCCCTGCTTCCGACGATCGCCTCGACGGGCCCCGTCCGCGGGATGATCCTCAGCCGGGCCAACGACGCCATCCAGGGCCAGATCGCCATCGACAGCCTGTCGCTGGGGTGGTTCAGCGGTCAGCGGATCGAGGGTATTACGATCACCGACCCGCAGGACCGCCAGGTCGTCGCCGTCGCCGTCGTCGAGTGGTCGCGAGGTCTGCTGGGGGCGGTCTTCGCCGGGCTGGACCTCGGGGAGGTCACCGTCGACCAGCCCGACCTGACGCTCTACGTCAAGCCCGAAGGGGGCGTGTCGCTCTCCGACGCCGTCGCCCCGAAGAAACCCTCCGAGCCGAAGGAAGAACCTTCCGAGCCCTTCGACACCGAGGGTCTGAAGCTCGCCGCCCGGCTGACCGGCGGGCGGGTCCGCATCGTCCAGCCCGACGGGGAGGAATACGTCGTTGAAGACATTAACGTATCGACCGAGCTGGAGGGCTTGAACAGGCTGACGGCGGCGTTTTCCGCCGTCGCCCAGGACGGCGCGACGTTGACCGCCCAGGCCGACCTGCGTGATGTCTTCGCCGACGGCGCACTCGCCCTGCAAAACGCCTCGGGCAAAGTGACGGTCAAGACCGAACCGGCCCTGGACCTCGCACCGCTGCTGGCCATCGCCGTGCCCGACGCGAAAACCACCGGCAAGGTGAAACTGGACATCGCCGCCAAGCTCGCTCCGGGCCAGAGCACCGCAAAGTACAATATCGCCGCGAACAACCTCTCCGTGGCAACCCCGGGCACGGACGTCCAGCCCGCCGACGTCGCCCTCACCGGCACCGCCGCCATTGCCGGGAACCTCCTCTCGGCCAACGCGAAACTGCTCGGCCCGCTGGGCGACCTGAGTATCGACCTGAAGAAACTCGACCTGGCCGGTCAGATGCCCGAGGACCCCGCCGGGTCGATCATGGCCGGCGAGTCCGTCGTGCTGCCGGAATTGCACCTGCTCTCCGGCGGGAAGATCGACCTCGCCGCGGCCGGACGGACCATCCCGGGCCTGATGCGCCTCAAGGACGGCGTGCGGGTAGCGGGGGGGCGGATTCTCGTCCAGGACCTCGACATCCGTGGCGGGCAAGAGCCGTCGGCCAAGGGCGCCGTCACGGCCGAGTTCATCTTCAAAGTCAAAGACAGGCTTCGCTCCTGGAAGCCCATCGTCGCGAAGTTCAACGTCGCGACGGTCGAACAGGACGGCTCGCCATTGCTGAGCGTTTCCGACACGCAGGTGACCGCACCTTTCGCAAAGCTCACCGCCAACGGAACGGCAACACAGTTCCGGGCGGATGTGGTCGGCAACCTCTCGGCACTGCGCAATCACATGCAGTCCATCGCCTACATGCAGGATTCGCGACTGGCCGGGACCGTCACCGGCAGCATGCAGGTCGACCAGGCCAGCAGCGACACACGCACATTCACCGTCCAACTCCAGGCGGACAACGTCCAGACCGGCTCGGCCGAGGCGGACAAGAACGGCACGAAACCGAAACCACCCCGGACCCTCAACGCCCAGCTTCACTTCAAAGCCGACGCCAGAGAGACCACCGACCTTTGGAGTCTCAAGGGTAGGCTGACCATCCTCAAGCTCGTACTTTCCGACGTGGGCGAGGTCTTCCCCGGCGAGCAGCCTACGCTCCTGCACGACCTGAGGATGCACGCCGAGCAGCAGACGCTGGACGTCGCGAAACTGGCCTTCGACTCGAAGGTCCTCACGCTGAACCTCGCCGGGTCCGTCGCGGACCTCGACGCCGACCGGACGCTCGACCTCAAGGGCGACTACGCCGCGGATTGGCCCGAAGTCAGCCGGATCGTCGGCAAGATGAACCCCGACGCCCTGAAGGATATCGCCATGGCCGGACGATCGGCCGGACCGATCGTGGTGACCGGACCGGCGAGCAACCCGGAGATCAAGCCCGGCTTCCGGAAGATGGACGCCAGCACGCAACTCGGCTGGGGCGGGGGCAGTCAGGTCATGGGCCTGACGCTCGGCGAGGCGACGTTCAAGCCGAGCATGGACGATGCCGTCGTGACCCTCCCGCCAGGCCAGGCTACCGCCAACGGCGGCATGCTGCGACTTCGCGGCAAGGCCGACCTTCGCGGCGAGGAACCGCAACTGAGCATCCCGGGCAAACTCGCCGCCCTGGAGAAAGTCCAGATCAACAAGGAGGTCGGACAGGCCATCCTCAGCCGAATCAACCCTCTCCTGGGCAAGGTCAGCAAACTCGAAGGAATCCTCAGCCTCGACCTGGAGGACCTCGACGTGCCGCTGGGTGAGTCGATCAAGACACGCGGAACCGGCAAGGGCAGGCTGGACCTCTCCAACGTGGTCCTCAGCCCGACCGGACCGATGGCCACGCTGTTCAAGCTCATGGGCAAGAAAGACGGCAGCTACCCCGTCCAGACCCGCCCGGTCGACTTCGAACTGCGCAACGGGCGCATTCACTACAAAAACTTCGCCATGGTCATCGGCAAGTCGATGGACGTGACATTCCGCGGTTCGGTCGGGTTCGATAACACCGTCGACCTCGTGGTCTCCGTGCCGGTCACGTCGGGACTGCTCGGGTCCCTGGGACTGCCGGGCGGTGGCAAGGGCCTGGAGGGTATGCGCGTGGAGATCCCGATCGTCGGGACGCGCGAGTCGCCCAGGCTGGAGCTGGCAAAGATCGACAAGAAGGCGTTGAGCGAGAAACTGCTCAAGCAGGGCGTCAAAGGACTGCTGGGCGGGGATCGCAAAGAGGGCGAGTCCGGCTCGGGCGACCTCCGCAAGAAGCTGCCCGGCCTGCTGGACGGCGGGTCGAAAGACAAGCCGAAACCAGACGCCCCCAAAGACGCCTCCGAATCAGGGGCGAACCCATCCTCCGCCCAGCCGAAAGAAAAGGACATGGAGGATCTGGGCAAGAAACTGCTGGAAGGCCTGGGCGGTCTCGGGCAGAAGCAGCCGGACACCCAGCCGGCCCGATAACCCTCCCCTCGGCGCCGGAGGGCGGCGTCCCCGGCGCGGCGCTCCTGCGCATGTGGGAAACTCCTTGGCCCCGGCGGAAAGTCGCCTACAATAGTCTGGCAGCCGATCCTTTCGTCCCGCCGCGGGCGGAGGGTTTGACTTGTCCCATCGGAGGTCCTGCCGTATGGACCGCTTCGCTGAAGGTGAATTGCGCCCGGGGAACCTTTCCCGCGCCCGCCAGGGGGGGAAGAAAAGCCCATGATGTCCGAGGATGGCCAGTACGAACAGATCCTGCCTGCCATCGAGGCTTTCTGCGAGGCCGCCCCTGAGACCTTCGGACAATTCTGCCCGGACGGGCTGGTGCTGCTGGACATCCGGGGCGTGGTCCTCCTGGCGAACGCACGGGCGGGGATTCTCCTGGGCGTTTCCTCCGGGGACCTCAAGGGCCGGCTTTTCTCGGACCTGCTTTCAGACCGGGGCGCATCGCTGGCCGGAGGCCAGATCGGCGACCATCCCGGGGCCGAGGCCCTCCGGACCGGCCGGGAGGTCAAAGAACGATTGATCTCCGTCGGCTCGAACGAGCCGTTCTGGTTGAGTGTGACGGCCCAGCCCGTATGCGACGGCAACGGCAATCTCGCCGGGGCGGTGTTAAGTCTCCGCGATACGACACGGCGCGTCGTCCAGAGCTGTTGCCCCCCGCCCCGGGGGGAGGGCACCTTGGAGTGTCTCAACGGCATCCTGCCTGTCTTCTCGAATCCCGCCGAGGCGGAGGTGACGTTGAGTCGCTATCAGCAGTTCATTTCCTGTGCGCTGGACAGCATCGCCGATCCGGTCTTCGTCAAGGACCGCGAGCACCATTTCGTACTGGTCAACCAGGCCGGTTGCGACCTGGTCCGCCAGCCCCGCGAGGCCGTTCTGGGTCGGCCGGACAGCGACTTCTTCCCCCCCGAGGAACTTGCGATATTTCACGAGGGCGACGACCGGGTACTTTCGACCGGGGGGACAACGTCCGTCGAAGAGCCGATCACCTACGCGGGCCGGGGCAAACGGACCGTCATCACACGCAAAAGTTACCTGCGCACCGCCGACGGGGAAGAGTTCGTCGTCGGGGTCATCCGTGACATCACCGATCTGAGGCAGACCACCGAAGAGTTGCACCGGCAGAGGCATTTCCTGGACCGGGTCTTCCAGACCACCCCGGATTGGCTGTACGCGTACGACCTGGGCGAGGACCGCTACGAGTGGGCGAACCAGCGGCTGTCGACCCTGCTGGGGCTGCCTCCAGATGAACCTCTCCAGGGGCGATCGGGCCTTCTGGGAGATCTCATGCACCCCGAGGATCGCCCGGCGTTCCTCCAGCAGCGCGACCAGCTCCGCCGGGCCGAGGACGGCACGATACTGCAGGTCGACTGCAGGCTGCGCCGAGGCGACGGTCGATGGGCCTGGCTGCAGTTTCGCGAGACGCCCTTCGATCGCGACGGGCAGGGCGAGGTCACCCGCCTGCTCGGTCACGCCATGGACATCACCGAGCGCAAGCAGGCCCAGGACTGGCTGCGGACGGCCTTGCGGAAACTCAGCGACCAGAACCGGGACCTGCAGAAGCAGATGAGCCAGAGGGCCCATGCCGAGAGCCAGCTCGCCGAGAGCGAAAAACGCCTCCAGGCCCTGTTCACGCACGTCCAGGACAGCATGTTCCTCTGCGGGGAGGACGGGCGTATTCTCGACGCCAACCCCGCTGCGGTCCGGCTGACCGGTCGATCGCGGGACGATCTGCTGAAGCAGAAAATCATCGAACTCGCTCCGCCGGGACAGATCGGGCGAGGCTGGGATTACTGGCGGGACTTCCTGGAGAGGGGACGCCTTCACGGGGAATGGTGTATCCGGCCGGGGTCCGGTGACGATCACTATGTCGAGACCCGCGCGGTGGCGAATATTCTCGACGGCGTGCATCTGGTGGTCCTCCAGGACGTCTCGGAACGCAAACACGACAGAGAGGACCTCCAGCGCTTTCGCTTCGCCGTCGACAGCGCCAGCAGCGCCATTGCCCTGGGCGATCTCGAAGGACGTCAGTTCTACCAGAATCCCGCGTTCACCCGGCTGCTGGAGTACGCCACGCCCGAGGACCTCCAGCGGGCCGGCGGGCCGCTGGTCGTCTTCGTCGACCGCCCCCTGGGCGAGGAGGTCCTCCAGACCGTCCAGGACGGGAGAACCTGGGAGGGCGAAGCCCTGCTTCGCAGCGGGCGCGGGCGGGTGTTCCCGGCCCTGCTCCACGCCGACGCCATCCGCGACCGCCACGGAAACTTCGTCGGGCTGATTTCGGTCATCGCCGACATCGGGGAACGCAAGCGGACCCAGGAGCAAATCCGCAAGTACAACCAGAACCTCGAAACGCTCATCCGCCAGCACGCCGAACGCATTCTCGAATTGGAACGCCAGCGGACCGAGAACGAGAAACTCGCAGCCGAAGGTCGACTTGCCGCCCAGATCGCCCATGAAATCAACAACCCCCTGGCCGGGATCAAGAACGCCTTTCGGCTGGTCAAGGACGCCATCCCCGCCGATCACCCGCGATACGGATTCGTCCAGCGGATCGACGAGGAAATCGAGCGGGTCGCGGGGATCGTCCGGCAGATGTTCGGCATCTACGCACGGCAGCGGACGGGGCTGCAGACCGTTCGGCTTGGCGAGCTGTGCGAGTATGTCGTCAGCATGCTTGACGCCGGCGAACACCTGCGGTATCACCGGATTGATCTTGACGTCTCGAAGGATATCGAAATCCAGTTGCCCAGGGGATCCCTGATCCAGGTCCTCTACAACCTCATCCTCAACGCGGTCGAGGCTTCCCCCCGGGGCGAGACGGTGGAGGTCTCGGCCCGTCAGCCGGCCGGCCGGCGGGTGCAGATCCGTGTTGCCGACCGGGGCGGAGGGATTGACCCGTCCCTTCGGGGAAACATTTTCGAGCCGTTCTTCAGCACCAAGCAGGACGCCGAACCCGACCGGCAGGGGATGGGACTGGGCCTGAGCATCACGCAGAAGATCGTCCAGGACCTCGGCGGATTGATCCGATTCCAGGACGGGCAGCCATGTGGAACCGTATTTATTGTCGAAGTCCCCAGGGAACTGGCAGCAAGGGAGTCAGCCGATGACGACACAGGGAACGATTTTATTGGCCGATGACGAAGAGACCTTTCGGCTTTCGACGGTGGAGTTGTTCCGGCAGAACGGGTACGGGTGCGATGCGGTCGAAGACGCTACCCAGGCGATCGAACGCCTTCGCCAACAGGAATACGACGTGCTGATCTCCGACATCCGCATGCCCGGCAACGAGGACCTGGCGTTCATCCGGCAGTTGCCGGACCTCGCCGAGGGCATCCAGGCGATTCTGGTCACGGGGTATCCGTCGCTGGAGACGGCCCTGACGTCCCACAAGCTGGCGGTGGTGACCTATCTGGTCAAGCCGGTGGATTTCGACGAACTCCTGCGCTGGACCGCCGTCGCCGTCCAGCGTGCCCGGGCCAATCGTGTCGTCCGCTCCAGCCGACAACGCATCGAGCAGTGGCGGGACGACCTGCTCCACCTCGAAAAGGCCATGCGCACCAGCCAGGTTCCCGGCCGTCGGGTGGGACCGGACGAGTACCTCGACTTGACCATGGCCAACGTCCTCCAGAGCCTGATTGAACTCAAGCGATTCGCCGATCACCGTTTGACGGAACATTCCGATGGGCAGGACGAGTTCCACCCGCCGGAAGAGTTCGTCGAGGCGCTGCGGGAAACCGTCGACGTGCTCCAGAAGACCAAGGGGGCCTTCAAATCGCGCGAACTGGGACAGCTCCGCCGGCGCATCGAGCAGGTGCTCGACGACGGCGAGCACCTGACCTCCTCGACCCGGACCGGCCGGACGGGGTAAGGAATCATCCCATCCGGATGGGCGCCTCGACCGAGGCGCCTTCCGCCGTTTTGACGTCTCTCTCAAACATTGACGGGACGAAACATCA
>CAYMAP010000118.1:0-5405 GCA_964388425.1 uncultured Planctomycetaceae bacterium
ATTCTTTGCGTTGACGAATCGCCCTGATGTTCCGTTCCGTAGACTTTTGAGGGGCGCATCTTTGCCATTGACGATTCTGCGTTTCGCATTTCGCCCGGCTTGCGGTAGGATACCGGGTCATGCAGGTTCCCGTGGTTTCCATCGTGGGTCGCCCGAACGTCGGCAAGAGCAGTCTGCTGAACTGTCTTGCCGGTCGTCGGATTTCGATCGTCGACGCCGTGCCCGGCGTGACGCGCGACCGGGTCTCGACGACGGTTTCCCTCGGCGGGCCGGGCCAGCAGCGGCTCCTCGAACTGGTCGACACCGGCGGGATGGGCATCGAGGATTCCGATCGGCTGACCGGGCACGTCGAGGGGCAGATCGCCCAGGCGATGGACCTCGCCGACGTGGTGCTGTTCGTCGTCGACGCCCGCGAGGGCATCCAGCCGCTGGACCGGCACGTCGCCGAAAGGCTCCGCAGGCTGGACAAGACCGTCCTGCTGGTCGCCAACAAGATCGACGAGGCTCGCGTGATCGGGGAAACCGGCGAGCTGTACGGGCTGGGTTTCGGCGAGCCGATCGCGATCTCGGCGATCCACCAGTCGAACATCGGCGAGTTGCTGGATCGGCTGGCGGACGTCCTGCCCGACGCCCCGGGCGATCCCGAGCCCCAGAACGACGCACCGGCGATGAAGCTGGCGATCGTCGGAAAGCGCAACGCCGGCAAGAGCACGTTCATCAACGCCCTGGCCGGCCAGCAGCGGGTCATCGTCTCGGAGGTCCCGGGCACGACGCGGGACAGCGTGGACGTGCGAATCCAAGCCGACGGGCGGGAACTGCTGCTGATCGACACTGCGGGGGTCCGGCGGAAGAAATCGCTGGCCAACGACGTGGAGTATTATTCCCAGCACCGCGCTCTGCGCAGCGTCCGCCGGGCCGACGTCGTCGCCATGGTCATCGACGCATCCGTGAAGGTCAGCCAGGTCGACAAGAACCTCGCGGGCGTCATCGCCGGGGAGTTCAAGCCCGTGCTGATCATGGTCAACAAGTGGGACCTCGCCCGGGACGCAAGCGACCCCGAGGCGTACCAGACGTATTTCGAGAAAACCTTCCCCGAGCTGTCGTTCGCGCCGATCAGTTTCACCACGGCCACCGAGGGCGTGAACCTCCACGAGACGCTGGACCTGGCCGGGGAACTGCTCGACCAGGCACGCACGCGGGTCGGGACGGGTCAGCTCAACCAGGTCATCGAAGAGATTTCCGCGCTGCGAGGCCCCAGCCACAAGGCCGGCACGAAGCCGCCGAAGATATACTACGCCTCGCAGGTCGACGTCGCCCCGCCGACGATCGTCTGCTTCGTCAACGACCCGCGGAGCTTCGACGAAGGCTACCGCCGGTTCCTCGTCAACCGCCTCCGCGAACACCTGCCCTTCACCGAGGTTCCTATCCGCCTGTTCTTCCGCAGCCGACACGAGCGGACGTGATCGGGCGAACAGCCCAGGCGCTCCCGGCCTGACTCATCGTTCCGCGCGAGGGAGAATCCCAAAAAAAACAGGCCGATGGGAATCAACCCGCCGGCCTGGCTGTGGAGTGCAATGGTGAGGGCTGATTACTCAGCGGCCGGCTCGGCTTCGGTTGCCTCGGCGGGGGTTTCGTCGAGTTCCTCGACGGGTGTATCGGCTGCCGCTTCGCCGGTGTCCTTGCCGGACTCGTCGGCCTCTTCGTCGACGCTGATTTTCACGACCCGTCCGCGGGTCCAGCGTTTGACGCTCAGGCGGAGTTCCCCGCCGTCGGCGGTGCGTTTCTCGAAGTCCTTGACGTTCAGCACCGGTTCGTCGTTGACGTGGGTGATGATCTCGTAGGGCTTCATGCCGGCGACGGAGGCTTTGGATCCCGGCTCGATGGTGGCGACGATGACGCCCGGCTCGCCCTCGGGTCGGCGGAAGTAGCGTCGCAGTTCGTAGGTCAGGTCCTTGACGGTCAGCCCGGTCGGTTCGGACTTGAACTTCTCGGCCGAGTCAAAGTGCGGCGGGCTATGGGTGATCTCGAACTCCTTTTTGACGACCTCGCCGTCGACGAAGAAGTCGGCGGTGAACGTCGTCCCGAAGCCCAGGTCGGTCAGTTCGCGGGTGAAGTTGTTTTCCGCCGGCGGCCAGGGTCGCGGGATGCGGTCGAAGTACTGCTCGGGGACCTGCTCGAGCTGATCCCAGGGGAAAGGCCGACGGGTGAAGAGGCTCTCCTGGATGCGGACCTCGATGGGCTTGGGCTGATCCTCGGCGTGGAGGCGGAGGAGGATCCACCCGACTTTTACGCCGGCCTTGTCGGCGGGGCTGTCGGGGTAGACGTAGCTGACCATCGCGCCGGTCTTGCCGTTGTGGGTCAGGTTCGAGACGTTGTTGGCGCGGGCGAGTTCGGGGTCCATAGGCTGGAGGTAGACGCCCAGCCAGGCCAGCCGGTTTTCCTCGTCCTCGCTGAGCGGGACGTTGGACTTGTCGGCGTGCTCGGCGGGGTTGTCGAGAATCGCCGCGAGGTCCATCGAGGCGATGAGTTCCGCATCGACGCGGTCGTAGCGACGTTCCCGGGCGTTGCCCTTGGGGCGGAGTTTCATCGGCAGCGCCAGCAGCCCGCCCTCGGGACCGAAGAGGAACACGTCCTCGGGGTCGCGCATCAGCCTGGGGCGGACCTGGCTGCGGAATCCCAGGGAGTAGTAGGCGATCCGCAGGTGCTGGGGGTAGACCTCGCGCATCTCGCCGCGGATCTGGACCTCGGCGGCGGGCAGGAGGCGATCTTCGAGCCTGAGGATGGGCTGGCGCGAGAGTTCGATTCCCTCCCCGAGGGGTTCGTCGAGCTTCGCCAGCAGCGCCCCATAATCTTTCAGCGTGCAGACGAACGCCGCCTCGTGGGCCTTCTCGCCGACGTGAACGGTGATCGACTCCAGACGGGCGGTGACTTTCGGCGGGAGCATCTTGAGGATCAGGATGCGATCGGGGCCGATCTGGACGCCGATGGCGCGTTTTTCGGTTTCGCTGTCGTCGTCGCTGTCACTCGAAAACGCTCCGGACGAGCCGGGCTTTTTCTTCGGGCTGCGGAATTGGAGCGTCACGCGGTGCAGCCCGGCGTCGACCTGGTTCTCCAGGCCCGAGAGCATCGCATCGAGTTCGTCGGCGGTGACGAGAGGCCAGTCCATCGGCGAGCTTTTCCAACGGCCGTCCGTTGTGATCCGCCCGACAAAGGTCATGCCCACGGGTGTTCCGTCCTTGTCGACGAACAGGCCGTTGTTCGACGCCACCGCGTAGGGTGCGAAGTTCTCGGCCAGGTCCACGCCGCTGCCCGCGCCCGCAACGCGGACCGTCCATCGCGTGTGCTCTCGCGTAAAAAAGATGTTTTTGTAGGGGGGCTTGGCCTGGGGGTCGAATTCGAGGGCCTCGACGCCCGGTACGGGCCGATCGAGCTGCAGGACCATCGCCCACTGCTGCCTGCCCCACGCCAGAGGCTTGGCGGGGTACGTCTTGCCCCCGACCACCACGACGGTCGACTTGACGAACCGCGGATGGATCATCGGGTCGATCACGACGACCTTATCCGGCTGGATGAGATAGCCGGCCAGTTCGAGGGGGCGCTCCTCGCGAACCAGGCCGTGCATGTACAACCCGCCCCGGCGCAGTCCGGAGGCGTAGGGGGGCTGGCCCTTGTCGTACCGCAAGCCGAAACGCACAACCGCAAGATGGGGCCGGTACTGCTCTGCCAGCCGGAGGTTCTTCTCCGTCGCCAGCATGTCGTCTTCGTCGTCTTCGCCGCCGACATCGTTGGCTTGGTCACTTTCGTCGGTGTCGGTCCCGACGTCCACCGCTTCCTCGACGGTCTCGGCCAGGTCCTGCGCCAGAACAGGACCGGCCAGCAACACCAGCAGCGCAGCCAGCAGAAGACCCCAGCGATTCCAGGCATTCGCGCGAATCATAGACTTCATGTCTACTCCTTTTCATAATCCCGGCTGAAGTCCAGGACAACCTGGCGCAGCAGCCCATTACGCAGCACGGTAAGGACGATCCGGTGCTGCTGGTTGATGTTGTCGAGTGCTTCGGCGTGAATCTGTTTGACGTCGGCGAGGGTTTCGACCTTCTTCTTGTCGATCCGCAGGAGGATGTCCTTTTTCTGCAGACCGGACGAGGCCGCGTTCCCCGGACGCTTGATGCCGTAAATGAACACGCCCTTCTTTTTGTAGAAGTACAGGTCTTCGTTGTCGAACTGGTTGATGGCCTTGACGGTCAGGTCCCAGCGGGGGCAGTCGAGTTCCTCGCCCTCGACCTCGCCCTTCTCTCGCGGGGTGATCTCGATCGTCAGTTCCTTGCCCCCCCGGTCGATGAGCAATCGCGCGGGCTTGCCCTTCGGGAGCATCCCCAGCAGCCGACGGACAGCCGGGAGGTTCTCCTCCCAGACAGCCGTGGTCGGCTGGCCGTTGACCGACAGAAGCCGGTCGCGGACCTGCAGACCCGACCGCCGGGCGGGACTGGCCGGTTCGGTCTCGGCGACGATCACGCCCTCGTCGCCCTCGAAATAAATGTTCTTGCGGAAATCCTTCAACGGCTGGAGCTGAATGCCCATCCACGACCAGTTGACATTCTTGAATTGACGAAGCTGGTCGATGACGATCTGGCAGTTCTCGCTGGGGACGGCGAAGCCCAGGTCGCCCCCGCCGCGAGTGTTGATGCCCACGATCTTTCCGCGGGTGTCGACCATCGGCCCGCCGGAGTTCCCCGGGTTGATCGCCGCGTCCGTCTGGAGCCAATGGCTGTACTCGCTGGACTTCGGCAGGTACCGGCGGGCACAGGAAATGATGCCGATCGACACCGACCGATTCAGGCCCCACGGAGCGCCCATCGCCATCACGAAATCCCCCTCCTTCAGCACGCTGGAATCGCCGAACTCCGCATACGGCAGCGGGGCGTGAGCCTCCGGCAGCTTCAACTGAAGCAGCGCCAGGTCCATATCCTTGTCCGACCCGACCAACGTCGCCTGGAAATGCTCCCCGCTGGACAGCAGGCAGCGGATCTCCACCGCCTTGTCCACGACGTGCCAGTTGCTGACCACCTCCCCGCCCGGGGAAATGATCACCCCACTGCCCAGCGCCTCCCGCGTGGTCTTCTTGCCCATCTCGTGCGTTTCCTGAAGCACCTTGATGAACACCACCGCGGGAAACACCTTGTCCTTGGCGCTCTGGACGATCCGCCGGAAGTCGGCGTCACGGCCAACGGTTTGGGCAGCCGGCTGAGCCTGAACTGCACCGCACAGGACGAATCCGGCAAGACCAATCCACATCAGACGTTTCATGCGTAGCCTCCCTTTCGGTTCAAGGGGAATATCAAGTCCAGACATCCTATCAAGTGACCCGACCTCTGTCACTTGCCGGTTCGATTTCGAAAAGGACA
>CAYMAP010000118.1:5505-8644 GCA_964388425.1 uncultured Planctomycetaceae bacterium
CGCCCGCTTCGTGAGGCAGCGTTGACATACTAACCCTCGCCCGGCCCGTTCGGGTCGGACAGAATCAAAAAACTCACTTAATTCGGAGTTCCCGCATTCCGATGCATCCTGTGAAGTGCCAAACGACGAGTCAAACGCCGCCAAGCCGATACCAGACATTCAGCGAAGAGGGAGACGATCCATGGATCAGAACCAGCAGACCACCCAGGCGGACCAGCAGACGGACATTGCCGTCCAGGACGAGCCCAAGGATCGTTCGGGGAAATATTTGACTTTCTGCCTCGACAACGAGGAGTACGGCCTGGAAATCCTCCAGGTCCGCGAGATCATCGGCATGATGTCCATCACCCAGGTTCCCCGAACGCCGGAGTTCATCAAGGGCGTGATCAACCTGCGGGGCAAGGTGATTCCGGTGATCGATCTTCGGCTGAAATTTTCCATGCCCGAGGCCGAGTGGACCGAGGAGACCTGCATCATCGTCGTAAACGTCGGGGACGTCGAGGTCGGCATCATCGTCGACCGGGTCTGGGAAGTCCGCGACATCCTGGGCAAGGAGATCGACGACCCGCCGAGCTTCGGCACGAACGTGGACTCGTCGTTCATCCTCGGCATGGGCAAGGCCGAAGAACGCGTCACCATCCTGCTGGACATCCACCGGGTGCTCGGGCAGGACGAAGACGCATTGGCCGACATCATCGGCGGGTAATATTCGACCGGCGGGACCTCTCCCCGCCGGAGACGACGCATCGAACGGGCAGCTTCCGGACCCCGGGACAGCGGGGGCCGGAATTCGCTGCCGTCGGCGGTAGCCCGACGGCAGCAGGGACAACGCACAGGGAACCTTTGACAGCAAGGCAAACACAGGAGACACAGACATGAAGAGCCAGTGGACCATCGGAAAGAAACTCATCTGCGCATTTCTCGGCGTGGCGGCCATCACGTTCGTCGTAGCGGCGGTCGGCTTTTACGGCGCGGTCAAGAGCGCCGAATCGGCCAAAGAAGTGGGCGAGGTTCGCCTGCCCAGCGTCCTCAGCCTCTTGGAAGTCGAAACCGAGGCCGAAAACGTCCGCGGGACCGTCCTGGCGCTGACGAACCCGGCCCTGTCGGCCGAGGATAGGCAGCGGCAGTACGAGAACCTCGTGAAGGCACGCGACCGCTACACCGAAGCCTGGGACACCTACGCGCCGCTTCCCCAGACCGACGAAGAAGCCGTCATGTGGGAAACGTTTGTACCCAAGTGGGAAGACTGGCGGGAGGCGAACAACAAGTTCGTCCAGATGTGCAAGCAGGTCGACGAAACGGACATCCTCAACCCCACCGCCCTGCTCGCGAAACTCGAACAGTTCCGCGGCGACCACTACAAACTCGCCGTCCAGACCCTCGAAATGATCCAGACCGGCAAGACCTTCGAAGGCGGGGAAAGCCACACCACCTGCAATCTGGGCAAGTGGCAGGCCGGCTTTACCACGAAAAATCCGACGCTTCAATCGGCGTTGAACGAACTCCACGACCCGCACGTGAAGTTCCATCAAGCCGTCCACGAAATCAAAACCCTCGTCAAGGCAGGCAAGAAAGACGAGGCGATGAAGGTCTATCTCAACAAGATGATGCCCGCCGCCGAGGCCGAATTCGCCGCCATGTACAAGATGCGCGACGAGGCCGGACGCGTCCATGAACTCGAGAAGCAAGCCATGGCTTTGGCGATGGGCGAGGTCACCGAGAAGCAGAGGGCCGCCATTGACGACCTGAAGGGCCTGGTGAACCTCAACGACCAAATCGCTCACCATGAGGCCGAGGCGTCCATCAGCCAGGCCGCCACGCAGGAGATGCTGCTGGCGGTCGCCGGTGCGGTCGGCGTGGTCCTCGCGATGGGGCTGGGCCTGTGGATCAGCCGGGACATCAACCGCGCCTTGAAGCAGCTCGCCGGCAGCCTCGGCGAAGGTGCAGGCCAGGTCTCCAGCGCCGCCGGGCAGGTCGCCGCGTCCAGTCAGTCGCTCGCCGAGGGGTCCTCCGAACAGGCGGCCAGCATCGAGGAGACCTCCAGCAGCATCGAAGAGATGGCCTCGATGACCAAGCAGAACGCCTCCAACGCCGAGGAAGCCAAAACCCTCGCCGCCCAGGCCCAGTCCGACGCGGAAAATGGGGCCGGGACCATGCAGAAAATGCTTTCGGCGATCAACGACATCAAACAGTCCTCCGACGAAACCAGCAAGATCATCAAGACGATCGACGAGATCGCCTTCCAGACGAACCTGCTGGCGCTGAACGCCGCCGTCGAGGCCGCCCGCGCCGGGGAAGCCGGCAAGGGCTTTGCCGTGGTCGCCGAAGAGGTCCGCAACCTCGCCCAGCGGTCGGCCGAAGCCGCCCGAAACACCTCCACCATGATCGAAGAAGCGGTGCAGAACTCCGAACGCGGCGTGAACATCTCCGAGGAAGTCGCCAAGGCCCTGGATGCAATTTCGGAAGGCTCGCGGAAGGTCAACGGGCTGGTCAGCGAAATCGCCGCCGCCAGCCATGAGCAGTCCCAGGGGATCGACCAGGTCAACATCGCCGTCGGGCAAATGGACCAGGTCACCCAAGGCAACGCCGCCAACGCCGAAGAGTCCGCCTCGGCCAGCGAGGAACTCTCCAGCCAGGCCGAGGAGCTCAACCGCATGGTTGCCCAACTCGAGTCCATGGTCGGCGGAAACAAGGACGCCCAGCAACTGGACTACTCCCACGCCGCACCGGCGCGGAAACCCCAGTCCACCACGACCGGGCAGCGAAAGGCCCAGGTCCGAAAACCGCAAACCCGGACCCAGAGCAAGCCCCAGCCGAAGACGCCCGAACCCGCCCACGCCGTCGCAAGCACCGGCGGGCAGAACGACAGCGGCGAAGACTCCTTCCCCCTGGACGACAACGAACAGCAACTGTCCCACTTCTGACCGGACAGCCCTGCGGTGCGTAACGCATCACGCACTTGAGACCTCGTAACCACAACGGGGCGCCGGGTAACTCCCGACGCCCCGTTTTTTATGTTCCGATTGCAGATCGCCGATTAGAGACGCCTCCCTCAGAAGCGTCGATTCACGCGGCGGCGAGGTGTCTGCTGAGGGGCGGTCGCGGGGGAATGTTCGGTGGTCATGCGTAAAAGATGATT
>CAYMAP010000119.1:0-8635 GCA_964388425.1 uncultured Planctomycetaceae bacterium
ATCGTCAACGCCGGCAGCAAAAAGTTGTTCGTCAAAAACACAAACCGTTTTCCCCTCTCGCCGTCGACGTATGCAATTCGTCGCAACAGGACCGGGTAACGGTCCCGGCTTTAACGCCCGTCAATCGGATGCTCGTATCGCTTCGCAACCCCGTAGCCGTCTCGACCTTTCGATGTTCCCGATCATCGAACGCAAGATTCTTCTTGGCCCGCGTGACGAAGAAGGCCATCGCCTCGGTGAACCGAAACAGTCGGGCAAAATCGACGTAACCGCGATCCATGACATAGAACGCGCCGGGCTCGATCGGCAGGTAATCCAGCGAGTCCATGTCGGCCATCTCCCCGGTGGAAATATGGATAAAACAAGGGATATTGCCGCGAATGTCGATCAGGGTGTGCAGCTTGACGGCACTCTTTCGTCGTCGGAATTGTGCCCAGGGAAACAGCGTCAGACACAGGTCGATGGTAGTCGCGTCGAAGGCGTAAACCGTCTCGTCGAGGTCCAAACCGATGTCTTCGTCGGCATACAGCCGTCGAGCCCGGGCGATAAGGATGGCAGCCAGATCGGCGTAGATTCGCCAGTCGCGCAGTTCGTTGGCGTCGGCCAATGTGCTTCGCGAAACGCCACTGCGAATGCCGGCATGATAGAGTTTTTTGCCGATGGCCTTGAGGGTCAACTCGACGTCGCGGAGACTTTCGCGGTAGGTCAATTGGGCGAAGGCCATGCAGCGGAATTGGTCGCGACAGAAGAACTGACGGACACGATGATCGCCGGCGTATCGTTTGACGCATCGGTTGAATTGATGGGCCGGGATGAAATCCATCAACTGCGAAAAAATCGTTCTGCCTTCGTTCATGCGCCAAACCTTTCCATCTGGAGACAGAAAGAGTATGGCCGAAACGGCAGATCGAATTGAAATCGACAACTATCATTTTATGCAATAACGTTTTTGAATATAGTCAGTTATATAATCAAGCCGGGCGTTTAACCGGACAGTAGTGGTGAAAAAAATCAAATTCGTTGTTGACAGGATTCTGATAATTCCGTACTATCCTGATTCGCCGAGTTGTGCGAAGTTGCGAATTGTTTCTGGCTGCAAGGGAAAGGCCATGGTCAGCATTGAACAAGGTTGCGTGCAGTTCACTTTTTATCGGCCAGGGGCGCAGCGCATTTTCGTGGCCGGGGATTTCAACGGCTGGAAGGCTGACGATGTTCTGATGGTTCCCGGAGGGGACGGGAACTGGAAGGCTCGGGTGCGCCTGCCGGCGGGGGAGTATCGTTTCCGCTACTGTGCGGACGGGGAATGGTTCGCCGACTATGCCGCCTGCGGCGTCGAGCCGGGCCGATTCGGCATGGACAGCCTCGTTTCCATTCCTCCGCAGTCTATCAAGGTCGACCACTCAGCGACAGTCGCCAACGAAGCCGACGAGGGCATCCACGTCGCCTGAGGTTTTCAGGCGGATGTGTTTCTCCGCCTCAGCGAAGAATCTCCGATCCCTGTAGGTCACTTGCGCAATATCCCTTCGCGGACGTTGGCTGCAAATTCCCGCACGGCCCGGCCTCGATGGGAGATGGCGTTTTTTTCCTCCGGGGCGAGCTGAGCCGTCGTGCAATTCCGATCCGGCAGGAGGAAGAGGGGGTCGTACCCGAAGCCGTTGTTCCCACGCGGGTCGCGTGCGATGACGCCCTCGACCGTACCGCGTGTCTCCAGCAGGATCTTTTCGCCGTCGGCCAGCGCGAGGCAGCAGACGAATCGCGCGGTGCGTTGCTCCTCGGGCACGTCTTCCAGCAGCCGAAGCAGTTTGGCGTTGTTGGCGGCGTCGACGGTGGCCCGGTCGGCGTGGGGCGGCGTTTGGTCGTCGGCGAAGCGGGCGCTGTAGACCCCCGGCGCTCCGTCCAGCGCGTCGACGGCCAGGCCCGAGTCATCGGCGAGGCACCACAGACCGGTTCGGGTCGAATAGTACCGCGCCTTGTCCCGCGCGTTGCCATCGAAGGTCTCGGCCGTCTCGTCCGGTTCGGGCAGGCCGGGCCAGTCCGCGAGGTTCCGCAGGGCGATTTCCGTGCCCTCCAGGACTGTGGCGATTTCCCTGCACTTGCCCGGGTTCCGGGTTGCCAGAACAATCGTACGCATGGGCACCTGCCGCTACCGCCGGATTTCGGAAATACTGATGGGCATCGAGCCCTGGACCTTGCGGACCAGTTTGCCCGTTTTCGGATCGCGGATCGTGCGGATTTCGGTATTCCCGCAGTACAGCAGTTCGGGGTACTCCTTCACGAGCGCTTTCATCTCGGGGCTGTCAATGTACTTGACGTGCTGGATGAACGTGTCGCCCGTCTGGGGATGACGCTTTCGCACGGGCCGGGTTTTGACCGCCGAGGCCGGGAATGTCCCGATTGTCACGCCCGAGCGGACCTCGTCGTGGTAGAAGTACGCTTCCTTCCCCTGCTGCCGGAGCTTTCGGCAGAGTTCGACGGCGCGTTTTTTTCGCCCCAGGTAGTGTCGTTCGGGGATATCCTGGAAGACGGCAACGAGGACGCTGTAGGCCCCCTGTGCATGGAGGAGGTTGTACTGGTCAGGCCCGAGGTCCCTGCCGGGCAGGGGCAGGAGGATCGCGCCCCGGAAGACGGACTCGCCGGAGGGGGCGACGTATTCTTTGGCCCGGCGGAGGAAGGGTTCGGCCTGGGCCTGGGTGTCGTAACGACCCCAGTACAGCCCGCTGTGGTCACCGGCATGGATGAGGAACAGAGGCTCCCAGCCGGTATGCTTCTTCGCGTTATCGAGCGTGCTTTGGGCGGCTTGAGCGTGGTTCCTCCCGTGGAAGCTCATCAGCAGGACCGAGACGTTTCCGCCCTCGTCGACGAGGTCTTCTTGGGCGGGTTCAGCCTCGAGGGGGGCGGGCGTCTCGTTCGCCGGGGTGCTGCGGTCGTTGGGCGTCATGCCGAAGGGATTACAGCCCGCCGCTGCGAACCCCGCCAACAGAAGTGTCCAACCGATCCGTCGGTTGCTGGTGTTCATGTCGGATGTCCTTTCCGCCGGGCGTTCAGCAGGCCCGGCTGAAGTCATGTAGCTCAGCCGTGCAGCGGTGAGCTAGTCGAAGCGTCTCGGCTGAGAATCGTGTAGTTTCCGCGTGGGTGCAAGCACCCACCCTTTGTTCTGAGAATCGCGTAGCTCGGTCGCCCTAGGCTGAGGGGTGTGGCGATCCATTTTCAATCCCTATCCCTTCCATTCGCCATTTGACTTTGTTATGTCCGCAGGGCGTTGCGCTGGTCTCTGAGCAGTTGTCGGATGCCTCGCCTGGCCAGTCGGAGCATGTTCTGGAGCTGGTCGTCGTCGAAGGCGGCCCGTTCGCTCGTGCCCTGCAGTTCCAGGAATTTCCCGCCGGCGGTCATGGCAACGTTCATGTCGACCTCGGCGGCGGAGTCCTCGGCGTAGGACAGGTCGAGGACGGCCCGGCCTTCGACGATGCCAACGCTGACGGCGGCGACGGCGGTGCACAACGCGCCGCGCCGGACCCGCCCGTCGGCTTCGGCGGCCTGCAGGGCACGGGCCAGGGCGGCGTACGCCCCGGTCACCGACGCCGTCCGCGTCCCGCCGTCCGCTTCGAGGACGTCGCAGTCGAGGTATATCGTAGTATCGGCAATCCGGTCGAATCGCACCACGCCGCGGAGCACCCGCCCGATGAGTCTCTGGATTTCCACGCCCCGGCTGTCGGGCTTGCCGATCGGGCGCGACTTCCGCCGGTCTGTGCTGCCCGGCAGCATGCCGTACTCCGCCGTCACCCAGCCCAGGCCCGATTCCTTCCGCCAGCGGGGCACGCCCGGCTCGATGCAGGCGGTGCAGACCACGCGCGTCCGGCCGATTTCGATCAGGCATGAACCGTCAGCCGACCCGACGAAATCCGGCCGGATCGTCACCGGCCGAAGCTCGTTGACCCGTCGGCCGTCGGGGCGTTGGATTCGTTTGGATGTTTGTCCTGGCATGGCGTCGGATTCCAAGGATTTTCGAGGTCGGGCGGACGCATCGTCGAGGCAGAATTCCAGCTCCCGCCTGCCGGGCCGACCGCTGTTTTCTGGTTCCGTGAAAAATCCTGTTTTTCTGTCAGAGGCAGTTTATCGAATCCGACCCTCGTGTTACAATGCCGGTCTCACAAACGCCATGCGTTACCCTGTACACAAGCGAATTTCCGTGGGTCCGACGGGCCCGCTGGGCGCGCTGCTGGGCATTGTCCTGCTGCCGATCTGGCTTGCGGTGGGCTTCGTTGCGCTGATCCTCGCCCTGCCGGTCATGCTGGTGGCTGGCTTGTGGTGGAAACGGAAGGTGCGCAAGGCCTTCGAGCAGTTCGGCCTGGGCGGGAAGGGCCGACACGTCGAGCATCCCGACGCCGACGAAGCCGGCGCGTCCGAAGAGTTCGTCGACTCCTACGTGGTTGAGACCGTCCAGGAGGAGTCCGAGCCCGACACGCCCCGGCTGGACCCAAAGTAGCCTCTCCGGAAACGCACCTCCCGCCGGGCTCCTCGTGTGTCCTGTTTTCAAACCGCAACATGCAGTCCCCACGGGGGCTTTTCAACGTCGGCGTTCCCGGGTAGGATACGCCCACCTTCAGCTACGAGGAATCGCATGACCAGCCAATCACAGCAGAGCATGGAACGAACGCATCACTGCGGGCAGTTGGGCATTGACGACGACGGTCGCGAGGTCCGCCTGGCCGGCTGGGTGCGAAGCTACCGCGACCACGGCGGGGTGGTCTTCATCGACCTCCGCGACCGGGAGGGCATCACGCAGGTGGTCTTCGACCCCGACGCCGCCGGGTCGGCCGACCTGCACGACCGCGCCCGCGCGCTGCGCAACGAATGGGTTATCGCCGTAGCCGGCAAGGTCCGTCCGCGCGGGCAGGGCAAGGAGAACCCCAAACTCGCCACCGGGCAGATCGAGGTCCTCTGCGACAACCTGGCGGTGCTGAATACCTCCGAGCCGGTCCCCTTCGAGCCGGACGAGCACCACAGCACGTCCGAGGAGACCCGCCTGAAGTACCGCTACATCGACCTGCGTCGGCCCGAGATGGCCGCCGCCCTGCGCATGCGGCACACGATCGTCCGCGCGATGCGCGAGGTCCTCGACGCCGAGCAGTTCATCGAGGTCGAGACGCCCTTCCTCACCAAGAGCACCCCCGAAGGCGCGCGGGACTTCCTGGTCCCCAGTCGGCTGCATCCGGGCTGCTTTTACGCGCTGCCGCAGAGCCCCCAACTGTTCAAGCAGATTCTCATGGTCGGCGGAATCGACCGGTATTATCAGGTCGTCCGCTGCTTCCGCGACGAAGACCTCCGCGCCGACCGCCAGCCGGAATTCACCCAACTCGACCTGGAAATGAGCTTCTGCACCGAGCGCGACGTGATGCGTATCACGGACGCGGTGCTGCGAAAGGTCTGTGCGGTCTCGGGCAAGACGTATCCCGACGAGGTCCCCATGATGACCTACGGCGAGGCGATGCGACGGTTCGGCAGCGACAGGCCCGACCTGCGGTTCGGCATGGAACTGGTCGACCTCAGCGACATCGCCGGGCAGACGGAATTCGGGGTCTTCGGCGGGGCGTTGGAGGCCGGCGGCGTCGTCCACTGCATCGCCGTTCCCGGCGGAGGCGAGATGACCCGCAAGGAGACCGACGCCCTGGCCGATTGGGCCAAGGGGTTCGGCGCGAAGGGACTGGCCGTGACCAAAGTCGCAGCCGACGGGCAACTGGAGACCGGCATCGCGAAGTTCATCCAGCCCATCGCGGGCGAGATCATCCATCGCACCGGGGCGAACCAGGGCGACCTGCTGTGCTTCGGTGCGGATACGGCAGAAGTCGTCCAGCGCGTCCTCGGCGAGCTTCGCTGCAAGATGGCCCGCGACCGCGGACTGGTTCCCGACAACACGTTCGAGTGGGTCTGGATCACCGACTTCCCGCTGGTCGAGTGGTCCGAGGAACACAACCGCTGGGACGTGCTGCACCACCCGTTCACCTCGCCGGTCGAGGAGGACCTTTCGAAACTCGCCGACCCCGCCACGCGCGCCGACGTTCGCAGCCGGGCTTACGACATCGTCTGCAACGGCATGGAAATGGGCGGGGGAAGCGTTCGTATCCACCGCCCGGACGTCCAGAGGCAGGTCTTCGAGGCGATCGGCATTGCCGAAGAAGAGGCGGCCGAGCGCTTCAGCTTCCTGCTCGACGCACTGAAGTTCGGCGCTCCGCCGCACGGTGGGCTGGCGCTGGGGCTGGACCGCGTGGTCATGACCATGATCGGCGGAGCGAGCATCCGGGACGTGATGGCGTTTCCCAAAACGCAACGCGGCACGTGCCCGATGACCGACGCCCCGGGGCCGGTCGACGACGCCCAACTCCGCGAGTTGTTCCTGCGCAGCACGGCCCAAGCCCCCCCAGACGGCACGGAAGTCCAGAAATAACATCAAGTTCCTCCCGGGGTGACTCCGATGTAGCTGACGGGTTCCCGTTGCGTGACAATCCGCCGGGTACATCACAAGGAGCGCTGCATGGCAACCCTTGAAGACATCCTGATGCAGAAGGGGCCTGACGTGATCGTCGTCACGCCTGCTACGACCGTCCGCGAAGCCGTCCGCATGATGTGCGAGGCCAACGTCGGTTCCATCGTCGTCAAGCAGGACGAACGGGCCGAGGGCATCTTCACCGAGCGAGACCTGCTCCGCCGGGTCGTCTCCCCAGGCCGAAACCCCGACGAAACGCCCATCAGCGACGTCATGACCTCGCCGGTCGAAACGGTTTCGCTCGACATGGACGTCCGCGAAGCCAGCGAACTGCTCAACCGCAAACGGTTCCGCCATCTCGTTATCGTCGAGCAGGATGCCCTCGTCGGAATGATCAGCCTGCGGGATCTGCTGAGGCAACAGCTTGCAGAAGACGAAGCCCGGCTGCGGGGTGAGTGAACACCCTGATCCGCTTTTTCAGACGGGGCGGCGAGACAGGGAGGCTCCCGCGTTGGGCCATGATTGGCCCGGGACGAAACGGTCCGGCATGTCCAGGGTTCTGACAACTCCTGCCATGCACGCCGTGACATCCATTGGATTCGTCGGATTGTCTGAACGTAAATGATCGGCGATGTCTGTCCGATCGTAACATGCCATCAAGATGCGCCCCTCAAACGTCGACGGAACGAAAAAGCAGAGCGTTCGTCAACGAAAACCATCGAGTTACGTCCCCAAAAGAGTCCTACACCCCCGTCCCTGGCGGTTCTGAGGGAATCGCCCATCAAGCAAAAAAAATTCAGTTCGGTCTGATTTTTCCCATCGAAAGTATTGGTTTTTTCGCTAGAATTGGCAGTAATCAAACTTCGGCGCTTCGTTTGCCGAATGGGTGAGGTTGACATGCCGACCATCCTGGCCCATACTGTGTCGAATTTCTCGTAATCGTAAACAATCCGCCCCGTTTGGACGTGCCTGCAATTCCAGGCACAGGTGATGCGGGTCCGATCGGCCGGACAATGCACGCGTGCAAAGAATCTGGCCTGAACAGTTGAAAACTTCACGTTGCGTTTGGACAACTACGGACTGGGATCTTCGGTCCGGCTGAATACAAGGAGCATGTCTGGTGCCTGCCTCCGGGAAACCCAGTAATCTATCCACCTTTGCCATCGCGGAAATGCTTCACGTCGATCCCGGTTCCGTAGCCAACTGGATCGACCAGGGTCTGCTCAAGGCCCATCGCACGCCCGGAGGTCACCGCCGGGTGGTGCTAGACGACCTGGTGAAATTCCTCCGCGAACACAAAATGCCCGTCCCCGCCGAACTGGGAACGACGTCCGTTCGCATCCTCGTCGTCGACGATGAAGAAGCCGTCGCCAAACTCATCGCCCGAGCCATCCGCGCCCAATACCCCGAATACGAAGTCGTCGACGCCAACGACGGCTTCCGCGCCGGCACCATCATCGCCACCCTCCGGCCCGACGTGGTCATCCTCGACCTCCGCATGCCGGGCATGGACGGTTACGAAGTCTGCCGAATGATCAAGGCGCAGGAAGCCACCAAGCACGCCGAAGTCATCGCCATGACCGCCTTCCCCAGCCCCGAGAGCGAAAAACGCATCCTCGAATGCGGCGCACGTATCTGTCTGTCCAAACCCCTCGACCTCGACCAGCTCCTCCAGGAAGTCGAAAAGTCCCTGTAAGCGCCCCCGCGGACACGCCCCTGCTCCGGCCAGTCCTGCGGCGTGGCAAACCCGGGCCCGCCTTTGCCGCCCCGCACCTTCACAACCGGGCGGACGGTCGGCTTGGATTTCGCGAGGCCGTGCGGCTACACTCTTGAGCATGATCGGCAAGACGGTAGGCTGGTTCTTCAAGACCTGGCGGGACTCCTGGGCCCGGGGGCTGGTCCGCCTGGGCGTGACGCCCAACGCCCTGACGGTCTTCGGGACGCTTTGTTCCGTCGCGGCCGGAGGGGTACTGGGGATGGCGACATGGACCGACGAACCCCGCTATAGCCTGTTGGCCGGCGGGTTCCTGTTCCTGGCCTTCGCCGGGGACATGCTCGACGGTGCGGTCGCGCGCATCGGGGGCAAGAGTACGACCTTCGGCGCCCTGCTGGACTCGACCCTCGACCGCGTCAGCGACTTCGCCCTCTGGGCCG
>CAYMAP010000120.1:0-8633 GCA_964388425.1 uncultured Planctomycetaceae bacterium
GGCCGAAACCCCTTCACCGCCAACGACCCCGCCGAACCGCCCCGCGACGACGTCCTGCCCGGACAGGTCGAACTGTCCACCGGCCGACGCGTCAACGGGTGGATCACCACCACCCGCGACAAGCCCTGGCTGGTCTGGGTCGAGGGCGACAAACGCTTCCGCCGAATCCCCCCCGCCGCCGTTTTGAGCCTCACCGCCGTCGTCGACGAAGAACAACTCCTGCCCCGCTGGCGATGGAAGGGCATGGGCGAACCGGAAAAAGTCTACACCGGCCAGACCTACCCCTTCCGCCGATTCCGCTGGCGGTTTCGACTGGCCGACGGCAGAACGATGACAGGCTCCGTCAAAGGTCAGCCGATCTGGATGCAAGCCCCGGACGGCGAGCGGATCGGCCCGCTGCTGCTGCATGAACGCCAGAAAGGCAAGCCCGGCCAGACCCTCGACGACCTGCCCTACCTCCGCCGACTCGTCATCACCCGCCGGGCCCTGCCCCCCGAGGATCGACCGGTTGGGGACTGAAGCCGCGTTCCTGGTTTACTTCGCCCATTCCAGAGCGCGAACAATGCAACCTGTTCGTATCGGAACGTCATTCCTCCCCGTCAAGGTCGAAGAGTTTGCGGAGCGTCTCGGCGTGGGCCTGGCCGTGGCCGGCGGCAGCTTCGTGGCGGAGCTGTTCCGTCGCCGGATGGCAGAACCGCCGCAGCGCCCGCCGAAGCGTCCGCCGGAGGATCGTCAAGTCCTCGGCTGCATCGTCGTGGGTGGACAGCTTGTTCTCCGCCTCGGCGAGTTCGTCGAGGATGATCTGCTCGACCCGCTGATACAGAGCCTCGACCGTCGGGGCCACCGAGCGGATGTGGGCGGCTTCGAGAAACTCCGCGACGTGCTCGGCGGCGATGGCACGGGCGGCGTGGAAGTGCTCGCCGCGTTCGCGCAACGTCCGACTGACGGTTGCTTCGAGGTCGTCGAGGTTTACCAGCGTCAGGCCGGCCAACGCCCCGGCCGCGGGGTCGACGTCCCGCGGGACGGCCAGGTCGATCGCCGGCAGCGGCCGACCGTCGCGAGCGACCAGCGCATCGCGAAGCGTCGCAGCGGTCAGGATTGGATCGGCTGAACCGGTCGAGGTCACGACCGCGTCGGCTTCGACGAGCAGATCGGCGAGCCGGTCGAACGGCTCGGCCCGGACGGGCAAAACCCGGGCAAGCTCCGCGGAGGGCTCCGGCGAGCGGTTGGTCACGAGGACCTCGCCGGAATTTCGCCCACAAAGCTGCCTCAGCAGCAGTCGTCCCACCTTCCCGGCACCGATGCAGAGGACCCGCTTGCCGGCGAGTCCGCCGAGGTGCTCGGCCAGGCGATCGACGGCGACGGAGGCGATGGAGACTTTTCCCTCGCCCAGGGCGGTTTCGGTCCGGACGTGCTTAGCCACGTGCAGGGCCGTCGAGACCAGCTCCGCCAGACGCGCCCCAGCCGACCCCGCCTGCCGGGCGGAGTCCAGGGCGTCCTTGACCTGCGCGACGATCTGGTCCTCGCCGGGCACGAGACTGTCCAGACCGGCGGCGACTTCGAAGAGGTGCTGCACGGCGCGGGCGTCGGCGTGGGTGTACAGGGCAGCCTGGCAGTCGGCCTGCCGGACGCCCGCCCGCTCGCAGAGCCAGCCCGCCAGTTCCTCCTCCCGCGGGTGGGCGTGCAGGGCGCGGGCGGTGTAGAGTTCCGAGCGGTTGCAGGTGTTCAGCAGGAGAAGTTCGGCCTCGGGCCAGCGGCGTTGCAGGTCGCCCAGCGCGTCCGGGACCGCCCCGGCCGGGATCGCCAGCCGCTCGCGCACCGCCAGCGGCGCGGTGCGGTGAGACGTCCCGACGCAGAGAACCCTCACGGTCCGTCTCCTGGAGGGGCGTCGAGCAGATCGCCCAGCCGGTCGCGGACCGCGACCTCCCCGCGACGGGCGAAGTCCTCAAGCACCTCCGGGCGGACGAGCCGGCGGAGAATTCGCGTGCGCGATCGGTTCTCGGGCAGACGGTCGCGCAGTTCGGCGCGGAGATCGGCCAGCAGGTCGGCGAAGTCGGCGACGTGTTCCGGCAGGGCACCGGCAAGACCGTCACGCAGGGTCCCAGCCAGCGCCGGACTCGCCCCGCCCGTCCCGACGGCCAGCACGACGCGCCCCGTGCGGTGGACGGCGGGCATGAAAAAGTCGCAGTCCTCGGGCTGATCGACCGCGTTGACCCACGCGCCGGCGGCGCGGGCGTCGGCGGCGATTTCGGCGTTGAGGGACCGGTCGTCCGTGCAGACGAACACCAGCCGGGCCCCGGAGAGATGCTCGGGTCGGCAGGACTCGGCGAGGAGTTCCACGCCCTCGGGCAGATCGGCCGGCGGATCGGGAGCGACCAGGCGAACCGATGCGCCGGCCTCGAGCAGCGAATGGACCTTCCGCAGACCCACCGGCCCGGACCCGACGACGACGGCCTGCATTCCGCGAAGGTTCAGCATGATCGGGAAACTGCCCATGCCGACATGATACGGCATCGCCCCCGTGATGCGAAGGGGCGCGAAGCGGCCGGAAACGGAGAAGACAGCGTGGGAGTATGCCCACCGTCCATCTCACCCCGCATGCCTGCAGGAGAAGATATGGCACCCGCGTGGGCATCCGGTTCAGCCAGGCGTAGCCCCGGGCATGTACGAGGCTAGAGCGGTGTGCTAACAGCCTGTCGTACTCATGCTGCCAGCGGCCTTCGGCGGACGGCGTCCGGCTGCATCGGAAACCCGCGGGGTTGCCTGCTTGCGACTCTGCGAAGTAGCTTCGCTCCATAGCACGAGTCCCCGTCCTTGCCCGCCTCGTGCTCAGCAACGCCTGAACACGACATTCGTTTCGCAAAACGCTCGAGGGACGGAGCTACACGGCCAGATCGGAGGGGTTGTCCAAGCAGTCGGCGTAGCGCCGGCGGAGGGGCTGGACGTGCTCGGCGAGGAAGGCGTCGACCTGCTGCGGCGCACGCCCGAGGAAGGCTGAGGGGTCCAGCATCGCGTCGATGTCGACGGCGGCGAAGGCGGAGTCGGCCTTGAGGCGGTCGATCAGATCGTTCGGTCGACCGTGCTGCTTGACCTGTTCGGCGGCGGCTTGGGAGTGGGTTCGGATGCGCTCGTGGAGGTCCTGGCGGTCGCCGCCGGCCTTGACGGCGGCCATCAGGATGTTCTCGGTTGCCATGAAGGGCAGCTCGGCGGCGATGCCGGCCTGGAGGACGGCCGGGTAGACCATCAGCCCGTCGGCGACGTTGCGGACGATCCGCAGGCAGGCGTCGGCGGCGAGGAAGGTCTCCGGCATCGCCAGCCGCTTGTTTGCCGAGTCGTCCAGCGTCCGTTCGAGCCATTGCTCGGCGTGGGTGTGCAGCGGGCTTGCGGCGAGGTCCATCAGGAAGCGTGCCAGTCCCGTCGCGCGTTCGCATCGCATCGGGTTGCGTTTGTAGGCCATCGCGCTGGAGCCGACCTGCCCAGCGGCGAAGGGTTCCTCGAGTTCCTTGCGGTGGGCCAGCAGCCGAACGTCGTTGCAGAACTTGTGTACGCTCGCGCCGATGCCTGCCAGCGTGGCGGCGACCTGGGCGTCGACCTTGCGGGAGTAGGTCTGCCCGGTTACGGGTGCGATTCGCTCGAACCCGAATGACCCGGCGATGCGGCGTTCGAGCTGCTCGACCTTTTCGTGATCGCCGTCGAAGAGGGCGAGGTAGCTCGCCTGCGTGCCGGTCGTGCCCTTGGTCCCGCGGAATTCGAGGTCCTCCAGGCGGTGTTCGACCTCGCGGAGGTCCTGGAGGAAGTCGTAGCACCACAGCGTCGCTCGCTTGCCGACGGTCGTCATCTGGGCGGGCTGGAAGTGCGTGAAGCCCAGAGAGGGCTGATCCCGCCAGGTCTCGGCGAAGCACCCCAGGGCGTCGACGACGCCGGCCAGTCCGACCGCGATGCGTTGCAGCGCCTCGCGCAGGACGATCAGGTCGGTGTTGCAGTTGACGAACTGGCTGGTCGCGCCGAGGTGGATGATGCTCCGGGCGGCCGGCGCGACGTCGCCGAACGCGTGGATGTGGGCCATCACGTCGTGGCGCAGTTTTTTTTCGTACCCGGCGGCCGCGGTGAAGTCGATGTCGTCGACGTGCCGCCGCATCGAATCGATCTGCTCGTCGGTGATCTCCAGCCCGAGTTGCTGCTGGGCCTCGGCCAGGGCAAGCCAGAGTTGTCGCCAGGTTTGAATTTTGCGTCGCTCGCTGAATAGTTCGAGCATGGCTCCGCTGGCGTATCGTCCGGCGAGGGGGCTGCGGTAGGTGTCGCGTCGGTCGTTCATGGGGGCATCTTACCGCACGGAGGAGGTGGTGTCACTCAATCGTGCAGTTCGGCCAGGGCGTCGGGGAGGGTCACGAGCAGGTCGGTGGCCAGCAGTGCGGTTTCGGTGCGTCGGCAGGCGGCGAGGTCGCCGGCCCGGCCGTGGGTGCGGACGGCGAGGCAGACGGCGTCGAAGAGGCCGAGTTCCTGGCAAGCCAGCCCGGCCGAGAGGCCCGTCAGGACGTCACCCGTCCCGCCCGTGGCCAGGCCCGGGTTGCCGGTGTTATTTTCGTACAACCGCTCGCCGTCGGTCACAAGCGTCCCGGCGCCCTTCAGGACGAGGACCAGCGGGGCCTCCGCGCCGGACCGCCAGGACTCAATCGCCTCCCGGACGGCGGCGGGGCGGTCGGCCTGGACGTCGCATACGGATCGGCCGGTCAGGCGGGCGAACTCGCCGGGATGCGGCGTGAGAACCATCGGCCCGGTCCGCAGCCGATGCCAGCGGTCAATGCGGGCGAGGTTGTTCAACCCGTCGGCGTCGAGGACAAGAGGTTTGCCCGAGCCCAGCAGGGCGTGCAAGAGGTTCTGCCGATCCGCTCCGACGCCCATGCCCGGTCCCACCGCGAGGCAGTCGGCGGAATCGGCGGCATTGAGCGTCACGCGGAGGGCCCCGGGGGTAAGTTCGCCGACGTCGCGGGTCGGCAGCGGCAGGGAGGTCGCGCAGGGACACAGCGTCGCGCAGGCAAGCTGGATGGGCTCGGGGACGGCAAGCGTGACCAGCCCCGCCCCGCCGCGGAACGCAGCCAGCCCGGCCAGCGCCGGTGCGCCGATCATCCCCCGCGACCCGCCGACGACCAGCACCCGGCCGAACTGCCCCTTGTGGCCGTCGCGGGGACGGGCAGGCAGGCGCGGCAAGCTGTCGGGAGCGATGCGGTTCATCGTGATCTTATTGCTATCTCTCAAAAGGCCAAGGTGTGCGTGGCATCCGCAGGGCAAAGCCTCTGTTTTGTTCAGCCCCGGAAGGGGCGGTGTTGTTTAGCCCCACCCGTCGGGGTGGGGTCATGGATGCTTCTTTTTGCCAAGCCCCGTCAGGGGCGCCTTGTCGCCGTTGCAGGGCAAGGCGCTCCCGCGGGAGCGGTATGGCACCGACGTTCTTGTCGAATGCCAAGTGCCGAATGTCGAATTGCACATGACCGTTCGTAGAGCCAGCAACTTGTTGCTAGCGGAACTCGATCAACGTTTATTCATTGCGCTAGCAGCAGCAAAGCTGCTAGCCCTGCGGATTATGTCGCGTTCATCAGAGCCGAGGGCGGCTGTGCCTCGCGCAAGACGCTGCCGAGGCGCACAGGCCTCGGGCGAACTGCTCGGCGCGGTTGAACATGGCCTGGACTTGCTCATCGGTCAGACCTGCGCCCCGGCAGATGGCCTCGGCGAGGTCGCGTCGGGGCAGGTCGGACGGCACGTGGGCGTCCGAGCCGAACATCAGCGTCGCGCCGGCGGATTTTGCGACGGCGGCAACGTGGCCGTTCGTGTAGCAGTGACCCTTTCGGCCGGAGATTTCGAGGACCACGCCGCGTTCGGCGGCGAAGCGGGCGTCCTCGAGCGAGATCAGCCCCGGGTGGGCGAGGTAGTCCACGCCGGCCTCGATGGCGGCGCGGTTGGTACCGGACAGGACCGGCTCGACGAGCGACTCGCCGTGGCAGGCGACGTAGTCCAGCCCCAGCTCGCGGGCGCGGGCGACGCCCTCTGCGATGTGTTCCGGGCGAAGGTGGGTCAGCTCGACCCCGGCCAGCACGGTCAGTCGGCCGAGCTCGTTTTCCCGGTCGGCCGCGGCGCGGAGGATGCCCGCGATCCACGCCAGCGTCGCGAGGTCCGCGTGGTCGGACATGCCGAGAATGCGGTAGCCGGCGTGCTCGGCCCGGCGGATGTGCTCGGCCGGGTTCAGGGCCCCGTCGGACAGTTGCGTATGGCTGTGGAGGTCGATCATGTCGCCCGCATTGTCTAGCCGGCGGGGGTATTTTGCAATCGTCTCGTCGCGCGGGGCCGGCCGCCCCTTGCAGCCGACCGCGATTTGAGCGATGGTAGCGGGGTCCTCAGACCCCAGCCTACGGAGGCGAGCATGGATTTCCGCGAACGATTCCTCGTCCAGCCCGGCAGCAAGGTGGATCTCTCCGGCGTCAAGGCCGGCTACCGCGCCGGACTGAAGAAGAAAAAGGACGGCAAGCCGATGCTGGAGCAATACACCCAGCGCCTTGCCGAACTGCAGTACCTCATGTACGCCGAGGGCAAGCGGTCGCTGCTGATCGTGCTCCAGGCGATGGACGCCGGCGGCAAGGACGGAACCGTCAACCACGTCTTTGCCGCCATGAACCCCCAGGGCTGCCGAGTCGCCGGGTTCAAGCAGCCCACTCCCGAGGAGGCCGACCACGACTTCCTGTGGCGTATCCATCGGCAAGCGCCGAAAAAGGGCGAGGTCGTCATCTTCAACCGCTCCCACTACGAAGACGTCCTGGTCGTCCGCGTCCACAACCTCGCGCCCCACAGCGTCTGGTCCAAACGCTACGACCGCATCAACGAGTTCGAGACGCTGCTGGCAGAGCACGAGACGACGATCCTGAAGTTCTACCTCCACATCAGCCCGGACGAACAGCTCAAACGATTCAAAAGCCGCATCGACGACCCGGCCAAGCACTGGAAAATCTCCGACGCCGACTACAAGGAGCGATCCTACTGGGACACGTACATGGCTGCCTTCGCCGATGCGCTGGGCCAGTGCTCTACGAAACACGCCCCCTGGTATGTCATCCCCGCCAACCACAAGTGGTTCCGGAACCTCGCCATTTCGCAGATCGTCTGCGACACCCTGGAAGACCTCGATATGAGCTTCCCGGACCCCTCGGTCGACATCGAGCAGATCCAACGAGCCTACCACCGCGCCGAAGCCCGACAGAACGGTTCCTGACCGACCCGGCCGTTGGCGCGGTTCGAAGATCAGTCCAGCAGGGTCTTGATCTGCTCCTCGCGTTTTCGGAAGGTTCTGACGGTCGTCTCGACCAGCGCGTCCAGGGCGGCCGGCTCCAGGCTGCCGTGCATCGCCGGATACGGATCTCCGCCGGATCCGAGCGGCTCGGGCGTGCAGAACCGCCTGCCCTCGACGTAGCCCATCGCGTAGAGCGCCATGAGAATCGCATCGAGATCCAGCGACCCCTCGCCCAGCGCGCAGCGGTTGCTGTCAGCCAGGTGCAGGTTGACCAGGCGATCCCCGGCCTCCATCAGGGCCGAGGGGATGTGCGACTCCTCGACCTGCATGTGGTAGACGTCGCCGTTGACGTTCCCGACGGCCGGGTGGTCGATCCGGGCGATGTAGGCCAGGGCGTCGGCGACGGTGTGGACGCAACTGACCTCGGCCGAGCGGATCGGCTCGATGGCGGCCTGCACGCCGGCCTCGGCGAAGTCGTCCGCCACCAGCCCAAGCGTCTCGACCGAGCGGTGGACCTCCATGGCGTCGTACGGCTCGGGGCGACCCACCGCAGCGGGGACAACCAGCAGGTACGACCCCCCGACGGCCCGGCAGAGGTCGAGCTGCCGGCGGATGTAGTCCACCGCCCGCTGTCGCACCACGCCCGAGGGAGCCGACAGGTCGCAGTCCGGGCCGAACATCCCGCAGACCCCCGCGGCCCGCAGGCCGTGCGAATCCAGCACGGACCGGACCGCTTCAGCCCGGTAGCCGAGGTCGGCCCCGTACCGGTTGCCGTGCAGCTCGATCCACTCCACGCCGAACCGGCTCAGCCGATCCGCCGAGACCTCCAGAGGCTCGACGCCGAAGCCCCAGTTGCTCCAGGAGAGCTTCAGCCCCGCCTCTCGCCAGTCCGGATGCTTCCGCATCGCCTCGACGAATCGCTGCCGGATCGACTCGTTCTTCCGTTCAAACGCCTGCGGTTCCATGGTCGCTCCCGTCTCGTGTGAAAGAGAATTGCAGTCCGAATGACTGGATTGTACTCACGACATGTAGACACTGCCATGCTTGCCCCGCCAGCCATCCAGCCATGAACGAACAACGTTCCAAAGAACCTTTGCCCACCGGACCTCGACGCCGTCCCGACGATCCGGACGTGGCGAACAAACATGCCTGCAGGAGCAGGCTTGGCACCTGCGGGTGAAATGTCCGCCGCGCAAAGAAAAGCGTCCGACCCGCAAAGGGCCGGACGCTGTTTCCATCTCATTGCGGCGAAGGGCGGTCGCAACGGGGCGGGCCCGCTGCGGAATCCATTCCCCTCCGCCCGACCTGAGCGGTCGGGCGAAGCCTTCGCGTTTTACTTCTTGCGGCGGCGGATCAGCGC
>CAYMAP010000121.1:0-8606 GCA_964388425.1 uncultured Planctomycetaceae bacterium
GCGTCTACTATGCTTCGCCAAGGCTTCGCAGAACGATGTCGCGCAGCGGCACTGCTGTATGCCCCCCGGAGCAGGCCGACAACTGGCAAGGCGGACCTCACCCCGCTACGGCGGCGGGGGGCGAGGTGAGGATGCCGGCCAGGCAGTCATCGCAGATGCCATGCGTCAGTTCCGGCTTGTCGGCCCGTCGGAAGAGGTCAATGACAGTATCCGCTTCCTCGGGATCGTTCCAGCCGGCGTCGGTCAGAACCCGGTTGCACCAGGAGCAGATGCGGACGGGATCGTCGTGGAAACGCCTCTGCCCGGGGGGAAAGATCGGCTGGGCCTGTTTGCCGAGCGGTCGGCAGCGGAAGGTCACGCCCCCGTGACTGTCGGCGGGTTGCATCCGCAGCAGCAGCAGACAGCGCCCGGCCCCGCCCGGACGGTAGGGAAGGTCGATGGTCTTGCCCGCCAGGCGAACCCGCGCGAGCAGGACGCGCAGCAGGTGCCGGATTTCCAGATTGGGGATGAAATCCCAGACACTTTGCCCCACCGGTACGGGACTGAGATGGGGAATGGAGGCCTGTTGGGCGAAGTGGATAAAATTGTCATTCGCACAGACGATTTGATCCGTGCCGTCGATCTGCCAATACGCTTCCCACGAACTGGCAATAGACTCCGAACTGTACTCTTCCGTGAGCATGGGCGACTCCATTCATTGACAACGATGAACCCGTAACGTACTCGGTGCCTGATAATAGTATCTTTCCGACTATCCCGAGTCAAGAGTAAAGTCCAAATTTTTTATCGGGCCATTTGAGGATTTCTGGACTCAGCGCCAGAGGAAGGCATACAATGACGTGATGGCATCTCTATGTCCGCAACTTGCTGTTTTGAACGAGGTTTATCTCGAATTGTTTCTCGGCGGGGGGATCGTTCTGGCGGGTATGGTGGTCGGATTTTTTCTGTTCCGCTGGCTGAAAAAACGCTTTGATCCTCGCCTGGGCCCTTCGGAGCAAGACGGCGGCGGGGGCGGGTGGACGATGGAGCAGGCAGAAGATATGCACGAAAGCGGGCAGATTTCCGATGAAGAGTTCAGCGTCCTTCGCCGGGCGATTCTGGGACTGGTCGGAAAAGAGGAAGAAAAACACTCGGAAACCCCGCCCAGCGACGATACAATAAAGGATTCCAGGAACGAAAAGGGGTCTGACGGCTCCTGCTGAGGAGCCGACCCTGACGGTCCCGACGCACCCCAAGCCGGGCAGCATCCGATCGGCTCGGGTCATTCGCATACTTTGCAGGAAAGGTATATGAGTCCGACAACGACAAAAAATCCCGGTGGCACCCGTGGGGGCGGGGGCGGGGGCAAGAAGCGGGGCGGCTTCTGCAGTTTCTGCAACCGCAGCGGCGACGAGGTCGGCCCGATCGTCGAAGGGCCCGAGGGCGTGTACATCTGCGCCAACTGCGTCGAACTCTGCCATAACATCATCAAGCAGGAGCAGCGACGCAACGCCCAAGCCAAGCCTCTGCTGGGCACGATCCCCACACCCAGGCAGATTCGCGAGTATCTCGACCAGTACGTCATCAAGCAGGACCACGCCAAGAAAGTCCTCTCCGTGGCGGTCCACAACCACTACAAGCGTCTGACTCACAGCGAGCAGGAAGAACGGGACATCGAGATCGAGAAATCCAACGTCCTGCTGATCGGCCCGACCGGGTGCGGAAAAACGCTGCTGGCGCGGACGCTGGCCAGGGTGCTCAACGTCCCCTTCGCCATCGGCGACGCCACGACCCTCACCGAAGCCGGCTACGTCGGCGAGGACGTCGAGAACATCCTCCTGAAACTTCTCCAGGCCGCCGACTACGACCTCGAAGCCGCCGAACGCGGCATCATCTACATCGACGAAATCGACAAGATCGGCAAGACCACCCAGAACGTCTCGATCACCCGCGACGTCTCCGGCGAGGGCGTCCAGCAGTCCCTGCTGAAAATGCTCGAAGGCACCGTCGCCAACATCCCCCCCCAGGGCGGGCGGAAGCACCCCGAGCAACAGTACATCCAGTTGGACACTTCGCAGATTCTCTTTATCTGCGGCGGGACGTTCACCGGGCTGGACGCGATTATCCGCAAACGGCTGGGCCGGCAGTTGATCGGCTTCACCACCGAGCAGCAGGAAGAGGACCCCGCCGAACAGGCCCGCGTCCTCGCCGAGGTCCAGCCCGACGACCTGGTCCACTTCGGCATGATCCCGGAGATGATCGGGCGTCTGCCCTGCATCACCGCCCTGGAGCCTCTCGACGCCGAGGCCATGGTCAGCATCCTCACCGAACCGAAAAACGCCCTGGTCAAGCAGTACGGGCAACTGTTCGAGATGGAGAATACCGAGTTGGAATTCGCCGAAGGCGCCCTGATGGAGATCGCCGAACTCGCCCTGAAGCGGGACGTCGGTGCCCGGGCCCTGCGGGCGGTCCTCGAAGACCTCATGCTCGACCTCATGTACGACCTGCCGGAGAAAAAGGAAGAGGGAGGCCTCTACGAAATCACACCCGAGATGGTCAACGGGCAGATCAAGCCCTCCCTCTTCGCGGCCCACAAACCCGGGCGAAAGGAATCCGCCTGAGCCGTCCGGCCGCGTCGGTCGGCCCGGGCTTCGTTGGGTTCTGCCATGACCTCCGAGCGTCTGAACCTCCTCGTGATCGTTACCGGCGAGTCCGGCCCGGTGCGGGTGGTCCGGGACCGCGACTTCCAATACATTCACCGCTACCCCTTCGGGCCTCATGAGTTGTACAATCTCCGCGAGGACTCCGCCGAGGCGGATCGGGTCGCGGCGATGCGGCAGAGCCTGGAGACGTTCTACGTCCGCTACGCCCGGCCGGCGTACGACGGCACGCGACAGCCCGTTACCGGCTGCGGCCAGGACGAACCGTCGGACCCCGCGGGCAGGGGCGAGCGGCTTTGTATCGGCCGCCGGTCTCCACCGACAGTGAAGGCACGACCCTCACCCGGCCCGGCATCCACCTGCAGTAATCCAGACCTCGCGATCATTCAGGGGACAGTAAACGAGCATGGCCCGTTTGAAAGACTACCTCAACGACGAGACCCTACGCCGTGTCCAGGACGCCTTTAGCGCCCTGGCCGAGTGCCCCCTGCGCGTCCACAACCCCGAGGGGCAACTCGCCCTCGACGCCGGCGAGGACGACGAGGAGACCTGGCGGGCATCGCTGGACCTGGCCAACGAAGCCGTCCTCTCCGACGAGATGATCCCCGGCAGCGGAGAGAACCTCACCGTCCCCATCGTTCTGGATGGCCAGACGCTAGGCAGCGTCCGCCTGCCCGTCGGCGCGGGGAAAACCGGCAAGAAACACCGCGAGTACTACCAGGACCTCCTCCGCCTGATGGCCGGGGTGCTGGCGAGACTCTGCAACGACGCCATCGAACTCCGCGGGCGAATCGAGCAGCTCATGGCGATGCACCGCGTGACGGCGGAGATCACCGAAGGACGGGAAGTCTCCCAGATTCTCAGCACCGCCACCCGCGTCGTCGCCGAGGCCCTCAAGGCCAAAGCCTCCGCCGTCCGCCTGCTCGACAAGGACAAGTCCGAACTCGTCATCAAGGCCGGGTTCGGGCTCTCTGAGCACTACCTCAAAAAGGGTGCCGTCAAACTCTCCCGCAGCCCCATCGACCGCGAGGTCATCCAGACCGGCAAGGCCGTCTACGTCGAAGACATGCGCGCCGACCCCCGCGTCCTTTACGCCAAAGACGCCCGGCGGGAGGGCATCGTCAGCGGACTCTGCGCGCCGATGGTCTACCGCGACCGCACCATCGGCGTGATGCGCATCTACAGCGGCGAGAAAATTACCTTCGACTGGTTCCAGACCCAACTTCTCCAGACCGTCGCCAACGCCACCGCCGCAGCCATCGTCCACGCCAGACTCTACGATCAGGCGGTCGAACTCTTCCGGGCACGACGCGAAATCAGCATGGCCAGCGAAGTCCAGCGGCGCATGATCCCCCAGCAGCCTCCCGAGATCGAAGGATTCGACCTCGGTGCCGCCTACGTCCCCAGCAGACAGCTCGGCGGAGACTTCTTCGACTTCCTCGACCTCGACGGGGACCGCCTCGGCATCGCCATCTGCGACGTTGTCGGCAAGGGCGTCCGAGCCTCCCTGCTGATGGCCTCCATCCGCGCCTCCCTCCACGCCCACGCCGGACACGTCCACGACCTCCAGGACGTCGTCAAAAAAGTCAACCGAAGCGTCTGCAACGACACCCTCTCCAGCGACTTCGCCACCCTCTTCTACGGCACCCTCAACACCGGCACCCGGCAGTTCACCTGCTGCTGCGCAGGACACCTGCCACCCGTCGTCGTACGCGACGGAAAGGTCGTCGACCTCATCACCTCACACGGAGGCGTCGTCGGCGTCGAACCGGACATGCCCTTCCCCATCGACCGCATCACCCTCCAGCCGAAGGATACCCTCCTGATGTTCACCGACGGACTCAGCGAGTCCGTCAACTTCACCCACGAGCCCTACGGCCGGCAGCGTATCGAAGACGCCCTCCAGTACGCCGTCACCCAGGACTACTCCGCCCAGGGCATTGTCCGCCACATCCTCTGGGACTTCCGCCGACACTGCGGCCTGCACTCCCGACAGGACGACGTCACCCTCGTCGTTCTCAAAGTAACAAAATGACGTCGGCTGCCATGCCTGCTCCTGCAGGCATGCGTCGGATGAAAACGAGGAAATGGACACTGGCGTTTCGGCTTCCACCGGCCAGCCGCGGTTTGTTTTTCTGGCGCCTGTATGCGGCCATTGGCTTCAAGCCTAGGATGCCTTGCCGTGGCATTTCTTGTACTTTTTCCCGCTGCCGCAGGGGCAGGGGTCGTTTCGTCCGACCTTGGGCTGGTCGCGGACGATAGTCTCGACCTTCTGCGGTTCGGTCGCTTCCTGCTGCCGGGCCATGTTACGGGCGAGATGGTCGTAGCCCTGGAGCTGTTCGTGGACCTGGTTCGAGACCTGATAGACGCTCTGCATGCGGGCGTCGGAGGTCAGGCGGACCTTGAAGATCATGTCGGTGACCTTCTGGCGGATGTGGTCGAACATCTCGTCGAAAAGCCGTCCGCCCTCGCGTTTGTAAGCAACCTTGGGGTCCTGCTCGGCGTAGCTCCGCAGGCCGATCGAGCCCTTCAGATGGTCCATGCTCAGCAGGTGGTCTTTCCAGGTCGAGTCGTAAATCTGGAGCAGGACGAACCGTTCGAGTTCGATCATCTCGCGGCTCAGGAAGTCCCGCCCGGCCTGGACGACCCGGCCGATGACGTCGCCGTTGAAATCCTCTTCGGACAGTTCCGTGTCAAACCGCTGCCGGGCGAATTCGATCGCTTGCTCGACGGAGGCGCTGCCGTCGAGGGCGTCGCGGACGCAGGCGTCGAGTTTTCCGTCCTCGAACCACTCGCGCGACAGCGTGATGAGCTTCTCGTGAATCGACGACAACGATTGGCCCTGGAGGTCCTCGACACTCAGCCCGGCGTCGTACTTGCGGTTGGCCCAGTTGACCAGGGCCTCGACGGCGTAGACGTTTTCCGTGCCGGTCGTGGCGACGGTCATGTCGAGGGCATGCTCGACGGGGTACTCGATCTGCCGACGTCGGTAGACGTCGCGCGCCTTTTGGCCCAGCAGTTCACGCACCTGGTCCGGAGCTTCGGCCAGTTTCGCCGGCTCGACGACGATGCCGAACTTCGCCTCCGCCCAGCCGGCCAGGGCACGCTCGGCGTACTGTTCGTCGAGGAACGGGCCGACCTCCGAAAGATCAATCTCTTCGATTTTCTCCGATGCGGCTTCGGTGAGCATGGCCTCGACTTCGTCCGGGCTCATCTTGCGAAGATGGTTCTGGGAGACCTGCACGCCGAACCGGCTCATCGCCCAGCCGCTCAGGCCTTTCAAGTCCCACTGCCGGGCGTCCATCTCCTCGTCCATGTACTCGCCGAGGGTCAGGGCGATGGAGTTGAAGGCCTCGTCGCGGGCGGCCTGGCGGAGCTGGCGCTCGAGGTCGGGCAGGTCCTCGCGCGCCCGGGCGTCGATCTGCTCGTCGCTGACCGGCGCTTGGAGGTTCTGCCTCGCCCACTCGGCGATGCAGCGCTGGGCGTACTTTCCGTCGAGGTAGGAATTGACCGCCTGGTCGATTTCCTCGTCGATGAGGTCCAGCACCCGCCCGCCGAGAGCACGCCCTTCCAGGACGTTCTGGCGGAGGTCGTAGAACGTCTTGCGCTGGTGGTCCATGACCTCGTCGTATTCCAGGAGGTTCTTGCGGATTTCGAAGTTGCGTTCCTCGACCTTTTTCTGCGCCCGCTCGACGCCCTTGGAGATGCGTTTGTCCTCGATGGCCATGTCGCCCTGCAGTCCCAGCCAGCCGAGCACTTTCAGCGTCCACTCCCCGGCGAAGACGGCCATCAGATCGTCGCGCAGGCTCAGGAAAAATCGGCTGCTGCCGGGATCGCCCTGTCGACCCGATCGGCCTCGGAGCTGGTTGTCGATCCGGCGGGATTCGTGCCGCTCGGTCCCGACGATGTGCAGCCCGCAGGGCACGTCATCTCGGCAGTCGGTCCGCCCACGGAGCGGGAAGGCCGAGTCCAGCTTCGGCTTGAAGCAGTGGGCACAGTTCGTCGCCGCGTCGTACTGCTCGCAGGCGATGCAGCACTTGTTGTGCCCGGGCGGGTAGAGCGGGTCGACGTCCAGGCCCATCTCGGCGAGTTGGTCGGCGGGAGGGACCTTGCAGGTCTCGTTGACCACGCCAGGCCCGAGTTTGATGTCCGTTCCGCGACCGGCCATGTTGGTGGCGATGGTGACGTTGCCGACCATCTCCTTGCTGCCGGGCTTGAGCGGGCGCTTCTGGCCGGCCTTGAAGACGATGTCGGCCTCGCGGGCGGCGTTTTCCGGTCGGCCGTTGAGCAACTCGTGCTCGATCCCGTACCGACGCATCAGCATCGTGCTGAGCAGTTCGGACTTCTCGATGCTGGTCGTGCCGACGAGGACCGGTCGGCCCTTGCGGGTCACCTCGTGGACCTCCTCGACGATGGCGTTGAACTTGCCCTCGACCTCGGCGTAGATACGGTCGTTGTAATCCATCCGCGAGATCGGCAGGTGCGTGGGAACGGCGGCGACATCGAGCTTGTAGATCTTCATGAACTCGTCGGCTTCGGTCATGGCCGTGCCCGTCATGCCGGCGAGTTTTTTGTAGAGTTTGAAAAAATTCTGCAGCGTGATCGTCGCGATGGTCTGCGTCTCTTCCTTGATCGTGACGCGTTCCTTGGCTTCGACGGCCTGGTGGAGGCCGTCCGACCACTGCCGGCCCTCCATGAGTCGGCCGGTGAACTCGTCGACGATCACCACCGCGTTGTCGCGGACGATGTACTCCTTGTCCTTCTCGTAGACCAGGTGGGCGCGGAGGGCCTGTTCCATCAGGTGGGGCCAGTCCATGTTCGACCCGACGTAGAAGCTGCCCACCCCCGCGATGTCCTGGGCGGCCCCGACGCCCTCGTGCGTCATGTGAGCGCTCTTGCGGTCCAACTCGACCTCGTAGTAGCGAATCTTGCCCGCCAGGTCGTTTTCCGCCTCTTCGAGCTGCCTCTCGGCTTCGTCGAGCTTTTTCTGGACGGCGTCCTTTTCCTCGCGGTCCGCCTTGTCCAGCTCGCCCTCGAGGGCCTTGATGTCGCGCTTGAGGGTTTCGACGCGGCGGTGGGCGCGGTCCCAGTCGGCGTTCCGGCGGATCAGCTCGCGAGCGACCTGGTCGGCCTTCTTGTACATGTCCGTCCGCCCGACGCTGGGGCCGGAAATAATCAACGGCGTGCGGGCCTCGTCGATCAGGATGCTGTCGACTTCGTCGATGATCGCGAAGTCCAGCGAACCCTGCACCTGATCGGCCGGCGAGAGCTTCATGTTGTCCCGCAGGTAGTCGAAGCCGAACTCGCTGTTGGTCCCGTAGGTCACGTCGCAGGCGTAGTTGGCCTTGCGGTCTGCGTTGTCCATCTGGGCACGGATGAACCCCACGGTCATGCCCAGCCGTTCAAAAATCGCCCCGGCGAACTCCGCGTCGCGCTGCACGAGGTAGTCGTTGACGGTCACGACGTGGGTGTGCATGCCGTCCAGCCAGGCCATGTAGATCGCCGGGTAGCAGGCGATGGTCTTGCCCTCGCCGGTGGCTTCCTCGGCGATCCAGCCTTCCTCGAGGATCATGCCCGCGACAAGCTGGACGTCGTACTGGCGATGGCTCCTGGCCCGGCGGGAGGCTTCGCGAACCAGCGCGAAGGCCTCGGGGAGCAGGGCGTCGCGCGATTCGCCGGTCTGCCGGCTCCGCCGAAGCTCTAGGCTCCGCGCGGCGAGATCCTCGTCGGACAGCTCGCGGAGGCCGGCTTCCAGCGGGTTGGTACGCTCGGTGACGAGTTTCATTCGCCCGCGGACGATCCGCTCGTTGCGCGTCCCGCCGATGGCCTTGATGAACAGTTGTTTGAGCAGTCCGATCATGGGAGGGTTCCGGGGGGCGTCGGCACGATCCGCGGGCCGACAGAGCGGACCAGTATCGCACGCAGGGACCGCCCAAGTCAAGCCGGCGGAACGAACCCGGCGGAACG
>CAYMAP010000122.1:0-8562 GCA_964388425.1 uncultured Planctomycetaceae bacterium
AGGGCTTTGTCTTCGAGAGCGAGCTGTTCGGCGAGTCGATTCCGCGGCAGTTCCTGCCCGCCATCGAAAAGGGCATTCACGAGGTCCTCGCCAAGGGCGCCATCGCCGGGTTCCCCATGCAGGACATCAAGGTCGCCGTCACGGACGGCAAGCATCACCCGGTGGACAGCAAGGAAGTCGCCTTCAAGACCGCCGGTCGCTACGCCTTCATCGACGCCGTCACCCAGGCCAAGCCCGTCTTGCTCGAACCGTACGTGGACATGGAGATCACCGTGCCGGCAAACTTCATGGGCGACATCGCCTCGGACCTTTCGGGGAGGCGCGGGCGCATTCAGGGCCAGGACATGCTGCCGGGCAACGTCGCCCACGTCCGCGCCGTCGCGCCGCTGGCCGAGGTCATGCAGTACAACAGCCAACTCCGCAGCGTCACCGGAGGCCAGGGCAGCTACACGATGGAACTGAGCCACTACGAACCGGTTCCGGGCAACGTCCAGCAGCAGATCATCGAAGCCAACAAAAAAACCGAAGAGCAAGAGTAGCCCGGTTCGATTGGGCTTGACTTGGTTTGCGGATCGGCCTATTGTCAAACGTCTGGCCCTGACGGGCCACGCCCGGGTGGCGGAATTGGCAGACGCGCATGGTTGAGGGCCATGTGGGGTATTACCCTGTGCTGGTTCGAATCCAGTCCCGGGCATGGCAACGCCGGCAGGCGGAAGCACCCTGCCGGCGTTGCGTTTTCGCAGGCTGAGCACGCAAGGGGAAATCCCCTCTGACGTCCCTGCCTGACTGGCTTTTCGGAGACATGTACCGTGATCCTGAACGGACCCTCCAGGTCGTTCCGACATCTGCTGACGGGCAGAGGCGTCGCCCTGCTCGTAATCGGGATTGTCTGCCTGCCCTGTCGGGGCGGGTTCCGCATCCGCCCGTTTCTTCAGAATCCCTCGCCGACGGCGATGACCGTCGTATGGTTCTCCGAGGCGGATCGTCCGGGCGTGCTCCGCGTGGCCGGTCCTGAACTGACCTGGAGCGTCACCAGCACGCCCGGGCCCGCCTCGGCGCTTGGGGGCAACCCGCACAAGCCCGAGTCAAGCGTTGCCCCCGCGCCGTTCGGTCATCGGGTTCGACTGGGCAAGCTCAAACCCGGCGCGACGTACAGATATAACGTCACGCAGAACGGCGAGAGGTCGACCGGTCGTTTCACCACGCCCGCGCCGAAGCGTGCCGTTCGGCTGATCGTCCTGGCCGACAGCGAGACCGAGCCGGAGTCCCGGGGCAAGCGTACGAGTTGGCCCGTCCCGGCAGGCGTACGTCGGCCGGTGCGATACGGCGACGGACGCTACCTCGTCGACCAGGCAGAGGGGCTGCGCGCGAACCTCGCACTGGTAGCCGACCGTCGGCCTGACGTGCTGGCCGTCGCGGGCGATCTGGTCGAGTCCGGCGGGGAGCAGCGAGACTGGGACGCCTTCTGGGGCGCGTTCAACGGCCCGGAGTTCTTGCTGCTGTCGCGCTGCGTGCTCGCGCCGGTTCTGGGCAACCACGACGTCTTCGCCGGGCCGGGCGGCTTCGGCGGGTACGCCAAAACCGACTGGGCCGTCGCCAAATACCTCGCCCACTTCGACCTGCCGGACAACGGCGATCCGGACCACCCAGGCCGATACTACCGCATGGACTTCGGCAAGCTGACGCTGATCGGGCTGGACTCGACCAACGGGGGAGAGAACGAATCGGCCAGCGACACGAACTGGCTGCTTCCGACCGGCAAGGGGCCTGACCACGCCCCCGGCAGCAGGCAGTGGCGGTGGGCGAAGCAGCAACTCGCCGACGCCCGCCGGGCCGGACAGGCCGTCTTCGTGATGTTCCACCACGCGCCGTATTCCTCCGGGCCGCACGGCTGGCCGGCCGGGCCGGGCCGTCGCGTGACCACCCCGCCGACGGACGTGCAGTCCGGCCGACCGATGCGGACGTGGCAGGGCCTGTTCCGAGACCATGGCGTGCTGGCGGTCTTCAGCGGACACGACGAGATGTACGAACATGCCCTCGTCGACGGCGTGCATTACTTCGACGTCGGCATCGCCGGCGACGGGCTTCGCGGTCCGCAGGAGGGTCTGGACAATCCCCACCGCGTCTTCCTCGCCCACCACGACGCCCCGGAAGTCTGGCAGGATGGGCGGCTGCTCCGCGGAGGCAAGCATTACGGGCACGTCGAGGTCGACCTCGCCGCCTACGATCAGGGACGATGGCAGGCGAAACTCACGGGCGTCTACGTCCTGCCGGAGATGGATGGCCAAGGTCGCCTGACCGAAACGTACCGCCGATGCGTCTACGAGACCCTCACGCTGCCCGTCCCCCCACCGAAGCGGTGAGCGACGCCAGGCTTAGGCCCGGGCATGAACCGATGGTCGCTCTATTCCAGCGGTTTGAGGATCATACCGGTCGCGAGTTTGGGGTAGAAGTAGGTGCTCTTGTGGGGCATGGACTCACCGGCGTCGGCGACGGCTTCGACGGCGGTCAGGGGCGTGCCCTGGAGGATCGCCACGAGGTCGGCTGATCCGTCGCGGGTCGCGGCGCGGGCGGCGTTGCCGTCGGGCGTGTAGCTGATGTCGGGTTCGGCGTCGGAGAGTTCCCGCAGCGCCTTGCCGAGCACCAGTTCGTGGAGAACGGCTACGTCCAGCCCCCGCCAGGCGTCGCAGGCGTCGGGAGCGACGGCCTGCATCGCGGCCGGATCGCTCAGGCGGAAGATTCGGCAGTCCTCGCCGGAAAGCAACGCCATCGCCCCGGCCCCGTGGGGTTCGAGAAAGGCGTCGGCGTCGGAGATGTCCTCCGGCTGGGGGACGGTCTTGATCTCGAAGGCGTCGGCGAGCTTGCCGGCCAGGGCATCGAGGTCGACCCGGCCGCCGAGTCCGTGGACGAGGCGATGGGTCGGCAGGACGAGCAGGCCGGGTTCGTCGCGCTCGATCAGCGCGAACAGGACGTTATGGGCCTCGTGGTCGTCGTCGATGAGCCCGGCGTCTTCGAGGGCGTGGGCATAGTTCAGCGCGGTGGTGTATCGGTGATGGCCGTCGGCGATGTAGGCTGGCACGTCCGCAAGCATGCCGATCACGTCGCGCAGCGTGTCGGGATCGGTGAGGACCCAGAGTTCCTCGCGCACGCCGTCGAGTTCGCCGTGCAGGGTCGGCTCGGGCGTGCAGGCCTTCCAGAGCCGATCCGTCGCACCCGCGGCTCGGTGGAAGCCGAAGATCGGCGAGAGCTGCATCTTCGTGCAGGTCGTCAGTTTGAGTCGATCGGCCTTGGGCCCGGCGAAGGTGTGTTCGTGGGGGATGACGTCGACGCCGAGGGGCGTGGCCCGCAGGGCGGTCAGAATGGCCCGGCGGGTGTAGCTCTTGCCCGCCCAGGTGTAGGTCTGCCGGTAGGCGTAGAGAGCCGGCTTGTCGTCGCGGACGAGCACGCCGGCGGCCTTCCATTGCTGGAGGAGTTCGGCGGCGTGGCGGTATTCCTGTTCCGGGCCAAGTTGTTTAGGCGGAACGTGGGGCAGGTCGACGGCGACGATGTTGGTCGGCTCGCCGGCCAGCAGGCGGTCCTTGTCGGATTGGCCCAACACGTCGTAGGGGGGCGCCAGTTGCGGGCTGACCTCCGGCCCCGAATAGTGCCAGCCTCGAAACGGATGTATCTGCATGGGCGTATTCTCCTTCCAGTACACCTTCTACCATACTCACTCGGCGGCGGACCTCAAGCACAAAGCCCCCCGAGCCATTCGCGACGTGGGGCTTTCGGGGGTGGGTCGCTGCAGCCGATGGGGGCTGAGGGTCGCCAGGCGGTCCGCAGGCGGATTGAGCGGGCGGTGAAGTGGGATTGACGCCTGGTGGATCGGGCGACGTTTGCGGCCCTTTCTTTCCGCGCGGATGTCGACCACCGGCTTGATCCACCCGCGAGGTTGGGCGATGCTGTGCGGACAACCCCCGCGGAGGTCCGCCCATGAGTCCGGCCAACCTGACGTTTCACCCGACACCGATGCCAGCCCTGCTGGGGCTGCTCTGCGCTGCCGGGCTGGGGGCCGAGGTCTGGCTGCTGGTGCGTCGCGTCCGGTCGGGTCGGGCGTTGTTGCCCGCTGCGGGCTGGGCAGCGGCGGTGCTGGCGCTGGGGGCGATGGCGTTGCTGGGCGGACCGGCCGGTCGGGTGATCGTCCTGACGGTCCTGGCCGTGGCATGGTGCGTACGGGCGTACGGACGGACGACCTCACCGGTCTCCGCGCGTCGACGACGACATCTTCTGCTGCTTCGGCTGGGGGCGGTGGGGCTGGTCGGGCTGGCGGGCCTGCGACCGACGCTGCGGACTCCTCGCGTCGAGACGACCCGACCGGCTGTGCTGGTCGCGGTAGACGCCACGGCGAGCATGGCCCGGAAGGACGCAATCCGCAACGGCCGTTCGCTGCCCAGGCTCCGCGCCGTCCGCGAGCAGTTCCGCGACGCCGCCGTCGACCTCGATCGCCTGAGCGAGAAGGCGGAGGTTCGACTCGTTGCCCTTTTCGATGGGCAGGCCCGGACGGTCGAGGCCCCGGCTGACCTGCCCGCACCGGCCGGGGACCGCACCGCGCTGGGCGACGCGATGCGCGACGCCTACGACGCCCTGGCCGGGACCGGCCGACCCGTCGCCGCCGTCGTGCTGGTCTCCGACGGGTGCAACAACGCCGCCCACGTCGTCGATCCGGTCTCCTTCGCGCGCCGGCTCGGCTCGCTGGGCGTGGCTGTCCACACCGTGCTGGCCGGCATCGACGCCGCCTCGGCCAACGTCCGCAGCCTGTCGATCGAATCGGCCGGCATCGAGGACGTCCTGCCCGCCTTCGGCAGGCAGCGACTGGCGCCGACCGTCCGCGCCGTCGGACTGGCCGGGCGAACGGTCCGGCTGACCGCGCAGCTCGGCGAGCAGGACCTCGGCAGCGCGGAGCAGACCGTCACCGCCGACGATCAGAGGCTGGAGTTGCCGATCGAGTTCCTCCCGCGCAAGGCGGGCTTTCATCGGCTGAAACTCACCGCGGAACTGACCGGCAAGCCCGGCCCCTCGCAGCCCGGCCCGGCCCGATTGGATCGTCTGGTGCAGGTCGTCGACCGCGACATCCGCATCCTCTACGTCGAGGGGCGCTTCCGCTACGAGGTCCGTGCCCTCGCCCGCGCCCTGGCCGGCGTCGAGCGGTTCAGCCTCGACCGCCGCATCCTCACCCAGCCACTGCGAGACAAACCCACGGACCTGCCGACAAAGCTCGAAGGCTGGCTGGGCTACCACGCCGTGCTGCTGGGCGACGTCGCGCCGGACCGCTTCACGCCGCAGCAGCTCCGCGACCTTCGCGACCTCGTGGGCGAGTACGGTAAGGGACTGGGCATGATCGGCGGGCGGAGCAGCTTCGGCGCGGGCGGCTGGCAGGACACGCCGCTGGCCGACGTTCTGCCCGTCGACCTCGCCCGCAGCGCCGGGCAGATCGATCAGCCGGTGAAAATCACGCCCACCTCGGCCGGGCGCGACAGCCCGCTGATGGCGATCGGCCCGGCGGGCATGAGCGGCACCGACGCCTGGGCGAAACTCGCGCCGCTGCCGGGAGCGAATCGGCTCGGTCCGCCCAAGCCGGCCGCGAGCGTGCTGGCCGACACCGTCCGCAACGAACCGATGATCGTCGCCCAGCGGTTCGGCAAGGGTCGGAGCCTGGCCGTCGCTTTCGACACGACCTGGCGATGGGTGCTCAGCCCGGACGAGACCGCCGATCTGCAACGGCGGTTCTGGCGACAGGTCGCGACGTACCTAGCCGACCCCCAGCCCAACGCCTGGCTGGAGACCTCGCGGTCGACGTACGACGCCGACGCCCTCGCGACGGGTCGGCAGGAGGTCCTCGTCACCGCCGGCGTGGAGGACTCCCGGGGCCTGCCCGTCCGGGCCGAACCCACCGTCACGTTGACCGCACCCGACGGGAAAAGCCGGCCCGTGACCGTGCGGCGGACCGACCGGATGTTCCGAGCCGTCCTCCGGCCCCCGACGCAGCCGGGCGTCTACGATCTGACGCTCTCGGCCAATGTGGACGGACGGACGCTGCGGGCAAAACAACGGTTCGAGGTCGTCCGCACCCGCCCGGAGACCGACACGCCCTGGGCCGACGCCGAACGAATGCGACGGATCGCCCGCGCCTCCGACGGCCGGGCGGTGACGCTGGGGCAACTCGGCGAACTCCTCCGCAACCTGTCGCGCCAGGTTCAGCCCCGCCGGCAACGCGTCGTCGAGGAAACCGACCTGCCGGGCCTGCTGCGATGGTGGTGGCTGCTGGGAGTGGTGGGACTGCTCTGGGCCGAGTGGTTCCTCCGCAAACGAAGCCGACTGGTCTGACCGGAACAACAAGCCGCGCGTAGCCCAAAGAAAGTAGGACGAGCAAGGTGCCATGCTCATGCCAATCGATCCATCCGAGACGGAGGGTGGGTGCTTGCACCCATGCTGCCCGTTACGCCTCGTCGTCGAGTTCGGGCAGGTCGCGCTGCTGGCGGAGGTCTTCGATCTTCTCCAGCGGTCGGGTGAGTTGGTTGCTGCGTGTCGTCCGCAGGTGCTCGAACGTCTTCTGGGCGGTTTCGAGCTGGCTGCCCAGCTTGTCCAGCGATTCGTTGAACCGCTGCCATTGTTTGTTGAACGTCCCGAGGAGTTGGAGGACCTCGTCGGCGGTGCGCATGAGATTGGCCTGCTCGGCAGCCTGGCGGATGACGGCGAGCATGGCGTACAGTGTCATCGGGCCGGTCAGGACGACGCTCCTGCCGAGAGCCTCGTCGATCAGGTCGGGCTGGGCTTCGAGGACGAGGGCGAAGAGCTGCTCGCTGGGCAGGAAGACCAGCACCCACGGCACGGTTCCGCCGCTGGGATCGATGTACCCCCGCGAGGCGACCGTCCGGACGTGCCCGCGGACGTCTTTGACGAGCTGGTCCCGTGCGGTTTGGCGAGCGGGGTCGTCGTCGGCGTCGAGGTAGGCGCGGTAGCTCTCCAGCGGGAACTTGACGTCCATGTTCGCGACGAGGTCGTTGGGCAGGAGGAACGTAAAGTCGGGCCTGCCCTCGTCGGCGTCGGCGGTGGACTGCTTGCGGTAGTTGACGTCCTCGATCATGCCGGCCAGGCGAAGGATGTCCTCGGCCATCCGCTCGCCCCACGCCCCGCGCCGCTGGCTGGAGGCGAGCATCTGGTGCAGTTCGCCGGTGGTCCTGGCCAGCGAGGTCACGGACGAGCTGAGTCGGCCGAACTCGCTCTTCCGCTCGCCCTCGACCTCACGAAAGTATTTGCCGAGCTGATTCAGCCGTTCGTGGATGTCCTTGACGGACTGGTCGATCAGGGCCTTCTTGCCGTCGAGCTGCGAGCCGACGGTTGCGGTGAGCCGTTGCGTGTTGGCGTCGAGGGCTTGGGCGGCCAGGGCGTTGAAGGTGTCCGCCAGTTGCGTGCGAAGGGTCTCCAGTTCCGCCCGGGCGGCCTTGCGGCGCTGGGCGTGGAAGAACCACGCCGCCCCCGCGCCCACCAGCAGCCCCACGATGAAGCCGATGACGTATTCCATGCCGGGATTGTAGGCCCCGACCCCGGGCCAGACAAGTACGCGACCTGGACAGGACGGGTGCTGGAAGCCTCTTTCACGCACTTGGGGTGAGTAGACCGCGCGGCGCGGATTCTCACTCGCTCAGGCCCATGGCGCGGGCTGCCGCATCGGCGTCGATGCCGATGTCCGCGACGACGATCTGTCCGGTGTACGCCTTGCTGCCGGGCGTGTCGAAACCGGCCTTGCGGGCGAGGAACGTCACGGTCCTTTCAGCCCGAACGGCGGGGCCGTCGGCCTGGCCGGTGTCGCAGTCCAACCCGGTCGGGATGTCGACCGCCAGTACAGGCCGGCCGGCCGAGTTGACCTGCCCGACAGCCTCGGCGAGGCTGCCGCGCAACGCCCCGGAAATCCCCGTCCCGCCCAGGGCGTCGATCAGCAGATCGTACTTCGCGAGATTTTCGGCGGGCAGATCCTCGGCGGGGTTTGCGGCCCACCGCAGGGGTACGTTCATCGCGCGGAGGATACGCAGGTTGATCTCCGCATCGCCGGTGATTTTGTGCTCGGGAGCGACGAGGTAGACGTCCGCTGCGATGCCCTCGCGGAGCAGGTGGCGGGCGATGACGAAACCGTCGCCGCCGTTGTTGCCGGCCCCGGCGAGGACGACAGCGCTGTGCCCGCCGATTGCGGCGAGCATGGACCGGGCGATGTGGGCGGTGTTGCGACCGGCGTTCTCCATGAGCACCACGCCCGGGACGCCGAGCGTCTCGATGGCGTAGCGGTCGATGGAACGAATTTCGTCGCGCTGGAGGCTTCGCAGAACGCACATGGACAGGTTTTCCTGGGCAGGACGGTCCCGGCCTTCCGTTTCACTCAAGGCCGGGTGTTCCAAAGTCTTCCACGCTGCTTCTCAGCCGAGGCGGTTCGACCAGCCCCCCCCGCCGGGCGGCTGAACTACACGACCTGGAGGGTGGGTGTCTGCGCCCACGCTGAGATCCTCTCAGCCGGGGCTGCTGAGCTACACG
>CAYMAP010000123.1:0-8462 GCA_964388425.1 uncultured Planctomycetaceae bacterium
AGGCGCCTTCCGCCGTTTTGACGTCTCTCTCAAACATTGACGGGACGAAACATCAAAGCGATTCGTCAACGCAAACAATCGAGTGACGTCCCCCAAAGGGTCCTACAACCGCGTCCTTGGCAGTTCTGAGGGAGGCGCCCGTTTTGTAAAAAAAATCTGAAATTTTCATGCAGACGCTCCCCGCGGATTCCGACTAGATCACTGGCAGCAGACATTTCAGAACGCAAGGCTCCCTGAACAGGGTGAGCAGCCTTGTCGGGCAGGCTCCGGGCCTGCAAGTCGAAGGCACCGACGATCCGAGGCTTCGTTCCGCGCGAACGGGCACCGTATCGACGGTGCCTTTTTTTTATTCCCTGACAAACTGGCCCTGGTGGTGTGGGCTGGCGGCGGTGGAGCGGCTTACACTGCCGGGGACGCGGGTCCCGAGGTTTCTTCGGAAGGCTCACACCCACACCGCCCCTTGTTTTTTCGAGGACGACATGCCCCGATTCACGGACGACATTACGAACCAGACGCATCGGCAGATTCGGGCGAGCCTCCGGCTGGCGGTGGAACGTCTGGCGAACTGTCACGAAGGGCTGAACCGGTCGATCCGGCAGATACGTGCCGCACTGAAACGCCCCGGGACGAGGGGCTCGCAGCACGCGATCCTCCTGGAGTCCCGCATGGCGCATCTCGAACGCCTCGCCCGGATGACCCAAGAGTCAACCGGCGTGCTGAACGAGTACGGGCGGCAACTGCAAGCCGACCCGGACGACCCGAACGATGTTCTTCAACGCATGCTCGCCTTCGCGCGCTCGGTCGACGACCAGTTGCGCTGCGAGCGGCGGGATGCACGCGACATCCTGCATGCGATGCACGAGTCTCCCGCGACTCCGAAGCACAGGCCGACCGACGGTCCGCCAGAACACTACCAGTAAGCCGCGTTTGCCACCACGCAAGGAGAAAAGGCATGTTCAAACGTATGGGATTGTCCACGAAAATCGGCGGCGGGTTCTTTCTGCTCATCGCCATCACCGTCTTCCTCGGCGGGATGGCGGCGTGGAAAATGTCCGCCCTGGAAGCCCGCTCAACCGTTCTGGCCAAGGAGTATGCGCCGGAAGTGCGCGACTGCAACAACGTCGAGCGGTCCGCGCTGCTGACGATGTACGCCATCCGGGGCTACTCGCTCAGCCAAGACCCGGCCTACCTTCAGACGGGCAAGGAACAGCTCGTGCAGGTAGCCTCCGCGCTGGACGACTGCAAAGAACTCGCCGAACGTTCGGAGCATCTCGTGAAGCTCGGCCCGGCGGTGCAGGCGACGCAGAAGGCCCTGGACGAATACAACAGTCTCGTCCAGCAGACCGAATCGCTGCTGGCGAAACTCGATCAGAGCCGCTCCGGGCTGGACGAATCCGCCGCGACGTACATGCAGAACTGCGACGCCTTCCTCAAAAGCCAGAACCATGCAATGCAGGAGGAGTTCCGAGGCAAGACCTCGCCCGAGGCCCTGGATGAACGGCTGACCAAGATCACACTCATCAACGACGTGATCGACCTGGGCAACGACACCCGCGTCCGCTGCTTCAAGAGCCAGGCCACACGCGATCCCGACCTGCTCGGCCAGGCCGACACCAACTTCCCGAAGATCGAGCGGACACTCGACGAACTCAAGACCCTCACCAAGCAGCAGGACAACCTCCGCCAACTCGCCATCATTCGCGATGCCGGCCGGGGATACCGCCAGAACATGAAAACGTATCTGGAGAACTGGCAGGCCCTGCGCGACGTCGACCGGCGGCGCAACCGGGTCGGGCAGGTCGTGCTGACCCAGGCGAAGGACGCCGCCCAGGCGGGTGTCGCCGGCACGCTGGATATTGCCGATCAGGCCGCCACGGAGCTTTCTGCCGCTACCCAGGTCATGACCGTCGGGCTGGGCGTCGGCGTGGTGATCGCGGTGTCGCTGGCGGTGTTCATCGCCCGCTCGGTCACCGGCCCGCTGAAGCGCATCTTCGCCGGCATGAAGCGGTGCAGCACGGAAGAGCTGGACACCGCCGGACAGACGCTCAAGCAGATCATTCGGTCCCTGCAGGACGGATCGCAGCAGGTCAACAGCGCTGCCGGGCAGGTGTCCTCGGCGTCACAGTCCCTTGCCGAGGGTGCCAGCGAGCAGGCGGCGAGTCTGGAAGAGACCTCCAGCAGCATGGAAGAGATGACCTCCATGACCAAGCAGAACGCCTCCAACAGCCAGGAGGCCAACGCCCTGGCCGGCCAGGCCGCCACCAGCGCCGAGACCGGCACGTCAGCGATGACCCGCATGAGTCAGGCCATCGAAGCCATCAAGGAATCCTCCGATGAGACGGCGAAGATCATCAAGACGATCGACGAAATCGCCTTCCAGACGAACCTGCTGGCGTTGAACGCCGCCGTTGAGGCCGCCCGCGCCGGCGAGGCGGGCAAGGGTTTCGCCGTTGTCGCCGAGGAAGTCCGCAACCTCGCGATGCGGTCGGCCGAGGCCGCCAAAAACACCGCCGCGATGATCGAGCAGTCCGTCCGACGTGCCGAGGCCGGCGTGGATATCTCCGGCGAGGTCGCCTCCTCCTTCGAGCAGATCAACGTCGGGGTGCAGAAGGTCAACGAACTGATCGGCGAAATCTCCGCAGCCAGTACCGAACAGGCCCAGGGCCTCGAGCAGGTCAACACGGCCGTCGGGCAAATGGACGGCGTGACGCAGAAGAACGCCGCCGACGCCGAGGAGTCCGCCTCCGCGGCGGAGGAACTCTCCGCGCAGGCGGCGGAACTCGACCGCATGGTCCTGGCGTTGCGGAACCTCTTCGAGGGCGGCACCGATGCCGAGTCGGACATCGGATTCCGGTCCGACCGGACGGATGCGTCGCATCCGAAGCGTTCGGCCCGCCAGGGCGTTTCGCCCCAGGCCGCGTCAGAAAGCAGCATCGCCGATCCGTCCAGCGAAATTCCGCTGGAAGGCAGCACGGAATTGGCGAACTTCTGACGCGAACCGGCATGTGCGGGTCCGGCCCGGCAGTTCGGCCGGACCCGCACGAACGCCGTTGACAACTTTCTTGCCGGTCGTCCCTGTGACGTTCGGGGCGTCGAACTGTCTCCTTCGGCGCCCCGAACCCCCTTTTTTCGGGGCCGGCCGATGAGGCGGAGACAGTCACGGCAGAACCACCAGAGGGGGGGGGACACAGAGACGATGCCACAAAGACGATTCATTTGGCTGGGTCGACCGCTCCGGCAGGGGGCCCAGGTTCTGCTGCTTCCGGTCGCGGCCCTGGCCGGTTGGCTGGTCCACACGACCGGCCAGTCCATGCCCGCCTGGTGGGGGCTGACGGGGCTAGGCCTGTGCATTCTGGGGTTCACGCTTTACGCGCTGCACACGCGAGGTCTGGCCAGAGAGGTCAGCCGATCCATCGGCACCGTCAGCACCGAACGCGCTCGACGGCTCATCGCCGAGAAACATCAGCACCATCGCGAAACGGAATTTCAACTGCTTTACAACCGCTCGCCCGTCATGATGCACACCGTCGACGAAGAGGGGCGATTTCTCGGCGTCAATCAGGCCTGGGTGGACAAGACCGGGTATGCCCACGAGGAGGTCATCGGGCGGTCGTACGCGATGATTCACACCGAGAACTCCGCCCGCAAGGCCGACCTGCTCATCCAGGATTTCTGGAAACGCGGGTATGCCCACAACGTCTCGTTTCAGTGGCTCTGCAAGGATGGGCGGATCATTGACGTCGTGCAGGACTCCAACGTCACCCTCGATAAGAACGGGCGAAAAATGAGCCTGTCCGTCGTCCGCGACATCACCGAGCAGCGCAAGGCCGAACACGCCCTTCACCAGACCGAACAGGAAAGGCAGCTTATTCTCGAAAGCATTTCCGAGGGCGTGCTGTACCTCTCCCGGGACCTGCGGATCATGTGGGGCAACGATGCCGTCACCCCCATGGCCGGTGTCTCGGCGGCATCGGAACTCGTCGGCAAGCACTGTTACGAGATCATCCAGGGCGGGGACCGTCCCTGCCCGGAGTGCCCCTGCCTGCGGGCGATGCAGACGGGACAGAAAACCTATATCGAGCGTCACGGCCGGGATGGGCGGGTCTACATGGTCAACGCCAATCCCGTCCGCGGACCCGGCGGCAAGATCATCGGGGCCGTCGAGGTCAAGAGCGACATCACCGAGCTGAAATTCACCCAGGAACGGCTCCAGCAGTTCAAGACCACCCTCGACCTGACGCTCGACAGCGTCTTCATGTTCAACCCCGTGAACCTTCGGTTCTTCTACGTCAATGCCGGCGCGACGCGGATGATGGGCTACACCCGTGAGGAACTCCGCCGGATGACCCCCCTGGACATCAAGCCGGAATATTCCGAGGAAAGCTTCCGCAGGATACTCGAACCCCTCCAGGCGGGCCGGCAGTCTTCCCTGACCTTCCAGACCGTCCACCGGCGGAAGGACGGCAGCGACCTGCCCGTTGAGATTTTCCTGCAATACGTCGCCCCGCCCAACCGCTCGGGGCGGTTCGTGGCGATCGTCCGGGACATCTCCGCCCACAAGGAAGCCGAAGCCAGGCTGCAACGGGCCCTCGATGAAGTCCAGCATTCCAACGAGGACCTCGAACAGTTCGCCTACGTCGCCAGCCACGACCTTCAGGAACCCCTACGCATGGTCACCAGCTACGTCGAATTGCTCGCTCACCGCTATGGGGAGAAGCTCGACGAAGACGCTCGCGAGTACATCGGCTTCGCGACTCGGGGTGCGAAACTCATGCAGGAACTCATCCAGGACCTGCTGGAGTACTCCCGTGTCGGAACACGGGGCAAGCCGTTCGAGCTACAGGACCTCAACGAGGTCATGCAGACTGTCCGGTCCAATCTCCAGGGCCTGATCGGCCAGAGCGGTGCGGTGATCGAGGTGGGCGACCTGCCGGCCGTTACCGCCGACCGGATGCAGTTGATCCGCCTGTTGCAGAACCTCCTCAGCAACGCGGTGAAATTCCGCAGCGAACGCACCCCGCGCGTCGGCGTGTGGGCCCGGCGTATCGAGGACGCCTGGGAACTCAGCGTCGAGGACAACGGCATCGGCATCGATCCGAAATATTTCGACCGCATTTTTGCGGTCTTTCAAAGGCTGCATTCGCGCGACCAATACCCAGGGACCGGCATGGGGCTGGCCATCTGCAAACGTATCGTGGAACGGCACGGCGGGCGACTCGGCGTACGATCCGAGCCGGGACGGGGCACCTGCTTTTCCTTCACGATACCCGATCACGAGGTGAGTGATGAGGACTTCCAACCTGACGCGACCGGCGGAAATTCTGCTGGTCGAGGACAACCTGGCCGACGTTCGGCTGACGAAGGAAGCGCTGCGGGAAAGCCACATCGACAACCGCCTTCACGTGGTGGGCGATGGCGAGGAGGCGATGGCGTTCCTGCGACGGGAAAATCCCTTTCAGACCTCCCCTCGCCCGGACCTGATCCTGCTGGACCTGAATCTCCCCCGCAAGGACGGGCGGGAGGTGCTGGCGGAACTGAAACATGACGCCGCTTTCCGGCGCATCCCCGTCGTCATCCAGACCACCAGCAAGGACAGCGACGACATCACGCGGAGCTACGACCTCCATGCCAACAGCTATGTCACCAAACCGGTATCCCTGAAGGAATTCCTCAGCATGGTGCATTTTCTCCAAGAGTACTGGTTTTCCATTGTCACCCTCCCGACGGAGTAAAGTATGGCCCCACGTTCACTCCAGGTTTTGCTTGTGGAAGATAACCCCGGCGACGGCCGGCTGGTTCAGTTGATGGCGGACGAACAGGCCGACAGCGTCAACGAGATGGTCTGGGTCGAGGACCTCTGCGAGGGGCTTTCCTGCCTGCAGTGTCACGACATCGACCTGGTCCTGCTGGACCTCAATCTCCCCGACAGCCGGGGACTCTGGACGCTCGAGGCCATTCTCGCCCAGGCGCCCAACGTGCCCGTCGTCGTCCTGACCGGACTGGCCGACGAACAACTCGCCGTCGACGCCGTCCGGCACGGCGCGCAGGATTATCTCGTCAAGGGCGAGGTGGACGGCCGGCTGCTGGCCCGCGCCATCCGCTACGCCGTCGAACGCAAAAGCATCCAGTCGCAGCTCTGGCAGCAGAAGGAAGCCGCCGAAGCCGACCGCCAGAAACTCCAAGTCCAGGCCGCCACCGATGAATTGACCGGGCTGTGGAACCGGCGGAAATTCCAGTTCTTTCTCGAACGCGAGGTCCGGCGGGTCGAACGCTACCGCGGCAAACTCGCCCTGGCGGTCCTGGATATCGACCGGTTCAAGTTCATCAACGACACCTACGGGCACGCCTTCGGAGACGAGGTTCTCGCAGCCATCGCCAAACTGCTCCGCGACAAGACCCGCCCCAGCGACATTGTCGCCCGTTACGGCGGGGAGGAGTTCGTCATCCTCATGCCTCGCACTACCGTTCGCGACGCCCTCGTGCCGGCCGAGCGACTCCGGCAGGCGATCGAAAAGTATCGGTTCCAGCGAGCCGAAGAAGATTTCATTTTCGTCACCGCCAGTTTCGGACTGGCCGAACTCGACCTCGACGCCGAGGACATCATGGACACCCTCATCGTCCGGGCCGACGAGGCCATGTACCGCGCCAAGGAGTCCGGGCGGAACCGCGTCGTCCTCTGGGACGACGTGCAGCAGGAAGCGGCCCTGTCCTGAGAAGCCTCAGGCCCCGTCGACTGAGCTACACGACCTGGAGGGTGGGTGCTTGCACCCGCGCGGAACTCTCAGCCGGGGGCGGCTGAGCTAGACGCCCAGCGAACGATCCGTGTTAGCAGTTCCGCGTAATATCCCCCGACCTCGATTTGTTCCGCCCCCTCTGCCCGTGCGGTCACGCGCGGGGTCCCCCAGTCGACGAAGCCTCCCGCCCAGTGCGGCGCGACGTCCGTGGTCAGCGCGACGGTTCGACCCTGGCCGTGAGTCCCCACGACCAGCAGCGGGTCAGCCGATCCGGGTTCGACCTCCCAGTGCGTCTCGCCGAACCCCACCGCGCCGTGCCGCACCGCCCGGAACGACCTCGCCGAGAGCAGCAACATGGCCTCCGGCTTGACCGTCACGCGGTTGTATCCGCCGATGCCCGGCGGCTCGTGCCAGGGCAGGCCGGCAAGCAGTTCGTGGTCCCGCTCGATCTCCATCAGGCAGGGCTGGGCGCAGTTCACCCGGTCGTCGCGGTTCTGCATGACCACCGGCAGGGCGTCAGCCAGGGGCGCGTCGTTGTATTCGCCCTCGGCGCCGAAAAAACTCTCCCACCCGCCGATCATCCACAACCCGCTGCCGGCCTGGACCGCGCGGACCATGCCCGCCATTTGCTGCGCCGTCAGACGGTTGACGGGATAATCGCTGAGGATGTATAAATCGTACGCGCCTTCGGCTAGGGCCTCGCCCGCCGGTGCGTCGCTGGGAAGGTAGTCGAACTCCAGCCCGGCGTGGGTCAGCACACCGGCGAGATATCCCGCCGCCGTGGTCAGCGTCGTGTCGCCTGCGTAGAGAATAGGTTTCCTCATGGCGTGTACAATACAACAAACCAGATACAAGGAACAACCGCTGCGATCTGTGGACTCATCGGTTTGTCTCTTGTTTCTTGCATCTTCACCATAGCTTCTGCGTCAGACGCGAATCTGGAAAGTCACGTTTGAATCATCTCGAGGGAAGGGAACGTTTTCCATGAGTAACGGCAACGCGATGATCGGGCAATCCGGCGGACCCACGAGCGTCATCAACTCCTCCCTGGCCGGCCTCGTCGAGGCCGGCCGGGAGTGCGACCGCATCGACGGCATCTACGGCATGCGGTGGGGCATCGAAGGGTTCCTCGACGGGCAGGTCTACGATCTCGGCCAGGAACCGCCCGAGACCATTCACCGTCTCCGCCAGACGCCCAGCAGCATTCTCGGATCGAGCCGGCACAAGGTGACCGATGAGGACCTGCCGAGAATCCTCGATCGGCTGAAACAATTCGACGTCCGCTGGCTGTTCCTGATCGGCGGGAACGACACGATGGACACCATCCACCGCGTCGAAGCCTTCGCCGCCCGTCAGGGCTACGACCTCCGCGGCATCGGCGTGCCGAAAACCGTCGACAACGACCTCTACGGAACCGACCACACGCCGGGCTTTTCCTCCGCGGCGAAGTACACCGCCCTGAGCGTCCAGCAGTCGGGCCGACTCGCACGCGACATGCAGAAGGTCGACCAGTTCGTGATCTACCAGTCCATCGGGCGCGACGCCGGCTGGCTGGCTGCCTCGGCAGCCCTGGCCAGCCGATCCATGGCCGACCCGCCGCATTTGATCTACATGCCCGAACGCCCCTTCGACGCCGATCAGTTCCTCGCCGACGTCGAGGGCTGCTACCGCGAGCGCGGGTTCGTGAGCATCGTCTGCGGCGAGGGCGTCAAATACGCCGACGGAACG
>CAYMAP010000124.1:0-8396 GCA_964388425.1 uncultured Planctomycetaceae bacterium
ATCTCGCAAATCGAATGTTTCAAGGTACCCTCTATTCTTTGCGTTGACGAATCGCTCTGATGTTCCGTTCCGTCGACTTTTGAGGGGCGCATCAAGACTTCGAGTATGCCGCCGGAACCTGGGATCCTCCTCGTCGCGTGATCGCCACAACCTCCCCGACAACACGATTCTCGCCGTGGGGGGTAGGGGGCCGTCCGCGCCGAAAAGGCCCATCGGCATGCTTCCTGCCGACGTCGACAAATCGAATGGCAAAAAAGGCCTGTCAGTCAACTGTGTGAAATATCCGGGCTAGATCGACACCGGTTCAGGGTTTTGAAAAAATACGCCCCGTCAGGTCAGCTTTCGTCGTCCGCCTCGTCGAAGTCTTCCTCGAAGTCTTCCTCTTCGGGAATTTCGTCCTGGACGGGGGACATGATGATCTCATTGCCCTCGAGGACCTCACGGATGGCGTCGCGGCGCTGGGCGTATTCGTCCCAACTGGGCAGTCTTTCGGCTGCCTGCATCGCCTGTTCGTAAGGCCGATCGGACTCGATGAGCACCACGGCACTGGCGCCTGTCCGCCAGGTGCCGATCCGACGGATGCCCAGGTCCTGCTCCATCGCGTCCAGCCAGGCCGGCACGTCCAGGAAAAAGGCGTCAAATTCCTTTTCCTTGCCTTCCTGGACACGCATGTACATCAGATTGCGGTACCGGGCGGCGTGGCGAACCGAGGCCCGGCCGTCCAGGGGCCTGATCTGCTTGGCCTTGAGCCCCTGGTCGCCTCGGACCAGGGTGTAGGACACCCGTTGATCTTCGGCCAGGGCCTTGAAGCCTTCCATGAGAATATCACTGAAGTGAAAGAAAACATCGCCTTCGGGCGACTCGATAAACCCATAACCCTTCGACTTGTCGTACCATTTAACGCGTCCAACTGCCATTTTTACGCTCCCTAAACAACGTAATTGAGGTCTGCGCAGAGTGAAACGGAAAAACACTGCTTGGCGACGTCACGTGGGAGCGCGAAGGGATAAGACTCCCGCCTGACAGCGCCGGTCGACCAGTACCCGCACGTGCGTGGTACTCCCTGGTGGCCGACGGAACCCAACACGAAACACCGGAGGATAAACACGGTGTACACCGGATGCAAGGAGAAAGATGTCTCACGCATCTCCGTCGATGGCATCCCCTACTGCACCTCTCAGTATAGCGGCTTGGGTATGGTTTGTCCATTGCCGGAAACGAAGATCGGCAATATTTTTTTTGACGCCTCCCTCAGAACTGCCAAGAACACGCTGGGTAATTCTGAGGGAGGCGTTTAGAATGATAAATAGAACCTGGTGGGTGGGCCGGTCCCATACGGGCAGGCGTGTCGGCCTATCGTCTTCCCTGCCCAAGGGATAGCAGGCAGGCGCATGGCTCGCAAGCTGCCGGACCGGCGGACCAAGTTCCTCTCCCGCCGGGACCGGATGAAAGCCAAGCTCAACTGGCCAAGCGAGATTGAGCAGACATATCCGCGGGAGTCTACGGCAGAAGGCGGGTTAGGTTTCGTATTTCGGCACGGACGGTTCGGGGACGGTCTGGAGGAGCTGCTGAATCAGGTCGACGGGCGTGACGCCCTCGGCCGCGGCCGCGAAGTTGCAGCCGATTCGGTGACGCAAGACCGGCACGGCGACGCGGCGGACGTCCTCGATGCTGACGGTGAGTCGGCCTTCCATGGCCGCGAAGGCCTTGCCCCCGCGGATGAGATACTGTCCCGCCCGCGGGCCAGCGCCGTAGTCGACCATTTTCTTCACCGCCTCCGGAGCGGTCGGGTCGCCCGGCCGGGTCGCGCGGACCAGCGCGGTGCAGTACTTGACGACGAACGCGCTGACGGGAACGGAGGCGACGACTTTCTGGAGGTTGACGATCTGCCGGCCCGTCAGGACGGTTTGGAGCTGCGGCTCGTCAGTTCCCGTCGTCGTCGCGAGGATGCGCTCCTCCTGTTCGGCCGTGGGGTAGTCTACGAAGATGTTGAACATGAACCGGTCCTGCTGGGCCTCGGGCAGCGGGTAGGTGCCCTCCTGCTCGATGGGGTTCTGGGTGGCGATGACGAAGAACGGCTCGGGCAGGGCGTGGGTCTGCTGGGCGACGGTGACCTGCCGTTCCTGCATTGCCTCGAGCAGGGCGGCCTGGGTCTTGGGCGGGGTGCGGTTGATCTCGTCGGCCAGCAGGAAATGCGTGAAGACCGGCCCGCGAACGAAGCGGAATTCCCGCCGGCCGGTCTCGGATTCGTCGATGACGTTCGTGCCGGTGATGTCGCTGGGCATGAGGTCCGGCGTGAACTGGATGCGTTTGAAGCTCACGTCGCAGAGCCTCGCCAACGTCGAGACGATCAGCGTCTTGGCCAGCCCCGGCACGCCGATGAGCAGGCAATGCCCGCGAGCCAGCATCGCCGCGAAGACCTGCTCCAGTACGCCCTGCTGGCCGACGATGACCTTGCCCAGCTCGCGCAGGAGAATCTGGCGGGTGCGGGCAAACTGCTCGATGACGCTTTCGAACGATTCCTTCGCCATGCGTTGGCCCCGGCAAAACGGTACAATGTGCTTCGGACGCATCGGCGTCCCGGCGGACAGCTTCCGGAAGATACAGGATGAATGACTCAAGACACAAGTCCGCAGAACGTGTAGCTCAGCCGCCTTTGGCCGAGAATCGTGTGGCTGAGAGAACGAACCGCGTGGGTCCAAGCACCCGCCCTCCTGATCGTGTAGCCGAGGCGGGGGTGTCGACCATGACGATCCCCTCCTTTCGCTTCGCGTCAGGTCGGACGTTTCCTTCACGCGGTGCATTGCTGCTGGGGTGGCTGTTGCTTCTGACTTCGTCGGCTACCGCCCAGTTGACCAGCGACCACGTCGCCCGCGCGATCCGGGCCGGTTCGGACTGGCTGCTGGCTCGGCAGAACGCCGACGGGTCGTGGAGCGGTTCGTCGCACCGCGGCGGGATGACGGCGTTGTGTGCGCTGGCGTTGCTCAACGCCGGGGCCGATCCGCAGGACCCGGCGATTCAGCGGGCGATCCGCAACCTTATCGGCTTGCCGGAGGAACGGACCTACGTCGTCTCGCTGAAGTGCCAGGCCCTCGCCGCCGCCGACCCGCAGCGTTACGCGGCGCAACTCGCCGAGGCTGTGAAATTCCTTATCGACGCCCAGTTGCCCAACGGCATGTGGAGTTACTCGAAAGGCCGAAACCACGGGGGGGACAACTCCAACACGCAGTTCGCCCTGCTGGGATTGTACGAGGCCTACCGCGTCGGCGTGGCGGTACCGAAGAAGACCTTCCACCTCGCCAGCCGACATTTCGTCAAATCCCAGGCCCGCGACGGCGGGTGGGGCTACCGCGGGCGGACAGCGAGGGGGTACGGATCGATGACGGCGGCGGGGGTGGCGAGTCTGGCGATCTGCGGACATCGGTTGATGGTGCCCGCCAAGCCCGTCTTCGTCGACGGGGCCTGCCCGTCCTGCGGACAGTACCAGCAGTCCAGGCCCCTCGCCCGCGGACTGGGCTGGCTGGTCGAGCACTTCTCCGTCCGCGAAAACCCCCGCCGGGGAAGCTGGCTGTTCTATTACCTCTACGCCCTCGAACGAGCGGGCATGGCGACCGGCCTGCGCGCGTTCGGGCGACACGACTGGTACCGGCAGGGCGCAGCCTACCTCGTGACCAACCAACGGCCCGACGGGCACTGGGGCGAATCCCGCAGCCCGCACCAGACCGCCTTTGCCCTGCTGTTCCTGGCCAAGGGCAACCGCCCCGTGCTCATCCAGAAAGTTCAGTGGGACGGGCGGTGGAACCGCAACCTCCACGACCTCGAACACCTCACGGCGTTCCTTGGCGACCGCCTCGGCGGGCCGGTCACTTGGCAGAACACGCCCCTCGACGTCCCGCTGGGGAGCCTGCGCACCAGTCCGATCCTCTTCGTGACGGGGCATGAATTCCCGCCGTTCTCACCGCAGGAGAAGCTCAAGCTCAAGGACTACGTCGAGCGCGGCGGGGGGACGCTGCTGTTGGAGTCCTGCTGCGGCTCCGAAGCGTTCGCCGAGGGCTTCGCGAAACTCGCTGAGGAACTCTGGCCCGACCAGCCCGTCACGAAGCTGCCCCCCGATCATCCCGTCTACCACGCCCTGCTGGACGTGGACCGTCCCTACGGCCTGCGGGGGATCGATCATGGTTGCCGGACGGCGGTGTTCTTCTCACCGCGGGCGCTGAGCGTGCTATGGGAACTGCGGACCGTCCCGGAGTTCAGCGAGCGGGCGTTTCGGATCGGGGCGAACCTCGCAGCCTACGCGACCGGCGGGGAGCAACTGCTGCCCCGGCTCGGCAACCCGGACATCGCCCCGGCCGAACGCGTCGGACAGCAGCGAGCGGAAGTTCCGCGCGGCGCGGTGCGCATCGCCCGGCTGATGCACGGTGGGGGCTGGAACCTGCTGCCCCACGCCGAGGTCCGACTGGCCGAACTGCTCCACGACCGAGCCGGGCTGGACGTCGTCGTGCGGACCCGGCCCGTGCGGGCAACCGAGCGGGCGATCTACGAATTCCCCGTCGTCTTCATGACCGGTGTGGGGCGGTTCGAATGGTCCGACGACGACCTCGACGCCTTGCGAACCTACCTCAAACGCGGCGGGTTCCTGCTAGTCAACAACGGCTGCGGGCGGGAAGCGTTCGACCGCAGCTTCCGCGAGAACGTCGCAACGCTTTACCCCGACCGGAAACTCGCCCCCCTGCCCGCGGATCACCCGATCTACATCGGCGGCACGGGCATCGACGTCGGCGAGGTGCTCTACCGCCCGCAATGGGCCCGGAAGCTCGGGCAGCGCGGCACGACCCGCCCGCCCCTCGAGGCCGTCGCCCTCGACGGACGCATCGCCGTCCTCTACAGCCCCTACGACTTCGCCTGTGCCCTGGCGGGCGTCAAACCGTTCGGCTCGCGGGGGTATCAGCAGGCCGGCGGACGCCGACTGGCTATGGCCATGCTGCTGTTCGCGATCAGTTATTAAACACAGGGTGTTTCGCCACAGCCATGACCAACGCAAGCACCATCGGACAACGCGACCCCGCAGGAAGGTACGAAACCGCCACCTTCGCGGCCGGCTGTTTCTGGGGCGCCGAGGCGACCTTCCGCAGCGTCCAGGGCGTGGTCGAAACCTCCGTCGGCTACACCGGCGGACACGCGGAGAATCCGACGTACAGGCAGGTCTGCTCCGGCACGACCGGCCACGCCGAGGCCGTCCGCGTCGTCTACGACCCGGCCGTCGTCCGCTACGAGCAGTTGCTCGACGTCTTCTGGTCCTGTCACGACCCCACCCAGCATAACCGGCAAGGCCCGGACATCGGCGAGCAGTACCGCTCTGCCCTCTTCGTCCACGACGATCGGCAGGAGGAGATCGCACGCCGAAGCCTCCGCACCCGGCAGGAAAAACGCAACGGCCGCATCGCCACCCAAATCGAATCGGCCGGGACGTTCTGGCCAGCCGAAGAATACCACCAGCGGTACGTCGAGAAGACCTCTCGCGGAGCCGGCCACCCATGACGCCCCGGAAGTGTGTCACGCTGCTGTTGCTGGCGGGGTTTGCCCCAGGGTGCGATCCCTCCAACAACGCGGTTGTCACGCACACCGACCCGCCGCTTCTGCACTATCGGCAGTACACACCGTACATTCACGTCGAGACCTCTGACGGGAAACAAACCCGCGTGGGCAAGCTCGGCGGGCCGTTCTACATCCTCGTCTTCGCGGCCCCGCCCGGTGAAGACCCCTGCTTTATCGACCCGCGCGTCCGGCATCTCGCCGACAAACTCTACCTCGACTCGATCCCCGTCATCCAGATCACCCTGCCGACCGACAACTGCGCCCTGACGCCCGAGCAGCGACAGGCCTGCACGCCGCCCGGCGGCGAACTCTACCGCGTCTTCGACCCCGACCGCCTGGCCTGGGAAGCCTGCCACAAACCCCAGCCCGGCTCGGCCATCCTCGTCAACCGCCAGAACCTCATCCCCATGGTCGACGTCCGCAAAACCCTCGACGAGACCGACGACCTGCTCCACCGGGCCGAACAGTATCAGCGGGAATGGGAACGGGACCAGGCAGGCGAACTGGGTGTACAATAATCTGCCATTCTCCCAGAGACTGCACTGTCATCGACGGGCGACATGGAACGCATCCGCCGGGTCGGCGAGATCGTCGCCGGATACAACGCCCGTCCGTCACGGCATCGCCATCCGATCCGAGCAGAATCTTGACCTGTCGACCGTCCGGGCCAATAATCTGGATCAGACGAATCATTTCTCATCACGAAAGGACGGTCAGAGATGGCGAAAAAACACGAGATCTATTCGCGGAAGATTCGCATCGGGATGGTCGGCGGGGGTCCGGGTGCGTTCATCGGGGAAGTTCACCGCAAGGCGTTTCGGCTGGACGGGGAGTTCGACCTCGTCGCCGGGGCGTTCGACATCGACCCGAAGAACTCCCGCCTGATGGGCCGCGAGCTGTACCTCGACCGCAAGCGGGTGTACGACACCTGGCAGGAGATGGTCGCCGCCGAAGCCGACCTGCCCGAGGCCGAACGCATCGACGCCGTCGCCGTCACCACGCCGAACAAGTGGCACTTCCCGATCGCCAAGGCCTTCCTCGACGCCGGGTTCCACGTCATCTGCGAGAAGCCCATGACCATGGACGTCAGGGAAGCCAAGGCCCTGCGGACGCTGGTGAAAAAGAAACGCCGGCAGGTCTTCGCGCTGATGCACAACTACACGGGCTATCCGATGGTCAAGCTCGCCCGCGATATGGTCTCCGCCGGCGACCTCGGGAACCTTCTCAAGATCAAGGTCGAGTACCCGCAGGGCTGGCTGATCCGTCCGATCGAGCGGGAGGGGCAGATGCAGGCGAGCTGGCGGACCGACCCTAAGCAGGCCGGGGCCGCCGGGTGCATGGGCGACATCGGCACGCACGCCGAGAATCTCGCGGAGTACATCACCGGCCTGAAAATGGTCGAACTCTGCGCCGACCTGAACACCCTCGTGAAGGGCCGAAAGCTCGACGACGACGGCAATGTCCTGGTCCACTGGCAGAAGGGCGTGGTCGGGACGCTCTCAGCCAGTCAGATTTCCATCGGCGAGGAGAACGGCCTGTCGATCCGGGTGTACGGCGAGGACGCGGCGCTGGAGTGGCACCAGGAGCACCCCAACTACCTTTACATCCGCAGGCCCGACGCACCGGTGGAAATCTGGAAGCGTGGCAACGAGTACATCGGCAAAAAATCTCCCGCCGCCGCGCGAGCGACGCGAATTCCCTTCGGGCATCCGGAGGCGTTCCTCGAAGCCTTCGCCAACGTCTACGTCAACGTCGCCGAGACCCTCCGCGCCCGCACCGCGGGCGCCAAGCCCGATCCGCTGGCCCTGGACTTCCCGGACGTCGACGACGGCCTGCGCGGCATGCAGTTCATCGAGACCGTCGTCAAATCCAAAGGCCGATGGGTCAAATTCCCGAAATGATCATCCCATGAATCCCTACGAGACCTTCAAACAGACCTGCCGGGACGAAATCGCCCGTCAGGGAGCGGATGCGGAATTGTCCGAAGCGACGATGGACTGGATGACCCGCGCCAACGGGTACAACTACTCGTACCACTTCGAATGGCTCGGGCGACCGATCATCCAGTACCCGCATGACATCGTCGCGATGCAGGAGCTGATCTGGCAGACCCGCCCGGAGGTGATCGTGGAGACGGGGATTGCCCACGGCGGGTCGCTTTGCTTCAGCGCGTCGCTGCTGGCGATGCTGGACTACTGCGACGCCGTCGCGACCGGCCAGCCGATCGACCCGGCCTGCCCGCGGCGCAAGGTCATCGGGCTGGACATTGATCTCCGCGAACACAACCGGGCAGCCCTCGAGGCCCATCCGCTCTACCACCGCATGGTCCTGCTGGAGGGTTCGAGCGTCGAGCCGGACATGGTTCGGCAGGTCGAGGAACTAGCCGGACCATGCGGGAGCGTGCTGGTCTGCCTCGATTCCTGCCATACCCACGAGCACGTCCTGGCGGAACTGAACGCCTACGCCCCCCTCGTCACGCCCGGGAACTATTGCGTGGTCTTCGACACCATCGTCGAGGACTTCCCGGCCGGGACGTTCGGGGATCGGCCCTGGGACCGTGGGGACAACCCCAAGACGGCCGTCCGGGAATTCCTCCAGCAGCACCCGGAGTTCGAGATCGACCGGGGCATCCAGGACAAGCTGCTGGTGACGGTCGCGCCGGACGGGTACCTCCGTCGCGTCGGCTGAGGCGGTCGGCCGCGGGCTTTGCCTCAGCAGCCGCAACGGTGGCGGTCGCACCGCCAGCGAGGTTTGTCGAAAATCCGCAGGAGGGTGTCGAAGCATTTGTCGGCGGTTTTCAT
>CAYMAP010000125.1:0-8299 GCA_964388425.1 uncultured Planctomycetaceae bacterium
CGTTGACGAATCGCCCTGATGTTCCGTTCCGTCGACTTTTGAGGGGCGCATCAATGAATCCCCTTGGGGCGGGCGGGTTAGGCGAAGCGGGACCGGCAGAAGGCGTCCCGGACGATTTCGATGTCGGGCAGGGCGTCGAGGAACGCCCGCCCGTAGGATTTGGTCACGATCCGGTGGTCGAGCACGACGACGAAGCCGGTGTCGGTCGTCGAGCGGATGAGTCGGCCGAAGCCCTGCTTGAAGAGGATGACGGCCTGGGGGAGCTGGAAGTCGCTGAAGGGGTTGCCCCCGGCGTTGCGGATGGCCTCGATGCGGGCCTCGGTGACGGGTGCGTCGGGCACGGCGAAGGGCAGCTTGACGATCACGACGTTGGAGAGGTTCGCCCCGGCGACGTCGACACCCTGCCAGAAGCTCATGGTCCCGACGAGGACGGCCCCTTCGGAGTCGCGGAAGCGCTGGAGCATGGCCGACCGCTGGAGGCTGCGACCCTGGACGAGCAGTTCGTAGCCCTCGGCGGCGCAGTGGTCGGCCAGGGCGTCGGCCAGGGCGTCGACGAGGGCGTAGCTGGTGCAGAGGACGAAGCATCGAGCCTGGCTCTGACGGAGGTAGTGCTCAATGGCGGCGGCGGCGTGGGGGGCGAAGTCGTCGAGGCGATTCGGGTTGCCCAGGCGGGTTTCGAGATAGAGCGTCGCCTGGTTTCGGTAGTCGAAGGGGCTGGCGAGGAGGATTTCGTCGACTTCGTCGACGCCGAGGCGTCCGCGGATGTACTCGAACCCGTGCCGGGAGCTTTGGGTCGTCGCGAGGGTCGCGCTGGTGAGGATGACCGAGCGGATGGCGTCGAAGAGGTGTTCGCGGAGGATCGGCGCGACGTTGACGGGCGCGGAGTTCAGCGAGACCCATCGCTGGCGCGATTGGAGGGTTCGGCGGGTCCGCCAGTAGACGTGGTCTTCCTCGGCGAGGCGGACGATGTCGTCGACCATGCCGGCCAGGTCATTGGCGCGGAGTTCGTAGCCGAGCAGTTCGTGGGCTTCGTCCTCTTCGTGGGCGTTTCGGCGGGCGGACTTGAGCTGCTTGGCCACCGCTCGCAGGGCGGGGGTGAGGGTATCGGGGACGGGTTCGGGCCGGATAAGTCGCCCGTTGGGCGCCACGGCGGGGCCCTGGCAGGCGTCGAGGGCGGCGAAGAAGCTCTCGGCGACGGCCTGGGCGTGTTTGACGGCATCGACGGCCTCGTCCGAGCCGGTCAGGGCGAGCTGCCCGCGGTTGTTCTGGGGGTTGTAGAGGTCGCGCAGCAGCGAGGTGACCTGGAAGGAGCTGACGGATCGCCCGAACTGTTCGCTGGCGACGTGTTCGACGGTGTGGGCCTCGTCCATGACGACGGTGTCGTACTGGCCGAGCATTTTCGCGCCCGGCGGGAGGGGCAGGTCGGCGAAGAGCATGGCGTGGTTGACAACCATGAGGTTCGCTTCGAGCAGCCGTTGTCTCGCCGCCCGCAGGAAGCAGCGTTCCTGGAAGGCGCACTGGTTGCCCTTGCACAGGGCCGGGTCGGAGCGTGCCTTGGCCCAGACGGCCGGGTCGAGGTGGAAGTCGATGTCCTGCAGCTCGCCGGTGTCGGTCTGCATGGCCCAGTCGACGAGGGCTTCGAGCTGGGCTTCCTGACGCTCGCTGCCGAGCAGCTTGCCGGGGTTTTTCAGGACGACGGCGAGGCGGCGCGGGCAGAGGTAGTTGCCCCGCCCCTTGCCCAGCGCGGCTGAGAAGCCCACCGGCAGGACGTCGGCGAGAAAGGGCAGATCGCGGGCAATGAGTTGCTCCTGCAGTGCGATGGTGTAGGTGCTGAGGACGACGCGCTGGTGGTGCTCGGCGGCGTGGAGGATGGCGGGGATGAGGTAGGCGAAGCTTTTGCCCACGCCCGTGCCGGCCTCGGCGAGGAGGTGCCGGCGGTCGGCGAGGGCGGATTCGACGGCTCGGGCCATCGCGAGTTGCTCGGGGCGCTGTTCATAGGTCGCCAGGCGGCCGGCGATGAGCCCGCCCGGTTCGAGGATGTCCTCCAGCGAGGGCGTCATGGGGTCGGTGGAGTCTCCGTCGGAGCCGATTCCGCGGCGGGCGTCTCCGCCGGTGCGGTCGTGGACTGGTGGGCGAGTCGGCTTGCCCGGTCGAGGTGGGCCGAGAACTGGCTGATGAACAGGAACGTCAAGCCGCTCATCGAGATGGCGATCAGGACCGCGAGGATGGTGCAGAGGGTTCGGCCTCGCATGGCGGCGGACTGCATCGAGTCGGTGATGCGGTCCTTGGCCAGCGTCAGCAGCGCCAGCAGGACGGCCATCACGGTCGGCCAGATCGCGATCGAGTGGATGCCGCTGTAAACGAACTGCGCACGGGAGACCTCCTTGCCGCTCTGGAGCAGATACACGACCCGACCGGCCTGGAACTCGACCCGCCCGTTGACGGCCTCGCCCCAGAGGATGGCGTAGCTGATCGTGTAGGCCAGGAAATTCGCCATCCCGATCAGGATGATCCAGAGGCAGATTTTCGTGCGGAGGTCCATGCCGCCCGGACCGCCCGTGGGGGTGACGGTCGGTTCGGTGACTTCCACGGTGTCGAGGTCATGGCTGGTGGTGCGGGGAGGCATGGCGGGGTCCCGGTCGTTGCGTCCGCCGAACCGGCCTGGCCCGCGGGGCCTGCAAGGGGCGGGCAGGGGAGGCGGCGGACTGATTTTCGTGGAGTATACCCCAAGCGGCGTCGCGTTTCGATATCTCCCTTGCCGCGACCGGGCCGTCGAACTCCGGACCGGACACCACCGGGCCGGGGCATCCCGGCGGAAGAATCGGCCGGGAATGGTTGTTGAGAAATCTGCAATTGCTGTCTTGCATTGCTCGGACGGCGGGAGTATAGTGCCCGGCCGAGACTCACGGCCTTACTGCTAGAGGAGTCTGGGAATCGTTGGCTGCCCCGGCGCACCATGGCAGCCTGAACCTTTACATAAGGCAATGATTGTGAATCGCAAACCCCCCATGTTGCGACGTGTGGGAGTGGGAGGACTGTTTTGCCTGGTCGTTACGACGCTGTGCATGGCGCAGACCCCACCTCCAGATCTTCAGCGTATCCGGCCCCAGGACTATCAGCCGGTCGAGAAGCCCAAGGTTCCCCGCCAGACCGGCGGGCCGGCTGAGCTGCCCGATCCCGAGGTCAACCTGCCCGACAGCGAAGACGTTCTCGTCGAGAAATGGCTCGGGCTGCGCTTCGTCTCTTCCCCGGACGCCCTGCGGACCAGCCCGATCACCCGCGGCGTGGATACCTCGGATGTGCCTTTCCTCGATGATGCGGATTTCCGCAGCCGGCTCGAGCCTTACGTCGGCAAACCGATCACCTGGAAGAAAATCGGCGAGGTCGTCAAGGCCACCATCCTCTACTACCGCAGGCAGAACCGTCCCATCGTCGACGTGATCGTTCCCGAGCAGGAAATCACCGGCGGAGTCGTGCAACTGCTGGTCATCGAAGGACGAATCGGGAAGATCACCGTCGAAGGCAACAACTGGTTCTCCGATAAGCTTATCCGCGAGAAAATCTCCCTCAAGGAAGGCGACGTCATCCAGTCCAGCACCCTCCTGCAGGAAATCGACTTCGTCAACAGCAACCCCTTCCGCTACGTCCGCCCGGTCCTCTCGCCCGGGGGGAAGCTCGGCGAGACGAACCTGACGCTCCAGACGCGAGACCGCCTGCCCGTCCGCTTCTACGCCGGCTACGAAGACACCGGCAGCCGACTGACCCGCCTGGGACGGTATCTGACGGGCGTGAACTTCGGTAACCTCTGGGATCTCGGGCACGAGGCCGGCTACCAGTTCGCCACCAACTCCAAGTTCTCCGATATCCAGGTCCACTCGATGTACTACCGCATCCCCTTCCGCTGGGGACACAAGCTGGCCTTCTTCGGGTCCATCGCCTGCTACGACGCTCGCCACCTCAACCAGGACATCACCGGCGTCAGTTGGCAGGCCAGTACCCGCTACATCATGCCCCTGCCGGTCCTCCTCGACGGGCGCTTCCAGCACCAGGTCGAACTCGGCTTTGACTTCAAACGCACCAACAACGACCTGGAATTCCTCCAGTTCAAGGTCTACGACGGCTTCGTCGACACCACCCAGTGGGTCGCCCAGTACAGCGGAACCATGCTCGACTCCCTGGGCAAGACCTCCTTCACCCTCCGCGGGTTCTGGAGCCCGGGTCCGATCTCCAGCAAGGCCCAGAAGGCCGACTACGAAAAAGTCCGTCTCGGCGCGGACCCGCAGTACTTCTATGCCAACCTCGATGTCGAGCGTATCTGGAATCTGCCCCTCGGGGCGACCTTCGTCAACCGACTCCGCGGACAACTCTCCAACGCCCGCCTGATCGGCAGCGAACAGATGGGCTTCGGCGGGTACAACACCATCCGCGGCTTCGACCAGCGCGAAGTCAACGCCGACCAGGGCATCATCCTCTCTCTCGAACTGCGAAGCCCGGAAATCACCCTCTTCAAATTCGCCGGCAAGGACGAACTGGCCAACAAAGTCCAGTTCCTGACCTTCTGGGACTACGGCCATGCCTGCAACCGCTCCGACTGGGAAGGCGAGTACAAGTCCAACAATCTCCAGTCCGTCGGCGTGGGGCTGAGATACCAACTGAACAACTACCTCAGCTTCCGCATGGACTACGGCTGGCGGGTCTCCAACCCCCACGATACCGACTTCAACGACTCCGGGCGATTCCACTTCGGCCTGCTCGCCGCGTACTGACCCCGGCGACAACCAGACCCAGCCCTCCCGGTCGGGGGTCTGCCTGTCTCTGGGGAACCGGCCGGAGACCCGCTGGTCTGCATCCGCGGGAAGCGGTAGAATCCCTTTTATGGATGCGCCCCTCAAAAGTCGACGGAACGGAACATCAGGGCGATTCGTCAACGCAAAGAATAGAGTGACATCCCCAAAACGGTCCTCCCAACGTGTTCTTGGCAGTTCTGAGGGAGGCGTCTTTATGCACGGGCTGTTGCACATTTTTGTTGTCGTCGGGCCGCTGGTCCTTGCCGGGTCCTTGACGGGCTGCGGGGACGAGGACCGCGCCGCCCCGGCTTGGCCGAGGGTCCGCATCGGGGAGAATGGCTGGGAAGTCGAGCTGGCCATGGACGACGCGACCCGGGCTGCCGGGTTCAGCCGGCGGGAGGTCATCCCGCCCGGCAAGGGGATGCTCTTCATCTACCCGACCCCGCGGGTGATGAAGTTCTGGATGGAGGACTGCTTCGTTCCGATAGATATAGTGTTCGTCGGGCCGGACCTGCGCGTGGTGAACACCTATGCCATGCAGGTCGAGCCGGACGGACGCGGGCGGACGACGTACAGTTCCCACCTGCCGGCCCTGTATGCGTTGGAGGTCGCCGGCGGGACGGTCCGGGCCGAGGGAATCCGCGTCGGCGACCGGGTGGAACTGATCGACGTGCCCCCCGCCAGTCACGCTGAGCCGTAGGCTTACCCCCCGCTCTGGCGAGCGGGGCTAAACAAGACACCCCTGCCGGGGCTGACACAAAACACAGGACCCCCCAGCCGAACGGCTGAACTACACAGAATATACCCCTCAGCTACACGCCGCAGCGAATCGGAAGGCAGGCAGCATGACGACGGAACTCACGACGGACGGGGTCTTGTGGATCGGTGCGGGTGCTCCGCCCGCTCCGGTCGCCGAGATGATCGGCGACGATGCGCTGCGTCAGGCCCCTCCGGATGCCCCGCTGGACGACCTGCTGGGATCGGCGGACCTGGCGGTACTCGATGCGACCCTGCCCGACCTGCCCAGACGACTCCGCCAGATGCACTCGGCGGGTATCGTCCCGATCGTCTGGGGCGGGTCCCTCGCTACGCTGCCGCAGGTCGATTCCCCTGATGCGCCCTGCCTGCACCTGGCGCCCGACGCCTCGGACGACAGGCTCCGCGCGACGCTGGAGACGGCCCGGGCACTGGCACCGACGCTGCACCGGATGCGGTCGGCGATCACTCAAGCCGAGTCCCTCGCCGCCGAGGCTTCCCGCACCGCCGACGAGATCGACGAGGAGATGCGGCTGGCCTCGCGCCTGCAGCAGGACTTCCTGCCCCGCCACCTGCCCGAGGTCGGCCGGTCGCGCTTCGCCGTCCGCTTCCACGCCGCCAGTTGGGTCAGCGGGGACATCTACGACGTGGCCCGACTGGACGAGACGCACGTGGGCTTCTACGTCGCCGACGCCGTGGGTCACGGCATGCCTGCGGCGCTGCTGACGATGTACATCAAAAAGGCCCTGCAGACCAAGCGGATCAGCGGGCACAGCTACGAAATTCTCTCGCCCGCCGACGCGCTGGGCCAGCTCAACGCCGACCTCTGCCGACAGAAGCTCAGCATGTGCGAGTTCTGCACCGCCGTCTACGCCATCGTCGACACCGCCGGCGGGCAGGTCCGCGTCGCCCGCGCGGGACACCCCCCGCCGCTGATCTACCGCGCCGACGGGTCCCGCGAGGAACTTTCCCTGCCTGGCAGCCTGCTGGGCGTGATGGATGAAGCGACCTTCACCGACGGGTCGGTCCGGCTGGCACCCGGCGACCGCATGGTCGTCTATTCCGACGGCGCCGAAGACACCATCTGCGGCCACGGCAAGGACAAGCAGACCACCTTCGCCGAACTGCTCCAGCCCATGATGGACCTGCCCACCGAAGACCTCATGGAACGCATCAGCGAACTCGTCCCCACCCCCTGGCCGGAAGACGACGTCACCGTCCTCCTGCTGGAAATGCAGTAAATCGAGGTACAACGGGCGCCGACAGGGAACGGGGGATTTCTCTCCGAAGTCGGATTGGTTACCCTGCCACGTTTCCGGCGCCTTTGGAAAACCCCTGCCATGAAACGTATCGATTGTCTGGATGAAACCCGCATTCTGAAGCTTGCCGGCACCGACAAACCCGCCGTGCTCGAAGCCCTTTCGTCGTGCCTGGCCGAGCGGGCCGGCCTGGAGGAATCCGGCACATCTCACCACGAACCCATCAGCCCCGATGGGACGAAACCGCCCCGCGAGGATGAGCTTCCGCCGATGCGGGGCTCGTCGTCGGACTAGCAACCCCCTCCAGTCCGGACGGGGCTGCTTATTCCGTTTTTCTGCTTCGCGGCGGAAACAAACGAAAAACGGGCATGGATTGGGCATCGATCAGCCCGGCGCAACCTTGCATCTTGGCGCAGGCGGCGATACGCTTTGCGGGATGCTTGCAGACCTGATACCTGAGAGTTTTTTCCTGGCCCGGCCGATCTGGATGCTCTGGCCGATCGCGGGGATTGCGATTGCGATGCTGGTGTTCGGGGCGGATCGGCTGGTGGGCTCGGCGGTGAAGCTGGCCTCGGCGCTGGGGATGAGCACGGTCATCATCGGCGCGACGGTCGTCTCGCTGGGCACGACGGCACCGGAGACGTTCGTTTCGGTGACGGCCGCCTTCGCGGGCAAGCCGGGACTGGCGCTGGGCAACGGGGTCGGGTCGATGATCTGCAACATGGCGATGATCTTCGGCGTTGCCGCCTGCCTGACCACCCTGCCGAAGGACCGCTTCATCCTGAACCGGCACGGCTGGCTCCAGGTCGGGGCCGGGGCGCTGCTGACTGTCGCGGCGTTCGGGCTGGCCGGGCTGGGGGGCAGCTTCCGCGACGTGGTCCTGCCCCGCTGGCTGGGCCTGGTCATGGTCGGGCTCCTGGCGGTCTACCTGTACCTCTCGATCCGCTGGGCGCGGTCGCACCCCGAGGCCATTCCTGCCGAGGTTAAAGCCGCCCGCCCCGTTCACGGCCCCACGGCGATCCTGATGAGCCTGCTGGGCCTGGCGGTCGGGTTGGGGCTGCTCATCTTCGCCGCTCCCTTGCTGGTCGGGTCGGTGGGCAGGCTCTGCGAGCACTACGGCGTCCCGCCGAACGTCCTGGCCGTGACGCTCATCGCCTTCGGGACCTCCCTGCCGGAACTTGTCACGGCGATCATGGCGATTCTCCGTCGGCACCCGGAGCTGCTGGTGGGCAACATCGTCGGGGCGAATATCCTTAACATCCTGTTCGTCATCGGCGCTTCGGCGACGGTCGTGCCGCTGAAGGTCCCCGTCGAGTTCTTCTACCTCCACCTGCCGGTGATGATGCTCTCGCTGCTTTTGTTCCGGCTTTTTGTCGCCTGGCCGGGCGTGTGTTTCCGGAGATGGTTCGGCCTGCCGTTGCTGGGACTGTTCGTCGGGTACTACATCACCCTCCTGCTGCTCGTCCGTCATGGGGTGCTGAAGCTGGAAAGTCTTTA
>CAYMAP010000126.1:0-8219 GCA_964388425.1 uncultured Planctomycetaceae bacterium
ACCTCGCCCAGGCCGGCCACTGGCGCGCGGTCTGGGCCGAGCCCGCCCCTGCCCGGCCGACGGGCGTTCGCGTAACGTCGATGGATCGGGAGATTGTCCTGGTCGTCCAGTCGACGTCCAAGGCCCGGCCGCGAATGCTGCGGATCGGCCCGAACCAGCGAGCGGGGACGTGGACGGACCTGGCCTGGGAAAATCAGCCGATCGGTCTGGCGGGTCTGCCCACCGGTCTGGTCGCCGTGCTGCCACAGCCCGAGCCTGAATCGAATCGCGTTCGACTCGCGCTGGTCCGGTGGGATCAACAGGCCGGGCGGTTCCAGCCCGCCCCCGACGCCGATCCTCTGCTCATGAGCGAGGACGGAAAGCCGAGGACGTTCCCAGCCTCGTCGACGGTCACGCGGTTTGGTGAGCAGTTGGCGGTATGCTGGCAAGACAAGACCCTGCGGATGGTTTTGTGCGATCCGACGACGGGCGAATTGTCCGGAGAGGAAGTGATCGACGAATCGCTGGCGAGCCTGCCGGATGCGAAAACGGTGTTGCGAATTCACAATTATTTCAACTGGGTGGTGATCGTGCTGATCGCGATGGCGACGTTCCTGCTCAAGCCTCAGACCCCGCCGGGGCTGTTCAGTCTGCCCAAGGGCATGAAGCCAGGCAACCTGCTGAAGCGCCTGCTGGCGGCGTTGGTGGACTACCTGCCGTTTTTGTTCGTCGCGTTGGCGGCGGTGTCGCCGACGCTGCCCCCGCCCCGGGAACTGCCCGGCTGGGACAACCTGATGGGCGGAGACATGGTGGTCCCGCCGGTGGCGTTGTTCGTGGGTTGGCTTGCCTCGCTGGGGACGTATGTTTCCTACTGCGTCGGCATGGAACTCTGGCGTGGCGCGACGCCGGGCAAAATGCTGCTGGGCCTGCGCGTCGTGGGTGACAAGGGTCTCAGGCCGCAACTCCGCGAAGTGCTGTTGCGAAACCTGCTGAAGCTGATTGAACTCATGATGATGATGTACGTGCCGGTGCTGATGATTATTCCGCTGCTCGTGCCGCTGCTGACGCGGAACCGTCAACGGCTGGGCGACTGGATTGCCCGGACGGCCGTGGTGGAAAGCCGACTCATCCCGCCGATTCTGTCGGCTGATGCATCCGCCGGCAAGACCGAGGACGCTTCCGAATCGTCACAGGCCGACCAGCCGGGGGAATCCTCTGGACAAACCCGTTCCGCGGACGGTTCGGCAGAGGACTCCGAGAACACCTAAGCGGGGTCTTAGGCGGCGGGGCAGGATTCAGCGGAGCGGTTCTGAGCCGGCTTGCGATTCACCATTCCGGATTCGTGACGTATCCCTTGGGTGTTACCCCGCGGTGTTGTCGGTCGCGAAGTAACCCTCCTGCCGAACCTGTTTCTGGAGCTTTTTGAGCTTCAGCAGGATGACGGCGGTGTTGAGCTGGATGTCGGCGTTGTACTGTCTGTCGAGGTCGGCGGCAAGGAGTTCGGGGTCGAATTCCTGGAGCAGGTCGGTCTTGCGTCGGATTTCGAGCCACTTGCGCATTTGTCTCGGGGTGAGGTAGATTTCCACGTCCGGGTCGACGCCCCAGCTCTGGGCGTCCTCTTTGCGATGGAGGAGGCGGCCTGAGGGCAGGTAGTAGTAGGCGGTAGTCAGTTTGAGGAAGGCGTTGTTGTTTTTGACGGGAATGACGTTCTGGACGCTTCCCTTGCCGTAGGTCCGCTTGCCGACGATGAGGCTTCGGTTCCAGTCCTTCAGTGCGCCGGAGAGGATTTCGGCCGCGCTGGCGGAGTGCTGGTCGATGAGGACCACGAGATCGCCCTGGAGGAAGCTGCCCTCGCGTGTGGCGTTGATTTCGTTGCGCGGGACCTGTCGACCCCGGGTGAAGACGATTCGGCCGTTGGAGATGAATTCGTCGGCTGCGGCGGTGGCGCTGCGCAGGAGTCCTCCGGGGTTCGCTCGGAGGTCCAGGACGACGGAACGCACGCCCTTCTCGTGGAGTTCTTTCAGGGCTTTGTGGAGGTTGACATGGGTCGTGCCGGTGAACTGGGTCAGTCGGATGTATCCGATCTTCTCGTCCTCGTCGAGATGGTAGTCCCACTGCCCGTTTTCGTGCCGCTGCCAGCCCTTGACGGTGCGGATGTTGACGGCCTCGCGGATGACAGGGACTTTGAAGGGCTCGGCCGCGCCGCGGCGTTTGATGGTCAGGACAACCTTCGTTCCGGGCGGGCCCATGATGCGTTTGATGAGTTTGTCGATGGTCTTGTTGTTCGTGGCCAGACCGTCAACTTCGGTAATGAGGTCGCCGGCCTTGACGCCGGCCTTGTATGCGGGCGTACCCAGCAGAGGGGTGATGACCTTGAGGGGCTGACCGGTCTCCTTGGTGATCTGCACGCCGATGCCGGTAAACTCTCCCATGGTGGACTTGTTGAAGTCCTCGACATCCTGGGGCCAGATCATCCCGCTGAATTTGTCCAGTTCGTTGAGGAACCCGTCAGCGAACTCGACGACCAGAACCTCCAGCGGAATACCGATGGATTCTTCGGAAGCGTAGAGGATTTTGTTCAACGCCATCAGCAGTCGAACGTGGTCCACCCGGTCCCGGGACTCGATGTCTTCCAGTTCGCTGCGAATGACGTCGAGGAAGGCGTCTCGCTGGTTTTCATCGGCCAGCCCGGGAAACGTTTCTCGGACCTGTGGCGTTTCGGCGAGTATTTTCAGGCTGTTCAGCGCCCCCCGCGTCAGTTGCCGATAGTCCACGCTCGCGACGTAGCTCGTGCCGAGTTTCTTGATCGCGGTGCGGACCATCTGGGCATCGACACCCTGGACGAGGTCTTTCCAGATCACCTCCGGTTCCTGAAGGACCTCTTCCTCGACGGCCTCGTTGCCGTTGTCCTCCTCGTCGGCGTCCTCTTTCGTGCCGTACAGCCGGAGTACCCGCACATGCCGGCTGGCGCGTTTGAACTGCTTGCGGAATTCGGCGTTGTCCTTTTCGAGATCTTCCAGTCCCGCGTAGGCGGTCAGGGCGTCGTACCATTCTGCATTTTCGATGGCCTTTCGACCTCGGGCTCCGATGTCGCTTCGGAGCTGGCGGTACCAGTCCGTCTGCCGCAGTGCCTGCGGGTCAGGTGCGATGTCCTTGGCCAGACGGGCGTGAAGCAGGGCGACCTTCCAGGGATTTTTCGACACCATCACCTCCAGATCGGTCATCGCGTCAGCGAGGTGATCCTGGACGGTGTCGATGGTCCTCGCGCCTTTCCAGCGTGTCTCACGAGTCGAGGGGTCGACCCCCTGCCAGATCGCGCGTTCCTGCTCGAGACGTTTTCGCAACGCCTCGGCTCGCTGAAGGACGCCGCTGGCGTAGCCTGTGTCCTGTCCGGCAAGGACCTCCTCGGCCTCGTCGAGAAGAGAGAACGCCTCGTCGATTTTCTCCAGGCTGGCGGTCTTCATCTCGGCGGCTTCTTTGGCGGTCGCCTCCTCGAAGACGTCCGAGGTGCCGATGGCATGGTATACGTCGGCAAGTTGTTCCGTGATGATCGTACGGAGCTTGTCGACCTCCTCGGCGTCGGGGTGGGCTTCGACGTATTCCTGGGCTTGGTAAGCCCAGCGGATGCGATCGATTTCGTATTCGTATTCCCGGTGCCGCTGGGCGCTGGCGCGGGCCATCCGCCGGTCGTGGCCTTCCAGCAGGTCGATGCCCTGGCGGATGACGGGGTCCTCGCCATTGAGCTTCTGCGCTTCTCGAAGCCGACCCAGGGCGGCCGCGAAGTTTCCGTCCAACGCCTGCTGCAACGCCTGGTCCCGCAGCCGGGCCGATCGGGCCTCGGCCGAGAGGTTCTCCGCAGCCGACGGACGCTTCTGGCCCTCTTCGGAAAGGATCGACACCGTCGCCTCGTCGGTGGCGGGCTGGGTGGTCGGCTCGGCGGGGCAGGCCCACGCCAGGGCGATCGTCAGAAGCAGGCTCGGGATCATACGTCGTGCATCGTCCAGTACGTTCACAACTCTCTCCATTGTGTCTTTGATGAGGGGTCTGGGGTTGGTTGCTGCGGGCACGCGAAGTACGCATTATACGAACGGGCGTCCCTGAGGCGAAGCCTGTTTCCTCGCCCGGGCGGTTTCTCCATCCGACCGCTTCCACGGAGGGTCAGACGTTCAACACACGCGGGTCTACATCGGATTGGTCCGGCTGTAAATTCTTTTGTCCGCAGGTTTCCGGGGGCCTCCCCGGGGCCGGGGCCGCCAGCCGCCGCGGAAAAAACGCTTGCCAGGCACGACTCCCGCGGTACAATAACCGGTCCATCTCGCCCCGGACCGACCGGTCCGAGGGGCGGGCCGTACGTTGACCCGTTCACGAGCAGGAGACCATTCGTGGCCCATACGCTATCGGCAAAAAAACGCATTCGTCAGGATCGAAAACGTCACGCCCGCAACCGCTGGCGAAAAGACCAGATCAAGGACGTCGTCAAGGTTTTCCACCAGGCCGTCCACGACGGCGACGAACAGCAGATGGCCCGCGCGCTGCAGGCCTGCTACCGGAAGCTCGACGAGGGCGCCGCCAAGGGCACAATCCACAAAAACACCGCTAGCCGGCGGAAGTCCCGCCTGGCAGCGGCGATGCACAAAACGCTGAACAAGGCGCACAGCTAGCGTGTCGCTCGGCCGCCCTCGTCTCACAGGCCGCGTGCGCGCAAGCACCCGCCCTCCAGTGTCGCTCAGCCGCCTCGACTGAGATCAGACTTCGATTCCCGGCCAGAACCCCCGGCCGACGGACCGTGGGTTTTCCTTTGCGCTGCGATTATCATGCTTCCATGACCCCGCCGGACTGTCCGTATGTCTCTCGGGGCGGGCTGAAGCTCGCCGCCGCTCTCGATGCCTTCGGGCTGAACCCCGCCGGGCTCTGCTGCGCGGACTTCGGCTGCAACGTCGGGGGGTTCACGGACTGCCTGCTCCAACGCGGTGCCCGTCGCGTCCTTGCCGTCGACACCGGCTACGGCGAGCTTGCCTGGATCCTCCGCAACGACGAGCGCGTCGTCGTCATGGAACGCACCAACGCACTCCACGCCCCGTCCCCGGACGAGCCGGTCGACCTGGTCACCATCGACGTGGCCTTCACCCCCCTGGGCCGAATCGTGCCCGCCGCGGGGGGCTGGCTGCGACCCGGCGGAGAGGTCGTCGCGCTGCTCAAGCCGCACTTCGAACTGGCCAAGCAGCTCAAACGACGCCCCCACGCCGTCCTCGACGACCGCCAGACCGCGGAAGTCGCCCGAACCGTCCAGCAGGAACTGGCCGGGCTTGGCTGGGTCACCCTCGCCGGCGTACTCAGCCCCGTCCGCGGAAAAGGCGGAAACCGCGAATTCCTGCTCCGGCTCCAGCCGGTACACGACTGAGCCGACCCTCGGAACGCAAATCTCATATCTCAGGCCGTTGTGCGGTTGACAGAACGCCCGGTCCTCCTACAATAGGTTCACACGTTCTTAACCTTTTTGGGGCCGGGCAGGTCTTCCCGCCGAACCGCCCCGAGGTGGAGTCATGAAGCAAATTCGCGTAGCGATCGTGGGTGTGGGCAATTGTGCCTCATCCCTCGTGCAGGGGATTCATTACTACCGCGACGTCTTCGCCCGCGGGGGCGAGGTGGTCGGATTGGCCCATCCGACGTTCGGAACCTGGGCGCCGGGCGATATCGAAATCGTCGCCGCCCTGGACGTCGACACCCGCAAAGTCGGCAAGCCCCTCCACGAAGCCCTCTTCGCCCCACCCAACAACACGACGGTCTTTTTCGACGACTTCCGTTGTGACGCCGTGACCGTCCGGATGGGCAAGGTTCTCGACGGCGTGCCCGACCACATGGCAAACTTTCCCGACCACCAGGCCTTCCGCCTCGCCGACGCCCCCCAGCCCGACAAGGCCGGCGTCGTCCGGCTCCTGCGCGAGACCGGCACGGAAATCCTGATGAACTACCTGCCGGTCGGCAGCCAGCGGGCCACCGAATTCTACGCCGAGTGCTGCCTCGAAGCCGGCGTGAGTTTCATCAACTGCATTCCGGTGTTCATCGTCTCCGATCCGACCTGGGCCAAGCGGTTCACCCAGGCGGGCATCCCCTGCGCGGGTGACGACATCAAGGCCCAGGTCGGCGCGACGATCACCCACCGCGTCCTGACCCGCATGATGCACGAGCGAGGCGCGAAGATCGACCGGACCTACCAGCTCAACTGGGCGGGGAACACCGACTTCCTGAACATGCTCGAACGCGCCCGGCTGAAGTGCAAGAAGATCTCCAAGACCGACGCCGTCCAGTCTCAGCTCGACGTTCCCCTCGAGCCGGATAACGTGCATATCGGACCGGCCGAGTTCGTGCCCTGGCAGAAGGACAACAAGGTCTGCGCCCTGCGGATCGAGGCGAGGGGGTTCGGCGGCGTGCCGTTGCACATCGAGGCCCGCCTGAGCGTCGAGGACAGCCCCAACTCCGCCGGGGAAACCATCGACGCCATCCGCGCCTGCAAGATCGCGCGCGACCGGAAGCTCGCAGGCCCCATCCTGGGCATCAGCGCCTTCTGCATGAAGCACCCGCCCAAGCAATTCACCGACAACGAGGCCCGCGACATGGTCGAGGAATTCATCGGCGAACAGCCCGTACGATACGCACCCGAACCCAACACCGACATCGAACTGCCGGCGAAGTGACAACCCCGCCGCCGGCGTCAGACCTCAGGCCGCAGCATAAAAACAGGCCAGGCAGACCGCCCTGTCGTCCGCTTGCGGCAGACTGGACTCGGACTCCTGCTTTCGCGACACACAACCATGACCGATTCACAAACCCACTCCGAGAAGCCGCCCACGTTTGAAGAAGCCCTTGACGAACTCGAGACGCTCGTCGAGGAGATTGAGGAGGGCAAGGTCTCCCTGGAGGAGTCCATCCAGCGGTACGGCCGGGGCATGGAACTCATCAAGACCTGCCGGGCCATCCTCGATCAGGCCGAGCAAAACATCCACCTGCTGGCCGAGTCGGAGGACGGAGAATTGACCCCCGGGAGTGAACTTCCCACCCCGGAGGCCGGGAACGGAGACGACGGGACGCCGTAACCGGCCGGAAGGGCGACCGATCAGCCGGCGGCGGATCGGCTACACTCCCCGGAGGGACCTTGCTGCGACGCGTGTACCGGGTCGCGGCGCAATTTACTTCAGTTTCGCTTCCAGCAGGCTCAGGAGTTTGTCCTTGCGGACGGGCTTCTGGAGCACCCCGTTGAGGCCCAGGTCGCTGTAGTCGGTCATCTGATGGAGGTCGTCGCCCATCGAGCTGAGCATGTAGATCGGCGGGGTCTTGCCCAGCAGCTTCAGCTCCTTGACGAAGTTCGTGCCCGCGTCGACTTCCTCCATCATCAGGTCCACGATGACGAAGTCGGGCTGGACCTCCTTGTAGACCTTCAGGCCTTCCTCGGCGCTGGTGGCCTGGGCGTAGACGTATCCGGCGCCCTCGATGTTGGCCTTGAGGACCATGAGAATGTCCTCGTCGTCGTCGATGCAGAGAATCACGTGTTTTCCGTCTTGCATGGGTCGTCCTCTTGTAGTCTGCGATGAACGTCTCAGAAAGTATTGTCAGCCATCTGCCGGTCCGGTCGGCTCGAACCGCCCGGACCGCAGGGCCTCTTCCACGCACTCGATAGCCCGGTCGAGGTTCTCGGCCGCCCGATCGCTCAGGCCCTGGCCGAACTCGTTGAACGTATAGCCGCGAATACCCAGCACATATCCATCCGCCCGGGACTGGAACAACTGTTCGGCCAATGCCAGCACGCCCTCGGGCGAGCAACTGTGGCTCGTGAACCGGATGCGGGCGTCGTCCGGGTCGACCGAAATCCGCCGCAGCTCGAACGGCTCACGGCAGGCGGTATCCGCGTCGGCGAATAGCACCACGTCGTAGCCCGCCACATCCGCGGCGTCCTCGACCGTCAACTGGTAGTCACTGTCCACCGTCACGTCGGGCAGGCGCTTGCGATCGATCGCCTCGGCCAGTGCAGGCCCCAGCCCGTCGTCGCGACGGCCCGGGTTGCCGTACCCGATCACCAGCACCCGGCGGGTTGTCTCATGTTCGGATGTCATGGTCAAACAGCCAGCTTCCAGACACAAGCTATCAACAAACAAGCCCAATGCGACACCCGGAGCGCAACATGGACGTTCCATGCCGGATCGCTCACGTCGCACGTATCATGTCGCGTTTGCCACTGGATTACG